>NZ_JBHTRI010000028.1:0-120661 GCF_042796085.1 Streptomyces sp. NPDC056452
GCGCCCCGGCCCCCCCCCCACAAGGCTCCGGCGCCCCCCGAGATCGACACTAATTACTACGTCGCCAGCGTCAGATCTGTATAAGAGCCAGGATGGGGCGCGGCCCGTACCGCCCGCACCGCGCCGCCCCGGTGCGTGCGGCGCTGCGTGCCGCCGCCCGTCTCCGCCGGCGGCAGGGCGTCCCCCGCGCCGCCCATGAGGCCCGCCGTACGGAGTTCGGCCTCGAAGCCGGCCAGCCGTGCCAGGAACTGCCGGGTCGGCGCCGTCAGGTCCGTGCCGCGCGAACTGCGCAGCAGCAGCCCTGCACCGAGACGGAGTTCGAGCCGGTGGATGCGACGGGTGAGAGCCGACTGGCTGATGGACAGGACGGTCGCGGCACGGTTGATGCTGCCGTGGGCGGACACCGCGCGCAGCAGATGGAGGTCCTCCACATCGACCTGGACGGACTCGTCGGGCAGCGCCGGCGGGGCCTGGAGGCTGCGTGCGGCGTCGGTGCGCCGCTCCAGCCCCGCTCGCTGACCGCGTAGCCAGTCGGCCCACCACGGATCGCACAGCATGTCCCCGTGGTGCCGGGTGAACCTGCTCAGGCAGCGGGCGGTGAGCAGCGCGGCCAGCTGCTGGGCCAGGGCGCCGGGGACGACGGTGGGATCGACCAGTAGTCCGGCGGCCCGCCGGGGCCGCTCGACCAGCGAGCGTCGGACCAGCGAGGGGGCGAACACGGCCGGGCAGGCCGGGGAGCCGAGGCCGATGGCGTCCCCGCGCCGCAGCATCCCCCGGGCCACCGACGCTCCGGTGACCTGGATGCGGGCGGGCGGGGTGAGACCTGCGAGCTGGTAGACGCGGCTCACCAGTACCTCGGCCTGGGGCCCGGCCTCGGACACCCAGTTGTCGTCACGCAGATCGGCGAGGGAGACCGTGTCGCGGCCCGCCAGCGGGTGCCCGAGGGGCAGCGTCACCCAGAGCGGGTCGTCCAGGACTTCGTACGTGCGCACGGTGCGCTCGACCGCGTCGGAGAGGGCGTTCAGGCCCCAGGTGTGCGCGGCGTCCACCCGGTACCCGGCGAGCTGACGGAGCACCTGGTGGGGTGTGTCGTGGCTGACGGAGAGGAGGATGCCCAGCGTGTCGGCCGCGTCCTCGACCAGGTCCTCCATGAGCGGTTCGGCGGTGGCGATGTTCAGGATGCGGGGTGCGTTCAGCGCCTCGCTGCCGCGCCCGTAGATCTCGGTCTGCACGGCCTGGTCGACCTGGCGGAAGAACCGCCGGCCCGCCACGAGCACGCGGGCGCCGTCCGGGCTCAGCCGTGCGGTACGCGCGCCGCGCAGCGTCAGCCCCAGGCCGGTGGCCTGGTCCAGCCGGTCGAGCCGGCGCTGGGCGGCTGCCGTTCTCAGTCCCGCCCTGCGGGCGGCTTCGGGGAGGTCACCGCACTGTCCGATCGCGTCCAGCAGCCGAAGATCCGAACGCGAGAGGGGCAACCGCGTCAACCGGTCGGGAACGGAGGGCACGTGTATCGCAGAAGGCACGGACGGCTTCCTTACGGTTATGGATGACGCCTCTTCTTCACCTGTGACGGCCTGTTGCGGCTCACGTTAGGCAGGCGTTCTCTCCTCTCGCTCCCCTCGCCGGAGGCGGCCCCGGACAGCACGACGGCGGGCACCGCGCAGTGCGGCGCCCGCCGGGAGGAGCGTGGTTCAGGCCTGGTCGGTGGGGCGGATGAAGATCTCGTTGACGGTGGCGTGCGGGGGCGCGGTGACGGCGTACAGGACCGCGTCGGCGATGTCCTCGCTCTGCAACTGCCGTATTTTGGCCACGCGTTCGGCGATCGCCGCCTTGGACGGGGCGTGCGTGATGTGGTCGCGCAGTTCGGTCTCCACGGTGCCCGGCTCGATGACCACCACGCGTACTCCGCGCTCGGTGACCTCCTGGCGCAGCCCCTCGCTGAAGCCGTTGACGGCGAACTTGCTGGCGTTGTAGACGGCGCTGCCGCGTCCGACGACGCGGGCGGCGATGGACGAGATCTGGACGATGGTGCCTTGGTTCCTGATCAGTTCCGGGAGGGCCGCGTGCGTCATGTACATCAGGCCCATGACGTTGGTGTCCATCATCCGGACCCAGTCGGTGGTGTCGGCGTTCTCCACCGGTCCCAGCAGCATCAGCCCGGCGTTGTTCACCAGGATGTCGAGTCGGCCGAGCGTGTCGACGGTGGAGCGTACGGCGGCGGCCACGGCCTGCTCGTCGGTGACGTCCAGGTCGAGCACCTGGACCACGGCGCCTTCCGCCTCCAGTTCGCCGCGCAGTGCTTCGAGGCGGTCGACGCGGCGGGCGGCGAGGGCTACCGATGCTCCGGCTGCGGCGAGGGCGCGTGCGGTGGCCCGGCCGATTCCCGAGCCGGCGCCTGTGACGAGTGCGACTTGTCCCTGTAGCGATGAACTCATGTGGTCCTCGTTCTCGG
The DNA here is from genome assembly GCF_042796085.1 of Streptomyces sp. NPDC056452. Lineage (NCBI taxonomy): Bacteria > Bacillati > Actinomycetota > Actinomycetes > Kitasatosporales > Streptomycetaceae > Streptomyces > Streptomyces sp. NPDC056452. Next base: position 2,450 of record NZ_JBHTRI010000028.1, read on the forward strand.
GGTGGTGGGCCGGACCGGCAATCCGGCCGACACAGGGCGTCCGACGGTGCGGCGCGCCGACGGTACCAGGGGGCCGACGCCCGGTGAACGGCTCCCGGTGGCCGTTGTTATGTGCGTTCGTGGCTGGTTATGCGGGTCGGTCCGCCCCGTAGGGGAGGTCGCGGTGCGGGCGGTGAGGATGGGGCCGCTACTTCATGTCGGCATGCCCGTGCAGCGATAGGTGGGACCCATGACGCAGGACGCAGCATCCCCGAAGGTGACGGCCGCGCCGTCCTACCCGATGGAGCGCGTCTCCCCGATCGATCCGCCCCCTCCGCTCGCCCTTCTGAGGTCCGGCCCCGCCGCCAGCCGCATCACGATGTGGGACGGCAGCCAGGTGTGGCTGGTGACGGCGCATCCGCACGTCCGCGCGGTTCTCGCGGACCGCAGGTTCACCGCGGTGACCAGCGCCCCCGGCTTCCCGATGATGACGACCACGTCCGTCCTGGTGCGGGACAAGCCGCACACCGCCTCGTTCATCCGCATGGACGACCCCGACCACACGCGGCTGCGGTCCATGCTCACCCGTGACTTCCTGCACGGCAGGGCCGAGGCGATGCGGCCCGTGCTGCGGGAGCACCTGGACGGGATGCTCGGCGAACTGGTCGGGGGCGAGCGTCCGGTGGACCTGGTGCGCGGGCTGACGATCCCCGTCCCCTCCCGTGTGATCGCCCTGCTCTTCGGCGTGTCCGACGAGCAGCGTGAGCTGATCGAGAACCGCGCGGGGATTCTCATCGACCGCGGGTACCGGCCGGAGCAGGTCGCCGCCGCCCGCGACGAGCTGGACGGCCTCCTGCGCGACGTGGTCGAGGAGCGTATGCGGACGCCCGAGCCGGGCGAGGACCTGCTGAGCCGTCTCGTCGTCGACCAGGTACGCAAGGGCAGTCTGACCGTCGAGGAGATGGTCCCGATGTGCCGGCTGCTGCTGGTCGCCGGGCACGGTACGACGACCAGCCAGGCCAGTCTCGGCCTGCTGAGCCTGGTCACCGACCAGGGCCTGGCCGAGGCGCTGACCAAGGACCCCGAGCTGCTGCCCAAGGCGGTCGAGGAACTGCTGCGGTACCACTCCATCGTGCAGAACGGCCTCGCCCGCGCCGCGCTGGAGGACGTGGAACTCGGCGAGGTGACGATCCGGGCGGGCGAGGGCGTGGTCGTGTCCCTGTCGGCGGGCAACCGCGACGAATCGGTCTTCCCCGACCCCGACACCCTGGACCCGCACCGGGACGCCCGCCGCCACCTGGCCTTCGGCCACGGCATCCACCAGTGCCTCGGCCAGTGGCTGGCCAAGGTGGAGCTGGAGGAGATGCTGGCCGCCGTGCTGCGCTGGATGCCCGGCGCCCGGCTCGCCGTCCCGTTCGACGAACTGGACTTCAGGCACGAGGTGTCCAGCTACGGGCTCGGCTCGCTGCCGGTGACCTGGTGAGCGCCGGTCGGCTGACCGTGGCCGTGGACACGGACGCCTGCTGTGCGATGGGCCGCTGCGCGGCGACGGAACCGCGGGTCTTCGACCAGGACCCGGACACCGGCACCGTGGTCCTGCTGGCGGCCGAACCGCGGCCCGAACTGCACGAGACGGTCCGGCTGTGCGCCGAACTCTGCCCCTGCACGGCCATCACTGTCACCGAGGACTGACACCACCGGTCGGCAACGGCCGTCGAGGAGCGATGATGATCGATCTGCCCGGTTCCGACGGCTCCGTGCACCCGGACGCGCGGGCGGCGCTCGACGGGGACGACACCCCGCTCGGCCGCCGCAGCCGCTGGGCGGTGGAGCTGCTCACCACCTCCGGGGCGCCCCGGGACGAGGACCTGTCCGAGAACTTCGTCCCGGTGTTCCTGGCCCGGCATCCGCAGGGTTTCGCCGCGACGCTCGAACAGTGGCGCGACCTGGGCCCGTTCACGGTCGTCGACTACCAGCCTGTGGCCCACAAGTCGTGGGTGACCCTGGAAGGTCCGCCGGGGGTCCGCTCCACGCTGTCGCTGACGCTCGACTCCACGGGGCTGATCCGGGTCCTGCATCTGGGCCCTGAAGTGGTGACGCCGCCGGTGCGCGCGTGGGACGACCTGGCGCGGGCACTGGAGCAACCAGGAGTGACCTGGTCGGCGCTGGTGACCCGGGTGGCCGGCGGGGTGACGGAGACGCTGTACGCCAAGGACGCGGACCGGCCGATGCCCAACGGCTCCTCGTACAAGTTGTATCTGATGCGGGCACTGGCGGAGGCGGTGGCCGCAGGCACCGTGCGGTGGGACGACGAGGTGACGATCTCCCCTGCCCTGCGGAGCCTGCCCACCGGTGACATGCAGGAGCTGCCGGACGGCTCCCGGGTGTCGGTGCGCGAGACGGCGTACAAGATGATCGCGATGAGCGACAACACCGCCGCCGACCTGATTCAGGACCTGCTGGGCCGGGACGCGGTGGAGCGGGCCGTACTGGACGCCGCGCACGGCGATCCGTCGCTGCTGCGTCCGTTCCTGACGAGCCATGAGGTCTTCGAGATCGGCTGGGGCGCACCGGAGCTGCGGGCCGAGTGGGTCGGCTCCGGTGAGGCGGGCCGCAGGCGTCTGCTGGAGCGGATCGCCGGCCCGATGACCGTGCGCGGCTCCGAGCTCGGGCCTGCTGTGCACCGGTTGGGTCTGGACTGGCACATGAGCGCCTGGGACGTGGCACGGGTCCTGGGCGCACTGGTGGAGGACGGGATACGGGACGCGAGCGGGGTCGTCGATGCCGTCCTGACGGCGTACCCGGGAGTCCCGATCGACTCGGCCCGCTGGCCCCGCGCGGTGTTCAAGGGCGGTTCGTGCCCCGGGGTGATGATGTTCTGCTGGCTGCTGGAGGACGCCGGCGGCGTCCGGTACACGGTCGTGCTCCAGCAGTGTGCCGACGACCAGAAGCTCATCGGCGACGGGCAGTTCCTGCGGGGCATGGGCGGCCGCGTCATCGAATCCGGCCTGCTCTCCGGTACTTCCCGGTGACCCCCCGGGACCGGTCGCTGGCCGTGCTGGTGGCCGTGCTCTGGGGACTGAACTTCCTTGCGGTACGGGTCGGCCTCGACCACTTCCCGCCGTTCTTCCTGGCAGCGCTGCGCTATCTGGTGCTGGCCGTGCCGGTGGTCCTGTTCGTGCCGCGTCCGCAGGTGCGGCTGCGCTGGCTGCTCGGGTACGGACTGGGCTTCGGCGTCGCCCAGTTCGGGCTGCTGTTCCTCGCCATCGAGCAGGGCATGCCGTCGGGTCTGGCGTCCGTGGTGGTGCAGGCGTCGGCACCGTTCACCGTGCTGCTGGGGGCGCTGCTGCTGCGCGAGCGCGTCTCCGGGCGGCAGCTGGCCGGCATCGGTCTGGCGGTGCTGGGGATGGCGGTGATCGCGGTGGACCGGGCGCGGACGGCGCCGCTGCTGCCGCTGGTACTGACGGTCCTCGCGGCGCTCGGCTGGGCGGCCGGCAACCTGGCGAGCCGCCGGGCGAAGCCCCCGTACCCCTTGCGTTTCGCGCTGTGGATGGCGGTGATCCCGCCGCTGCCGCTGCTGGCGCTGTCGGCCGTGATGGAAGGACCGGGCACGGGATGGCGGGCCTTGGGGTCGGCGTTCGGCCCCGACGGCTGGCCGGGCCTGGTCGCGCTCGTCTACATCGCGGTGCTGGGCAGCGTCGTGGGATCCGGGATCTGGACGGCGCTGCTCAAGCGCTACCCGGCCGGTGTGGTGGCGCCGTTCTCGATGCTGGTGCCGGTGGTCGGTATGGCCGGTGCCTGGCTCGCGCTGCACGAGCGGCCCACCGGATGGGCGGTGGCCGGCGGAGTGGCCGTGGTCGCCGGGGTGCTGCTCGGAACGGGCTGGCTGCCGCGCTTCCTGCGCGAGCGTACGGGCGGTACGGCTGCCCCCCGCGTCCACGAGGGGCGCGGGGGGCAGCCACCGGACGGTCAGCCGGCCGGGGCGACCGGTGCCTCCCAGGAGACCCATCGCTCCTGAGGGACGAAACCCATTGCCTCGTTGAGGGCGATCATCGGGTGGTTGTCGTCGGCGTTGGCCGTCTCGATCAGCCGTACCCGGGGCTCGTACTCCCGTACATGGGCGAGGTTGGCGAGCTTGAGCAGCAGACCCAGGTGGTGGCCCCGGTGGGCGGAGGCCACCACCGTCATGCCCTGGAGTGCGTGCTCCGGATTGCCCGTGGTCTTGGAGACGCTGGTGAAGCCGGCCAGTTCGCCTGTCTCCTCGTGGACGGCGCCCACGTGGTAGGCGCGCCGCCCGCGGCCCACCCGCATGCGCTCGAAGCGCCGCACATGACTGGTGCGGACCGCCTCGGGCCCCCGGTCCCAGGTTTCCGGGCCTGCCTCGCCGAGGGACTGGCCGAGTTCGGACACGGCGATCGCGAACGCGTCGGGCGTGACGGTCCCCCACCGCTGGAGCCGGTAGCCGGCCGGGACCTCGGGAAGGTTGTCGGCCGGCGGGTCGTGCGCGTCCAGGTCGAGCCACTGGTGGACGCCCTCCGGGCCGTCGGACGGGGTGGCGCCCAGCGCCGCCGCGAACACGGCCGGGCCCTCGTCCCGGGGCGGCCCGCCGTGCAGCGCCTGGACCAGATCGGCGACCAGGAGTGTGCGGCCGTGCTGTCCGGCCAGGGCACGGGCCCGCCGGAACAGGGCGGTCCCGATCCCCTGGCGGCGCTCCTTCGGTGCGGTCAGCAGTTGGTCGACGACGGCGACGGGCGCCCCGTCCGGGAGCACGAGGCGCAGCGCGCCGACGGCCTGGCCGCCGAGGAGGGCGACCTCGCCGGCCAGGGTGGTGTCCGGCGGTGCGAAGCGCACCGACCCGGTCAGGTCCGCCACGCAGGGCGGTGCGGCGGACAGCGGGACGTCCTCGGCGCTGTCCGTGGTCAGCCGGACCCAGGCGTCGAGTGTGGCCGTGTCACCGGCGTCCAGCGGGACGAAGCGGAGATCCGCTGCTGCGTTGTTCATACGGTGTCGTTCTCCCGGTCGGTGCGGGTATCGGTGACGCCCATGGCCTGGATGTCGTACAGGCCGAAGGCGGGGTGCACATAGACGTTGGTGGCGCGGGGGCCCCGGTAGTGCAGGGTCTTGTCGTGGACCAGCGGGAGGATGACCGCATGGTCCATGACCCGGCGCTCCACCTCGCGCCACAGTTCGGCGCGGGAGGCGGGCTCGGCGGTGTGCAGCCCCGTGTCGATCAGTTCGTTGATCTTCGGGTCGTCGAGTTCGGCGATGTTCCAGTTGCCGCCGCCGGGACGGATCAGCCGGCCGTCCACCAGGGGTGCCAGGAAGCCGTACTCGGTGGGGAAGTCGGCGCCCCAGTCGGTGACGATCAGGCCGAGCCCGTGCTTGCGGATGGTCTCCGGTGAACCCGCGCCCTGGCTGAAGTAGGTGGCGACGTCGAGTTCCTTGACGGTCAGCCGGATGCCTACCCGGGCGACGGACTCCACGACCGCGTCGGCGACCAGCCGGAACTTGCCGCGCTGGGTGCCGATGACCGCGTCGAAACCGTGGGGCAGTCCGGCGGCCCGGAGTTCGGCACGGGCGGCATCGAGGTCTCCGCGCAGATCCGGGCCGGTCGGGTAGCGGTCCAGCGGCTGGTGGGCGGCGAGCCTCGGAGGGAAGAGCGCGGTGGTCAGATCGCCTCCGGTGACGGGCCCGCCGCGTGCCTCCTGGAGAAGGATCTTGTCGGCCGCGTAGTGCACGGCCCGGCGTACGTGCACGTTGTCGAAGGGCGGTATGTGGGGCTGGAGCGAGACGAAGTGCAGGAAGCTCGTTCTCGGGTTGTCGGTGCGTGAGCGCAGTACGGGGTCATCGGCCAGGCGGTGCTGGGCGGCGTGCTGGAGGCCGCGGCCCTCCAGGTTGATGTCGAACTCCCCCGCCGTCAGCCGCTCGTCCATCTCGTCCGGGTCGAGGCCGATGGTGACGTCCACCCGGTCCGGGAGGGCGGGCCGCACGGGGTCGGTGGACCGGTCCCAGTGGGGGTTGCGTTCCAGCAGGAGCCTGCTGCCCGGCCGGTGACGGGCCACACGATAGGGACCGGTGCAGCGCGGGTCCTCGCCGTAGAGGGCGCCGGTGTCGGCCTGTCGGGGCACCGGGGAGACGCAGGGCTGGGCCATCAGATGGTCGAAGTCGGAGAACGGGGTGCGCAGCCGGAAGACGATCGTGCGCGGGTCGGGGGTGAGCACGGCGGGCAGGCCGTCCTCGCTGTCGTCCCGGTAGGGCCCGGAGTACGGGCGGTCCTGGTCGTCCAGGAGCGGCACCAGGTAGGTCGGGCCGCCGGGGAGCACGTCCTGGGCGAAGATCCGTTGGACGGCGTAGCGCACGTCGGCCGAGGTCACCGGGGTGCCGTCGTCGAAGCGGACGCCTTCGCGGAGCCGGTAGGTCCAGGTCCGGTTGCCGTCGCTCGGTACCCCGGGCGCCTCGGCGAGGTCGGGTACGGGGACGAGGCCCGCCGGTCCCGGGTCGGTGGGGTAGGCCATCAGGGTTCGGTTGAGCAGGCGTTGCAGCAGCCACACCCAGACGTAGTAGGTCCGTGCGGGGTCGAGGGAGTCGACGTCGGCGGAGGACACCAGCCGCAGGGTGCCCCCGCGACGGACGGAGGGGCTGACGCTCGCTCCGACGGCGGCGTTCCAGCCGCCGCCTTCCTGGAGGTCGGTCACGGCGCTCATCGTGTGGTCGTCTCCCGGTCGTCGGCGGGCGCGCCCGCGTTGCCTTCGGTACGGGGTATCGGCAGCAGGTAGGAGCGCTGTTCGCTGACCTGGCAGCCGCGGGCGAGCTTCGCCTTGACGCTGCCGATCCCGGCGTGCAGGACGGTGGCGCCCTCCTTGGCGGCGGCGTCCAGCACCTGGTAGTACAGGACGTCGTAGTAGAGCGGCAGCTTGCCCTGGGCCTCGTAGTCGAACCCGGCGCGGTGTCCGTACCACTGCTCCTCGCCGCGGGCCCGGGACCGCAGCACCATGCCGAAGCCGATGATGCTGCCGCGCTGCCGCGCCACGGACACCAGGACGTCGTCGCCCATGATCTCGGCGATCCGTCCGATCATGCGGGCGGAGCCCTCGTCGCTGGCCGGATTCCCGTACTTGCGCAGGAGGTTGGCGTCGAGCTGTCCGAGGCGGGTGCAGAGCGCCTGGGTCAGCGGCTCGACGTTCACCTCGACGCCGGCCTCGGTGAGCGCCCGGCGTTCCAGGCGTACCCGGCGGCGGCGGTGGGCGCTCATCTCCTCGACGAACTGCTCGAAGCCGCCCGGCGGGATGTCCAGCCATGCGTAGTGGTCGGAGGGGTGGTTGCTGTATCCGCGGCGCTCCAGCAGGGCGACCAGAGAGGTGTCACGTACGTCGACGTGCGGGAAGCAGACGGTGGCCGCGTTCCGGTCCGCCGCCATCGTCTCGGCCCTGTCCAGCAGGGCGGCGAGGTCCTCCTCCGTGGCGTCGGCGGAAGCGAGCGTCCGGGTCCGGCCCAGGTGTCGTCCTCCGCACACCAAAGAGGGCAGCAGGGTGTCCGGGCCACCCGCGGCGACATCGCGAAGCACGCCGGCGGCCTCCGGAACGTCCTGTTCCAGGGCGCGCTTCAGCATGGCGTCCGGCCGGGCGAGGAGCCAGGCGACGGAGGTGTCGGCCCATGCGGTCACCAGCCCGGCGACCGGGGTGCCGGCCCGGTCGCGTACGAGGAAGTCCATCGCCGTACCGGAGTTGTGCTCCTGCACGGTGAGCCACCGGGGGGTCTGGAAGAAGTCCTCCGCCCCCAGCAGCGAGTTCCAGCCCGCCGCCTCCAGCCCGTCGGCGTTGACGACCGCGCGTACGCCGTCCGGGCCCGCCGGTGCGACGGGTTCGGTATACGGGCTCACCGAAGGTCTTCCTCGACGACGAAGTCCAGCAGGGCGGCGGCCTTGTCCGCGAGTTCCTGGGCGGCCACCCGGTCGGGGCCGTTGCAGTAGGTGAATCCGACGCAGGAGGAGTTGTCCATGCGCTGGAGCAGGTGGTCGCCCTTCTCCACGTGCAGCAGCACCTGGACGCCCGCCACGGCCGCCGCGGCATCCAGCCCGTCGATGCGCGCGAGGGTCCCGCGCCGGGTGGGGTAGATCATGCGGACGGCGGCGCCGCCGCGGTGGACGACCGGCTCGATCGGCGGGGTGACGCCGATGGTGAGCAGCCAGGCGTCCAGGATCGGGCTGCGGCCGGTGACGTCGGTCACCAGCATGGTCATGCAGCTGGACGGGGTGCGCGGGTTGGCCTCGATGATCCGCCAGCCGGACTCGGTGCGCCGGACCTCGGTGTGGCAGGGGCCGTGCCGGTAGCCGATCATCTCCAGGGTCGTGCGGACCACCCTGTACAGCTCGTCGCGCTCGTCGTCGGGGAGCGGTACGGGAAAGGTGTGCCCGCACTCGATGTACGCGGGGTCGCCGAAGAGGTCCTTGGAGGTGACGCCGAAGACATGGGTGTGCCCGTCCACGGTCATCGTCTCGACGCTGACCTCCTCGCCCTCGACGTACTGCTCGAGCAGGACGTCACCGGAGCGGGGCTGGCCGCGGAGGCTGTGCCGGACGGTGGAGAGTTCCTCCCACGCCTCGATGAGCCCCGCGAGGTCGTCGACCCTGCGCACCCCGTAACTGATCGCTTCGGCCGGGGGCTTGGCGATCATCGGGAAGCCGAGCCTGCGGGCCGCCTCCTCGAGCTGGCCCCGGTGGCTGACCAGCACATGGGGGATGTTGAACGGCTGGTCGCCGAGCGCGATCCGCAGGTGGTCCTTGATGTTGGCGGTGCGCACTGCGTCCGGGTCGGGCCCCGGCAGGCCGAGGCGGCGCGCGGCGTGCGCCGCAAGCTCGGTGTGGTAGTCGGAGAACGAGGTGAGGCCGTCCACCAGGGGCGCACCGTCCTCGCCGGTGGTTGCGGCCAGCACGGCGTCGAGGTCGGTGGTGTCGACGTCGATCACACGGTCCACGATGGACAGCGGGTGGGTGTCCCAGTCGTGTCCATGGGTGTACCAGGACCGGTCACCCGTCAGCAGCCACACTTCGAGGCCGTGTTCCTGAGCCTGCTTCAGGCCCAGGACGAAGGGGTGGTTCTGCATGTGCTCGACGATCGCGATCCGCTTTCCGGCGAACTGAGCGTAGTCGGCCAGAGGTGTTGTCATCGGACGCCTCCCGTGTGGGTGATGTGCAATCGACCGGTTCCGGGTTCTCTGGGTTCAGTTGAACCGCCTCCGGCCGGGCGGTGCCATGCATCGGGCGGCAGGACGCATAGGCGGCGGGCGAGGCGCATAGGAAGGGCCGGGGTGCTCATGACGTGGGGTACGGCCAGGTGCCGGGGCATGACGCCCTGTCAGCGTCTGCTCCCCGGCAGCCCCGGCGGCTTCGCGGGGGGTGATCGCCGGCGCGACGTACGACACCCGCTCGTTCAACCCTCGGTGGGCGTGATCCTTGCCCGCAGAATGGGCGGGTGAACGAAACCGTGATGACTGCCGCCGTTCTGTTCCGGCACGGAGGCCCGGAGGCACTCGAGCTTCGGGCCGACTGGCCGCTCCCCGTCGTGGGGCCCGGGCAGGTGCTGGTGCGCGTGGGCGCGGCGGCTGTCAACAACACTGACGTGTGGACCAGGGAGGGCGCCTACGGGCTTCCTGGTCGTCCCGAGGCGAAGGCCGGCTGGCGCGGAGTCTTGGACTTCCCCCGCATCCAGGGCGGCGACATCGCGGGCGTCATCAGCGAAACAGCCCAGGACGTGCCCGACGCGTGGGTGGGTCGCCGGGTTCTGGTCGATCCAGCCTTCTACGCGGATGAGCGCGACGACGCCGTGCCCGTCGGACTGCTCGGCAGCGAAGCGGACGGCGGCTTCGCCTCCTATGTCGCAGTCGATGCCGCCCGCGTCCACGACATGAGTGCCTCCCCGCTCTCGGACCAGGAACTCGCCGCCCTCCGGTGGCCTACGGCACGGCCTTGGGCATGCTGGAACGCTCCCGCGTCAGGGGCGGGGAGACGGTGCTGGTGACCGGTGCTTCCGGTGGCGTCGGACTCGCGCTCGTCCAGCTCGCCGCGGCACGAGGCGCACGGGTGGTGGCGCTCACCAGCGCGTCCAAAGCGGCCGCGGTGCGGGAGGCAGGCGCCGCGGCCGTCGTCTCCCGGGAGGCAGACCCCGAAGAGCTACGACGCCGGCTGAGGGAGTTGGCGCCCGAGGGACTGGATGCCGTCGCGGACGTGGCCGGCGGACCGTGGCTCGAGCACCTCCTGCCCGCGCTGCGCGATGGTGCCCGCTGGGTCATCGCCGGAGCTGTCGCCGGACCCGTCGTCACCTTCGACCTGCGCCGCCTGTACCTGCACAACCTCAGCCTCATCGGCTCCTCGATGCACACCCGCGCCCACTTCGCCTCCTTGGCCGATCTGGCTCGGGCCGGCACCGTACGGCCGCGTATCGCCGGGAACTACCGACTGACCGAACTCCGTGCCGCCCAGAAGGAATTTCGGCGCGGCACTCACGTAGGGAAGATCACCATCACTCCGTGATGTTCGACGGCACGCCTGCGACACGGCCGGCACTGCCGGGCGGCTTGACCCGAAGCCCGCTGGAATTCGTTGATCGTGCCGCAGAGTGGACCGGAACGGCCGACGGTACCTGCGAGCTGGGTGCGGCGCCCGGGCGCCCAGCGACTGACCGCGTCCTCGGGAAGGCAGGCGAAGAGCGGCGTGCGGGACAGTCCGGGAGCCAGGTGACCACCCTGCTTCCAGGCTCGCGACGTCGGCGGCGATCGGCGGAATCATCCCGAAGATGCTGCCCCTTGGAGTTTCATTTCGCCCCACCACTCGATTCGGTGACATAAAGCCACAACCCACACACGTAGAGTTATGGTGATTCTGCCGGTGAGTGGCTGCGCAATTGGTGTCGTGGCGCCGCCGAATGCAATCAGCTCGTCGTCCATCGTTATGGCTCGCCGTAAGGAATGTTCGTGAAGCTCTCCCTGACCAAATCTCCTCGAGTCGCCGTCGCACTGGCGTCGAGCGCGCTCATCGCCACTGCAATGGCGACCTCCGTGGGTCCGTCCTTTGCAGAATCCGTCCTTGGTCCGGAAGTGCGGCAAGCAGGTGCGAGCTCTGCCCCGCAGTGCGGCTTCTTCCGGTACAGCGTCCGGGAGTCCCAGTTCGCCGCATACAACCACTGCGGTGAGACCACGGTGCTGGTCCATGTCGATGTCAGAGGGGGCGGCAGCGGGAACGACTTCCATCTCTGTGTCAGCCCCGGACCTACGCAACTGCCAGGTGCGGGTCCGAACTACCTCAACGCCTACTACATCGGCGGTGCCGGGTGCCGGAGCGGAGATCGCACCGGACACTCACCTCACTGATGCCGATGTGACTGAGTGCCGCGAACGGCCCGGCGGCGGGCTCCCGGGCTGGACGCAGCCAGTACCTCCAGGCCGTCGAACCCCCGCTATGAAGGGCGAAGAACGGGATCGATCCCTGCCAGGCTCTCGTGCAGCCGACGGGCCCCCCGGGCAACGCGATCGTCCTTGTCGCCCGCCATCTCCTCGTAGATCCGTAGCGCCTCGTCCAGGTCGTCCGAGAAGATGCTGAAGACATCGACGACTGCGGTGTGGATCCAATCGGCATGGTTGTCGTTGGCGACTGCCAGTGCGGACGCGACGATCGTCAGTCCGGCCGTGTCCTTTCGCCGAAGCAAGCCCTCCGCGGTCCGCCGGGTGACGAAGGTGTCACCAGAGTCGAGCACAAGCCCCAGCAGGGGCTCTACGGCCTCCGGCATCTCGGCGAACCCTGCCAGGCTGTGACCGGCGTCCGCCCGGTCACGCCAGTCATCGCTTCGTCCGAGTTCGGCCAGCGCCACGGCAGCCGCGCGCCGCAGGTCAACGTCCACTGACTCGTCCGCCCCTCCACGATTCCGGTCAAAATATCATCGAGGCGCAGGGACGGGTGATCGCCTGGACAAGCCCTAGTAAAGGGACAGGCCGTACACCGACAGCCACTCCACGACCGGCTGGTAGTAGGTGGCGCCTCCTGTCGCACAGTTTCCGGTGATGGCGACGATGACCCCGAGTGCGGTGCTGCCGGCAAACGCGGGGCCACCCACGTCGCCCGGCTCGGAGCAGATGTTCGAGCGGAACAGTCCGCTCACAGCCCCCTCGGGGTAGCTGACCGTGACGTTCACGGCCGTGACCGTGCCGCAGTGGTATCCAGTCACCCGGCCGACGTGGCAGACGGACTGACCGACCGTCGGATGCGCGGCGCCCGTGATGTCCTGCACCCGGCCGACGGTGCCGAGCGAGACCTCGCCGGGGAAGACCACCGACGAACTCGAGTAGCGGACGAGCGCGTAGTCGTTGCCGGGGAAGCTCGCGCTCGCGGTGGTGCCGACGAACACACTCAGGCTCGCGTCCGCGTACCAATTGCCGGCTCCCTGGGCACAGCGACCCGTCACCAGCCCGTAGAGGGTGCTGCCGCTGCGGGCGTTGAAGCCGACGGTGCAGCGCGTTCCGGCGTTGCTGTAGATGACGTCTCCGCCACGTACCTCGAGGGCATTGCCGACCGCCCGGGTGGCCGTGCCGCCCGACTCCTGCGCGTACGCCGCCGATGCGGTGACGGTGAACCAGCCGAGCAGCAGGGCCATCGCGGCAACCGCCGAGGTGGCTGCGCGGAACGCTCCGCGGAATGGTCTACCTGTCCGGTGCGCATTCATGTTCCCTCCCCGTGGTGCGACGACGTCATGTCACTCATGTCATGCGCCTGCCATTGTGGGCGGTCGGGGGAGGGTTCCGTCAGTCGGAAAGGCGCCATTCGAGCTACCCAGGACCGGGACGGAAAGCGGAGGGAAGCGGACGGGCCACGGCTTCGATAGCCCGTCCGGGCTGCCGAAGCGAGACCTGTCAGAACGTTCAAGCCGAACGCCGCCGACGGTGCCATGGTGGATCCATGACTGCAGACCTCTCCGCGGCCACCTCGTTCATGGCCATGCACGCCCGCGTACTCGATCGTCGGCGCTTCGAACTGCTCCTCGGCGAAGCCGACGCCGGCTCCGCACTCGCCGCCGTGGACGGCTACCGCAATCCGGACGGCGGGTACGGCTGGGGGCTCGAACCGGACCTGCGTGCGCCCGAGAGCCAGCCCGCAGGCGCGCTGCACGCGTTCGAGGTGTTCCAGGACATCGCTCCTGTCACCACACCCCACGCGGTTCAATTGTGCGACTGGCTCGCGTCGGTCTCCCTACCCGACGGCGGCCTGCCCTTGGCGCTGCCGGTCAAGGACGCAAGCGGCTGCGCACCGTTCTGGGCGCAGGCCGATCCGAAGGTCTCCACCCTGCAGAGCACCTCGTTCGCAGCCGGCGCGGCCCTGCGGGTGGCCGCGCACGACTCCGACGTCGCCGCCCATCCATGGCTCGACCGTGCGACGCAGTACTGCCTGACCGCAATCGAAGCGATCGGAGACAGCCCCCACGCGGTCGAGTTGTCGTTCGCGATCCGTTTCCTCGACGCCGCGTCCGAGACCCGCCAGGAAGCGGGAGCCCTGCTCGACGGCCTCCGCCGGTTCATCCCCGCCGGCGGCCTGCTGCCCGTCGCGGGCGGTTCCGTGGACGAGGTGATCCGGCCGCTCGACATCGCCCCCGCTCCAGGCCGTCCCGCACGCACGCTGTACGACGCGGACGTCATCGACGCCGAACTGAGCCGCCTGGCTGCCGAACAGCAGGACGACGGCGGCTGGTTGGTCGATTTCGCAAGTTACTCGCCGGCAGCCGCCCTCGAGTGGCGCGGATACCGGACCGTAGCCGCTGTGTCGGTCCTGAAGCAGAACTCCGCAATCTGACGGCGGCCACCGGACGGTGTGCAAACGTACGCAACCGACTGACAGCATGGCCCTCATGGCCGTAGAGGATCTCGGGAAGTTCGCCGTGCGCCGCGCGAGTGAGTTGGACGCGGACGCGCTGCTGCAGATCGACTCGGTGGCAGCGGAGGGCACCGGCGAACGGCACCTGAGTATCGAGCGGTGGTGCCGAAAGGGCCTTGTCGCCATGGCCGAGGACGCGTCGGGAGCCCTGGGCTACTGCGTGGTGGAGTACACATTCTTCGAGCAGGGGTTTGTCACGATGCTCATGGTGGCACCCGACGCCCGTGGCCGGGGCGTGGGTGCCCGCCTGCTGGACCACGCGGCGGCCTCACGCACCACCCCGAAGCTGTTCACCTCGACGAACGTGTCCAACCAGCCGATGCAGCGGCTGCTCCAGCGTGCGGGTTGGAGCCCGGTCGGCCTGCTCCACGGTCTGGACGAGGGCGACCCCGAGCTGTTCTACCTCTGCCCGCGCGACCCGTCCGCTGCTCGCCCCTGACGGCTAGAGGCTGGTGAGCAGGTCGTCGAGCGGGGCGGGTACACGGTCGGGCTCGAGGGCCTCGACGAGGACGTGGCCGTAGCGGATCTTGCGCCCCTTCTTCGTTCCGAGGAAGCGCCGGAACTGCTGCTGCGAGGTGCGGCCCTGCTGTGCGGGCTGGCGCAGGAAGGTCTGCAGGGAACGCAGGTCGCCCTCCGCGCGGACGAGTTCCTCCACCCGTCTCACGCCCAGTGCGCGGATGAGCTCGTCCTCCAGATCAGCGGCGCAGACGAAGAACCCCTCCTGTGCCGCACCCGCCCGCTCCCAGCCCCGTGCGTAGTAGCGGGTCTCCGCCTCGTCACACAGTCCGGTGAGCCGGAGGCCGAGGCCCGGGGGCCCGAGGATCTGTGCGAAGCGCCCGACGCTCATCGCGCCGCCCATCGACAGTACGCAGACTCCTTCGGCTGCCAGGTTCCGGCCGCGGCTCGCGGCCAGCGCGCTGACCGCTGCGACGTCGCTCGGTCCTTCGAGCAGGACGACCGCCCGGACAGCCAGTCCCGCGGCGAGCTCCCGCGCGGGGTCGCCGGGACCACCCGCCGCCCATGCGGTGACCGCCTCCCGGAACAATCCCATGTCAGCCATGGGAGGAGTCTCCGCCCTTTCCGGCTGGCACGGTAGGGAGTTTCAGTCGGCGCGCCGGTCGTCGGCGGGCATTTGGGCACGTCCGACGGGTTCATGGGCGGCGGGCCGCCCAAGTGGTCCGGGTGGTCCGGACAGTGAGGTCTTCACGCCTCAGGACTCCGTGGGGGCCGTCACCGTCGATGACGGCATCAAGTGCGGCCCGGTCATCGGCGGGCAACCGGCCATCGAGGTGCGAGCTCAGCTTCCGCAGGCACACCTGCGCGTAGCGGGCCGTGGCGGCGGGCAGCGGGGCCGGCAGGTTGACGACGAAGGGCCGCTCGGCTTCCAGGACGAATCCCGCACGGGCCAGGTGATCGGTCCAGTCGGCGGCCGGGCCCGGGTTCAGCAGGGTGTGGATGCGCGCTTCCAGGCCCGGGCGGCCTACCCCGATGTCGTCGGGCAGGAAGCGGGGGAAGAAGTCCATCTCGGTGACGGCCAGGAGTCCTCCCGGCCGCAGGCCCGCGAATGCTCCGGCCAGAACGCTGTCGGGGTCCTCCATGTGGTGCAGGGAGGCGGCCGCCCAGACGAGGTCACTGGGGTCGAGCGCCGGCCAGCCCTCGTTCAGATCAGCCTGAACCCCCCGCACCCGGTCGGCGAGCCCGAGCGTGAGCGCTTTGTTCGACAGTCGCCGGAGCATCTGAGGGGACAGGTCCACAGCGGTGACGTCGGCCTGGGCGAAACGCTGCGCCAGTGCGATGGCACCGGTCCCGGTCCCGCTGCCCAGGTCGACGATGTGACCGGGTTCCCGGACGGCCAGTTCCCCGAGCCAGGCGGTCAGCTCCGAGACGTAGCCCTCCAGCACTTCGGCGTCGAGCTCCAGGAGCTCGGCCATCGCGACGGTGCCTGCATCGTCCCCGGCGTGATGCGGGTGCGCGTGCGCGTGAAGGTCGCCGGTGTCGGTGGTGTTCATGCTTCGACGATAGTCGCGCCTTGCGGTAACGGCATATGCTCTTGCGTATGACGCAAGAAAGCGACTTGGACAGCACGGTCCGCATGCGCATCAGGAGCCTGCGGCAGGCACGCGGCTGGTCGCTCGACAGCCTCGCGGAGCGCGCTTTCCTGAGCCCGTCCACCCTGAGCCGCATCGAGACCGGCCACCGGCGCATCGGCCTCGACCAGCTCACCTCACTGGCCCGGGCACTCGGCACCTCGCTCGACCAGCTGGTGGAGACCGTCGATGACGACGACGTCGTGATCAGGCCCCAGCGCGACGAGCAGCGCGGGCTGACCACCTGGCTCCTGAACCGCGGATCCGGTCCGGCCGGAATGACGGTCGCCAAGATGCGCATCACCGACGAAGCGCAAGGCCCGGGAGTCGACCAGCTCGGGGTCCACCCCGGCAAGGACTGGTTCACCGTCCTGTCGGGGACCGTCACGCTGATCCTCGGCGAGCGCGCCATGCGGGTCGAGACAGGCCAGGCAGCCGAGTTCTCCACCATGATCCCCCATGCCATCAAGGCCCACGGCGGACCGGCCGAGATCCTGTGCATCCTCGATCACGACGGGAAGCGCAACCACCTCCACACCCAGACCTGAACCTGGCCGCCACCCGTCATGGTGACCCTGGGCAGTCTCGGAATCGGAAGCACTGCTTGCGACTTCGCACCGCTGCGGGGAAGGGGAACCGGTGCAGGAGTACTCCCATTCCGTTTCGCACAGCCGAAGGCACGCGGAACGCAGCGAACAGGCCCATGCCGTACCGGCGTTCTTCGCCCCCCGCCTTCTGTTTCGGGCAGGCGCGTGCCGGTCGGTCACGGCGCCCCCCCACGTCGGCCGCTCCCGAGCGCAGGGGCGCAGGGCGATACCCGGTGGCTTTCGCGGTCCTTGCACCGCAGAGTGATCGCATGATGCATCCCGCTCCCGAGTTCCTTCCCGGCCTTGAGCTGTCGCGGATCCTCTACGAGGAAGCGGTGCGGCCGATCCTCGATGAGGCGTATCCGGGCCTTCAGCACTCCGCCGCGAGGGTCGGTGCCGGATCGGAGGTGCTTGGTTTTGATACCGCACGGTCGGCGGATCACGAGTGGGGCCCGCGCCTGGATCTCTTCCTCGCACCGAAGGAGGCTGCCGATCTCGGGGCCGACCTGCACAAGCTCCTGGGGGAACGACTGCCCAAGGACGTGCGGGGCTGGCCGACCCATTTCCGTCATGGTGACCCGGCCGACCCGATCGGTCTCATGGAGCGCACGGACGGCCCGGTGGACCACCGTGTCGCGGTGAACGACGTCGGCGCGTGGCTGACCGGTCAGCTCGGCCCCGGTGCGGCGTCCGGCGAACCGACGGTGGGTGACTGGCTGGCGATGCCGCAGCAGAGGCTCGCCGAGGTCACCGGCGGCGCAGTGTTCCACGACGGGCTCGGCACGCTCACGGCAGCCCGTCGGAGGCTGGCCTGGTACCCCGATGAGGTGTGGCGGTACCTGCTGGCCTGCCAGTGGCAGCGGATCTCCCAGGAGGAAGCATTCGTCGGGCGCTGCGCCGAGGTGGGGGACGATCTCGGATCGGCCGTGGTCACCGGGCGGCTGGTGCGTGACCTGATGCGACTGTGCCTGCTCCTCGGCCGACGGTACGCACCCTACGGCAAGTGGCTGGGGAGTGCGTTCGGCCGACTGCCGGTCGCCGAGGGCCTGATGCCGTCCCTGCGGGGTGCGGTGACGGCAACGGAATACCCGGCGCGCGAGCAGCACCTCTGCGACGCCTACGAGATCGTGGCCGCTCTGCAGAACGACACGGGGCTCGCCGAGTACGTGGACCCGACACGGCGGCGGTACCACAGCCGCCCGTTCCAGGTGCTGCACGCCGAACGTTTCGCGCAGGCTCTGGAACGGACGATCACCGATCCGGTTCTGCGGGGCATGCCCCTGTCCGGGAGCGTGGACCAGTGGGCGGACAACACGGATTTCCTCGGTCGCCAAGATCCGGTTCGTGCGGCGATCAACGCCCTCGGGTGAGGGTGAGGGGGAACGCGAAGGGCTCGAGAGACTCCGGGTCCGGCGGGCCGCCCTGAGGAGGCTCTCGAGGGCGTGGGTGCTCCGGCGTGGAGTCGGCGAGTAGCGCCGGATCGGGTGGACGCGAGAATCCGCCGCGGGCGAGCAGGTCGTGCGGCGCTCACGCGACGTCGTGGCGCCCCTCCCCACCCACTTGAGCGCCAGCACACCGACCCCCAACTTGGCCAATATGTCCGTATATTCAGCATGCGCAACCGGGGGTTGACCATTCCATCAAGCGCCTCTAGGTTTCTCGCAGCCCACTGGTACATCGATTAACCACATGGTTAACGTCCTGGTTGGAGACATCCCGCTGTGCGCTCATCCCTGAGTCGGCGCGGTTTCCTCGCAGCAGGCTCCGGCCTCGCCGCCGCTACCGCAATTCCCGCTCTGTCCGGCTGTTCCACACTCGCCTCGGCCGATTCCGACCCCGACACCCTGCTCGTCCACACCCAGCTCGGCACCACCGCACCGGGCTCCCCCACCTACAAGGCCGTCGTGAAGACGTTCGAGGACGAGAACCCCGGCCTCCGGGTCAAGAACCTCGTCAACGGCGACGATCTTCCGCAGGTGTACGAGACCTCCCGGCTGGCCCGCAAGGAGCCGGACGTGGTCATGGTCAATCTCTACGACAAGACGCTGGCCTGGACCGATGTCGGCGCCACCGTCGATGTGAAGGGGTACCTCGACGACTGGGGGCTGCGCGAGCGCGTCCTGCCCGCCGCTCTGGCGGAGTGGACCGACGGCAAGGGCAGGCTGCGCGCCTTCCCGTACTTCGCCACCAACTGGCCCGTCGCCTACAACACCGCCCTGCTGGACCGCGCCGGCGTCGGCTCCGTCCCCACCACCGGGGACCAGCTGATCGGTGCCGCGCGCAGGCTGCGCGCCAAGGGCATAGCCCCGGTCACCGTCGGCGGCAACGACTGGACCGGGCAGAAGCTGCTGGCCCAGATCATCCAGACCTTCCTCACGCCCGACGAGGCCAGGAAGGTCTACACGAGCGGCGACTTCAGCGGCAGCAGGGGCGCCCGCGAGGGCATCGACTACTTCGTCCAGCTGCGCGACGCCGGTGTCTTCGCCGACAAGGCGCAGGGGCTGACCTCCGACACGATGACCACGCAGTACAACACCGAGGCGGCGGCCATCCAGTCCGCGATGTCCTCGGCGCTGGCGAAGGTCGCCCCGAAGCCGGCGAGCCACACCGAGGTCGGCGGCTGGCCGCTGGCCCCCGGCGCCTCTCACAGCAAGCCGACGATCCTGCGCTCGTACACCCTCATCGGCTTCTGGATCAGCCCCAACGGCGTCAAGAAGCTGTCTTCCGTCGAGAAGTTCCTGCGCTTCATGTACCGGCCCGAGGTGGTCTCGCGCTTCATCACCGAGAGCGGGCGGGACATGGCTCTGGTGAC
The DNA here is from genome assembly GCF_042796085.1 of Streptomyces sp. NPDC056452. Lineage (NCBI taxonomy): Bacteria > Bacillati > Actinomycetota > Actinomycetes > Kitasatosporales > Streptomycetaceae > Streptomyces > Streptomyces sp. NPDC056452. Next base: position 21,827 of record NZ_JBHTRI010000028.1, read on the forward strand.
GGACACGGTCAGCAAGGACTTCCCGCTGGTGGCCAAGGCACAGCAGCTCGGTGACCGGGTCGGCCAGGTCCTCCTGCCCGACCTGTATGTACCTCCGACGGCCACCCAGCCACTGATCACGGCGACCAGCACCGCATTCACCCGGGGGACGAGCGCGGCCGCCGTGCGCTCCGCCCTGGAATCCGCCTACCGCACGGCCTGATCCGCGCGCCCGAGCCCTCTGCGAGTCCCCTCATGACGTTGCTCTCGTCCGCCCCGGGCGGCGCCTCGGTCCGCCGGCCGGATCCGCCGTCGCCGTCTCCCGCCGCACCTGCGCGCCGCAAGCAGGGCGGGGTCATCCTCGCCGTGCCGGCGCTGGTCTGGTACCTCGTCTTCATGGTCGGCCCGCTGGTCGCCATCTTCGTCATCGCCGCCCTGCACTGGCCCGGCATGCTCCAGCCGGTCTCCTTCGCCGGTCTCGACAACGTGCGCGCCGTACTCGACGACCCGGTCTTCTGGGACGCGGTGGGCAACACGGCCGTCCAGCTCGTCGTCGCACTGCCCGTGATGATCGTGTGCGCGTACATGCTGGGGTACTACGTCGCCCAGAAGCCGCCGGGCCACCGCGTCCTGCGGTACCTGCTCTTCATCCCCGGCCTGATCTCCACCCCGGCCAAGGCCATGGTGTTCTACGCGGTCCTGTCGCCGGACGGTCTGCTCAACGGCGGGCTGGACAAGGTCGGTCTGGGATCGATGGCCGACGCCTGGCTCGCCTCGCCGTCCACCGCCCTCTACTGCCTGATCGTCCTCGACGTATGGAGCGGCATCGGATTCACGGCGGTGCTGTTCGCCGCCCGGCTGGGCAGTGTGCCGGACGAGATCGGTGAGGCCGCCCAGCTCGACGGCGCCGGACACTGGCGTGCCATGTGGCGCATCCACTTCCCCGTCATCCGTGACTTCGTCGGTGTCGTGACGATGCTTCAGTTCCTGTGGACGCTCTTCGGCTCCGCGCAGAACGTGCTGCTGCTCACCCAGGGCGGCCCGGGAAGTTCGTCGACAACGTTGTCCTTCCTCGTGTACCAGAAGGCGTTCATCGCGGCCGACCTGGGTTACAGCCAGACCGTCGGTGTGGTCCTGTTCCTGGTCGGTCTGGCCGGGCTGCTGACCATCCGTCGCGTCTTCCGCCAGAACTACTGATCGGAGCGGTTCCATGAAGTTCGGAAGGTCCTGGCTGCCGGCCCACGTCCTCGCGTGGCTGTACGCGGCGCTGCTGGTGGTCCCCCTCTACTACCTGCTGGTCTCGGCGTTCAAGACGAACGACCAGATCTTCGGGAGCCCGTTCTCCCTGCCGACCTCGTTCTCCCTGCACAATTTCGGGGAGGCCTTCTCGTCCGCGGACCTGGGGCCGGCCGTCGTCAACTCCGTGCTGGTCACGGTGCTGGCGCTGGCTCTCACCCTGGGGCTCGCCATTCCGGCGGCCTTCGCCATCGCCCGTACGGAGGGACGGCTCGGGGCGTTCGTGGAGCGGGTGTTCTCGCTGGGTTTCCTGGTGCCGACGTTCGCGGCGCTCTTCCCCACGTTCCTGCTCGCCGCGGCGACCGGACTGTTCCATACCCGCGCCTTCATGGTGCTGTTCCTGCCGGCCACGGCGATGCCGCTCTCCGTCGTGATCCTGGTTCAGTTCATGCGGACGATCCCGCACGAGATGGAGGAGGCGGCACGCCTGGACGGCGCGTCCACCTTCGCCGTCCTGCGGCACGTGTACACGCCGATGTGCATGCCGGGGATCGCGACCATCCTCCTGCTGAACTTCCTGACCTTCTGGAACGAGTACCTGTACTCCCTCGTCATCATCGGCCCGGACCCCGAGCAGCGCACCGTTCAGGTGGCCCTGCCCACCCTGAAGTCCCTGACCGGCACCGACTACGGCATCCTGACCGCGGGCACGGTACTGACCCTGGTCCCGGTCTGGGTGGTGTACACCCTGCTCCAGAAGCGCATGCAGCAGGCTCTCGTCAGCGGGGCGGTGAAGATGTGAAGGTACGTACCGAGGAGCGTCCCGAGGACGCCGGACATTCCACGAGCACGGCACCCGGGCCCCCGCGCGGTGCCCGCGCGGGATCCGAAGGAGCCGCCCGGCCCACGATCAAGGCTGTGGCCGCAGCGGCCGGCGTCTCCACGGCCGCGGTGTCCCAGGCCGTCAACGGCACCGGCCGGATCTCGGATGCCACGCGCCGCCGGGTCCTGGAGGCGGCCGCCGAACTGGGCTGGTCGCCCAGCGCGTCGGCGTCCGCGCTGCGCCGGGCCCGTACCCGTACGATCGCGCTCGTCGTCCGCCGTCCCACGGACGTGCTCGGCGCCGACCCGCACTTCAGCGAGCTGATCACCGGCCTGGAGGGGGAACTGGCCCCCCGGGGCTACGGTCTGCTGCTCCACCTGGTCGCCGACATGGCCCAGGAGAGCGCGCTGTACGAACGGCTGGTGGCGGAAGGCCGCATCGACGGTGCGGTGCTGACCGACGCACGGGCGGACGACCCGCGCCCCCAGTTGTTGCGGGGCCTCGGGCTGCCTGCCGTCCTGCTGGGTACGCCGGACCCGGCGTCGCCGGTGCCGGGCGTCGGCCTCGGGCAGCAGGACGCCGGTGTCCGTGAGGCTGTCGCGCACCTGCTGGAGCTCGGCCACCGGCGTTTCGCGTACGTCGCGGGTCCGGCCGAGCTGGTGCACACCGGGCTGCGCCGGGCCGCGTTCGAGAGCGCCCTCGCCGAAGCGGGGCTGCGCCCCGTCGCCGTACGGCACACCGATTTCACGGAGCGGGCGGCCGTCGCCGTCACCGAGGAACTGCTCGCGCTCCCCGACCGGCCGACCGCGTTGGTGTTCACCAACGACTCCATGGCCGTCTGCGGCATCGGTACGGCCCAGCGCGGTGGGCTACGGGTGCCTGAGGACGTGTCGGTGGTGGGGTACGACAACCTGCCGCTCGGCCGCTGGCTGCACCCCCGGCTCACGACCGTGGACCAGCAGGTGCAACGGGTCGGTGCGGCCGCCGCCCGCGAGCTGCTCGTCCGGTGCGGTGAGGACGTGTCCCCGCCGGTCCTGGACGGACGCCCGACCCTGGTCGTACGGGAGTCCACCGGTCCCGCACCGTCCGCGCCCTGACTCGTGGGCTCGCCGCCCCGTACCCCACGCGGCCCACCGTGGCTCCCCCGCCCCGGCCCGAACGGGCCGCCGCCTGCCGTACCCGCCCCACCCCCGTACTTCGAAGAGGTCAGAGACAGACCATGCGACGCCACAGCGCCCAGCTCACCCATGACTCCGCCGTTCTCCCTTGGCTCGGCGCCAACTTCTGGTCCCGCACCGGTGGTCCGCTGATGTGGCGGAACTACGAGCCGAAGACGGTCCGCGAGGAGTTGGCCGTCCTGCGGGACCACGGGCTGAACATGACCCGGTCCTTCTTCTACTGGCCCGACTTCCACCCGGAGCCCGGGCGGATCGACGAGGAGCTGTGCGACCGCTTCCGTGACTTCCTGGACGCGCACACCGAGGCCGGGATGGGGACGGTTCCCACCTTCATCGTCGGCCACATGTCGGGCGAGAACTGGGACCCTGCCTGGCGTGGGAACCGCGATCTGTACGAGGACGTGTGGCTCGTCGGGCGGCAGGCGTGGTTCGTCTCCCAGATGACCCGGCGCTTCAAGGACCATCCCGCGGTCACCGGCTGGCTGATCACCAACGAGATGCCGGGCTACGGCCGGATCTACCAGGTCGACCCGCCGTCCAGTGATGTCGTCACCGCCTGGGCGCAGTTCATGTGCGACGCGGTGCGCGCGGCGGGCGGCACCCAGCCCGTCTCGCTCGGGGACGGCGCGTGGGGCATCGAGGTGACGGGCCGCGACAACGGCTTCTCGCTGCGGGACACCGCCGAGTACGTGGACTTCGTGGGGCCGCACGTCTACCGCTCGGACACGGACCGGCCGCGCCAGCACTACCGCGCCGCGTTCGAGTGCGAACTCGCCGCCGTGACCGGACAGCCGGTCGTGCTGGAGGAGTTCGGGCTCTCGACCGACACGGTCTCGGCTGCGAACGCGGGCGTGTTCTACCGGCAGACCCTGCACAACTCACTGCTCGGCGGGGCCACCGGCTGGATCGCCTGGAACAACACGGACTACGACGAGCTGTGGGAGCAGTCGCCGTACGACCACCACCCCTTCGAGATGCACTTCGGGATCACCGACCACACCGGCCGGCCGAAGGAGCCTCTGCGGGAACTGGCCGATTTCGCCGAGGTGTTGAAGCAGGTCGACTTCCCCCGCTGCCGTCGGACGGACGCTGACACCGCCCTGGTCGTGCCCGCCTTCCTGGAGCGCGGCTACCCCTACAGCCGGCCCGCCGACCGGCCGCTCATCTTCACTTCGCTGCACCAGGGGTACGTGGCCGCGCGCGGCGCCGACCTGCCCGTGGCGTTCGCCCGGGAGGCGGACGGGCTGCCGCAGGACGCGGCGCTGTATCTGCTGCCGTCGACGCGGCAGTTGACCACTCGAACGAGGCGGGATCTGGAGCGTCGTGCCCGTGAGGGCGCCACGGTCTACCTGTCGTTCTGCTCGGGCGAGCACCCGGCGACGCGCGGTCCGTGGTTCCACGACCTGGACGGTCTGTTCGGCGTGGAGCTCCAGCTCTCCTACGGTGTCGCGGAGCCGATCGAGGACGACGTCCTGGAGATGACGTTCGCCGAGGACTTCGGTTCCATCGCGGCGGGCGAGACCCTGACCTTCCCGGTCGCCGGCAACGAGGACAGCCGCGCGTACCTGCCGGTCGTCACGGCCGGAGCGCGGGTCGTCGCCACCGACGCGCACGGCCGCCCGGCGCTGCTGTGCCACGAGACGGGAGAGGGACGTACGGTCCTGGCCACCTACCCGCTGGAGCACATGGCCGCTCGCACGGCACGGGCCAATCCGGAGCAGACGCACCGGCTGTACGCCGCGCTCGCCGAACTCGCGGGCGCGGCGAGGCCGGTGACGGTCGATTCGCCGTTCGTCGCCGCCGACACCCTCGTCCGCGAGGACGGTACCCGTTTCGTGTGGCTGGTGAGCCAGTCGGCGCAGGAGCTGACCGTGCGCCCGTCCGCGGACGGGGAGCTGCGCGAGCTGACGGGCGGCGAGCCGGTGCGGGACGTGGTGATCGCCCCGTACGGGGTACGCGTCCTCGAACTGCGCTGACCGGCCGGACCGGCGTACCCACCCGACCCCCAACTGTCCTGACCGTCCCGCCAGTTCCGTGAAAGTGAGCCACCCGATGTCGTCCGAGCCGCTCTTCCGGGACCCTGGGGCGCCCGTCGCCGACCGGGTGCGTGACCTGTTGGCCCGGATGACACTCACCGAGAAGGTGGGCCAGGTCAATCAGCGGATGTACGGGTGGGACGCGTACGAACGCACGTCCTCGGGCCACCGGCTGACCGAGGCGTTCCGTACGGAGGTGGCCGCCCACGGCGGGATGGGTGCGCTCTACGGGTTGCAGCGGGCCGACCCCTGGTCGGGTGTCACGGCGGCCACGGGCATCGGTGCGGCGGACGGTGCACGGGTCTCCGACACCGTGCAGCGGCACGTCGTGGAGAACACCCGGCTGGGTATTCCTGTCCTGCTGGTCGAGGAGATGCCGCACGGCCTCCAGGCGCTGGACGGAACCCTGCTGCCGGTCAACCTCGCGGTCGGTGCCACCTGGAATCCTGAGCTGTACGAGGAGGCCGCCGCCCTTGCCGCCGCGCAACTCCGGTCGCGCGGCGGGCATGTGGCGCTGGTGTCCGCGCTCGACCTGGTGCGGGATCCGCGCTGGGGTCGCGCCGAGGAGTGCTTCGGCGAGGACCCGTACCTGGCGGCGCGGTTCACCGAAGCCCTGGTGCGGGGTGTTCAGGGACCGCCGGAAGCCCGGTTCGGGCCGGACCGGGCCGCTGTCGTGCTCAAGCATTTCGCCGGGCAGGGGGCCACGGCCGGCGGGCGCAACAGCGCGGCCACCGAACTGGGCGCCCGCGAGTTGCACGAGATCCATCTGGAGGCCGCTCTGGCCGGGGTCCGCGCCGGGGCGGCGGGAGTCATGGCGGCGTACAACGAGTTCGACGGCATCCCGTGTGCGGCGAACCGGGATTTGCTGACCGGGATCCTGCGCGAACGGTGGGGGTTCACCGGTCTGGTGATGGCCGACGGGCTCGCGCTCGACCGCCTGGTGCGGCTGGCCGGGGACCCGGTGGCGGCCGGCGCGCTGGCACTGGAGGCGGGTACCGACCTGAGTCTGTGGGACGACTGCTTCCCCCGGCTGGAGCAGGCCGTGCGGGGTGGCTTTGTCGATGAAGGTACTCTCGACATCGCCGTCGGGAGGGTCCTCGCGCTCAAGTTCCGGCTCGGCCTCTTCGAACGCCCGTACACCGGGGAGCGCACGCCGGCTCCGGGGCCGGAGCTGCTGAGCGAGCGCATCGCCCGGGAATCCGTCACGCTGCTCGCGCACGACGGCGAGGTGCTCCCGCTCACCGGCCACGTCCGACGGATCGCGGTCATCGGCCCCAACGCCGACTCCGTACCGCAGCAGATCGGCGACTACACCGCGCCCCAGCGGCCGGGCACGGGCATCAGCGTCCTCGACGGTCTCAGGGCCGCGGCACCGGCCGGCACGGACGTCACGTACGGCCGGGGCAGCGATCTCGTCGGCGGTGACCTGTCGGCCGTACCCGAGGCGGTCGCTCTCGCCGCCGGGGCCGATGTGGCCGTGGTGGTGCTCGGCGGTTCGAGCGCGCGGGCGTCGGGCACGCACTTCGACGCCAACGGAGCGGCGGTCGTCACCTCCGGCAACCCCGTGGAGATGACCTGCGGGGAGGGAGTGGACCTGGCCGAACTCGGGCTTCCGGCGGGCCAGTCGGCCCTGCTCGACGCGGTCGCGGCGACAGGGACTCCTGTCGTCGTGGTACTGGTCCAGGGCCGCCCCCATGCGCTGCCGGATCTCTCCGACCGGGCCGGGGCGGTGCTGAGCGCCTGGTACCCCGGCCCGTGGGGCGGGCGCGCGGTGGCGGACGTGCTGTTCGGTGCGGCGGAACCCGTGGGCCGGCTGCCCGTCTCGGTGCCACGGTCGGCTGCGCAGCTGCCCGTGTTCTACAACGGCAAGGACCACGGCTACCGCGGCTATGTCGACCAGCCCGCCCTGGCGCGCCACGCGTTCGGCCACGGCCTGTCCTATGCGTCGGTCGAGTACGGCGAACCGCGGCTGTCCCGCACGTCCGTCGCCGTGGCGGAGTTCGCGGGGGACGCACGTCCCGGGACCGCGGCGCCGCTCCTGTGCACGGTCGAGGTCCACAACACGGGCGACCGGTCCACGCGGGAGACGGTGCAGCTGTACGTACGCCGAGTGGTCGGCGGAACGTCGTGGCCGCGTGTGAGGGAGCTGCGCGGCTTCGCCCGGGTCGCGCTGGAGCCCGGGGAGCGTGCGGAGGTCTCCTTCCTGGTGGAGGAACGGACCCTGGCCTCCGTCACCCGGTCGTGGGAACGTGCGGTGGAGCCGGGAGAGTTCGCGATCGAGACGGGCCCGTCCTCGGACCGGACCCGCGGCGCCCGCCTCCGTGTGACAGCGCCGGCGAGCGGCACCTTGCGGTAGCACCGGCCGGCCACGGAGATCGCGTACACACAGCGGACAAGAAGTTGTCACACAGGAACCGGAATGCGTGTCCGGCGGCATCCGGTTCGAACTGACATGACTGTAGGAGTAGCACTCCAAGCATCCGGCCCCGACAACCAGATCGATGCCACCGTGCGGCTTGCCGCGGAGGCGGCGGCCGCGGGGCTCCGCTCCGCATGGTTCGGGCAGACCTTCGGCGCCGATTCCCCGCAGCTCGCGGCGATCGTCGGGCGTGAAGTACCGGACCTCCAGGTGGGCACGTCCGCGATCCCCGTCTTCGGCCGCCATCCGTTGCTCGTCTCCAGCCAGGCCCAGACCGCGCAGGCGGCGACCCACGGCCGCTATCACCTCGGGCTGGCGCTCGGGACCAAGCTTCTGACCGAGGCGGGTTTCGGCATTCCCTACGAACGGCCCATCGCCCGACTGCGGGAGTTCCTCACCGCTCTGCGGCAGTTGACCGAGACCGGCACCGCCGACTTCCACGGCGAACTGCTCACCGCCACCACACCGTTCCCGGCACGCGTTCCGGGAGCCGAAGGCGGAGTGCCGATCCTGGTTGCCGCGATGGGACCTCAGGCGCTGCGCGTCAGTGGCGAGTTGGCGGACGGGATCCTTCCGTACCTCGCCGGGCCTCGCGCCCTGTCCGAGCACATCGTGCCGGCCGTGACGGCGGCGGCGGAGGCCGCGGGCCGCCCCGCGCCCAGAATTGTGGCTCTGGTGTACGGCGTGGTCACCGACGATGCCGACGCCGTACGGGCGAAGGCATCCGAACAGCTCGCGTTCTACGAGCAGTTCCCGTCCTATGCGCGGGCCGTCGAACTCTCCGGCGGCAAACGGGCTGTCGACGTGGCGGTGATCGGCGACGAGCGCGCCGTCGCCGACGAGGTGCGGCGCTACCGGGACGCCGGGGCCACGGAGGTGGTGTTCTCGGGGACGGACATCGCTGGGGACACCGACCGCCGCCGCACCTGGGATCTGCTCGGCGAGCTTGCGGAATAGATGGTTCCTGGGTCCGCTCGACGTGGCTGATCGTCACCGGCCCTTGACTTGGAGTGCTCTCCAGCATTTAGCGTCTCGGGCATGACGACACCTCAGCACAAGATCGGATCGGGCTTCGGCGCCCGGAGCACCGCGGACGACGTACTGAGCGGGATCGACCTGTCCGGCAGCACTGCGATCGTCACCGGTGGCTACTCGGGGCTCGGCCTGGAGACGACCCGCGCCCTGGCGGGTGCCGGAGCCCGCGTCATCGTCCCCGCGCGGCGGCGGGCGGCCGCACAGGAGGCGGTCGAGGGCATCGACGGTGTCGAGACCGACGATCTCGACCTGTCCGACCTCGAAAGCGTCCGTGGTTTCGCCGAGCGGTTCCTGGCCTCCGGCCGCGAGGTCGACATCGTGATCAACAACGCCGGGGTCATGGCCTGCCCCGAGACGCGTGTCGGCCCGGGGTGGGAGGCGCAGTTCGCCACCAACCACCTCGGGCACTTCGCGCTGATCAACCATCTCTGGCCGGCGATCGTCCGCGGTGGCGCGCGCGTCATCGCCGTGTCCTCCGGCGCCCACGGCATCACCGGCGTGCGCTGGGACGACGTGCAGTTCGAGCACGGCTACGACAGGTGGCAGGCGTACGGGCAGGCGAAGGCGGCGAACGTCCTGTTCGCCGTGCACCTCGATGCGCTCGGCCGCGACTCCGGAGTCAGGGCGTTCGCTCTGCATCCGGGCAGCATCCTCACCCCGCTGCAGCGCCACCTCGCGAAGTCGGAGATGGTCGACGCGGGCTGGATCGACGAGGACGGCAACCTGGCCGATCCCACCTTCAAGACGCCCCAGCAGGGCGCGGCGACGCAGGTGTGGGCGGCGACCTCCCCCCAACTGGCGGGCCTGGGCGGCGTGTACTGCGAGGACTGCGACGTGGCCGAGCCGGCCGGCGACGGTTCGGAGGGCGGCGTACACGCACACGCGACCGACCCCGAGCAGGCCGCACGCCTGTGGGCGCTGTCGGCCGACCTCACGGGCGTCGACGCTTTCGCGGCGGCACCGTAAGCCCGTGTTCTGTCTTTCGGGAAACGGGCCCTAAGGGAACCAGGCCCTTTGGTCCGCCTGGGCACGGGTGGTTGTGAGAGTTGACTCTCACATAATGTGAGAGGAGACTCTCACGTCATGGACTCCAGGAACCGGCTGGGCGATATCGAGATCACCGATCCGCAGGCGATGCGGGCGTTGGCGCATCCCGTGAGGCTGGCGATCCTCGACCGCCTCCTACGGCACGGGCCGGCGACAGCCACGCAACTCGCACCCGAGGTGGGAGCCACTCCCTCGGTGACCAGCTGGCATCTGCGGCACCTGGCGGGTTTTGGACTGGTCCGTGATGCCGAGGCCGGGGCGGATCGCCGGCAACGGCGGTGGGAGGCGGCGGCCCGTGGCTTCCGGTTCGAGGCGCCGGAGGACGAGGAGGGCAGGTCGGCCGCGCAGGTCCTGTCCCGGGAGATGTTCGTGCGCTACGGGAATCTGCCGGACAGGTGGCTGGCCGAGGTCGAGCCCGGCCTGGAGCCCGCGTGGCAGAGGGCGGGTGGACTGGCCAACACCCGTGTGGTCGTTTCGGCGGAGGAACTCGCGGCGATTCAGGACGGGATCGAGCGGGTGCTAGCGCCTTACGTGACACGCGACCCTGCCGAGCGTCCGGCGGGAAGCCGTGGCGTACGGCTGATGCGTTACGCATTGCCGGAACAGGACGAGGGGCAGACGGACGGTCCCCTGTGAGCGCCCCGACGACGGACGCCCCGATATCCCTGTGGCGCAACCCGCGCTTCCGCCGGTTCTGGGCGGGACAGTCGATATCGGAGTTCGGTGACCGGATCACCGAACTGGCCCTGCCACTGATCGCCGTGACCGTGCTGAGTGCCTCGGCCAACCAGGTGGCGTGGCTGACCGCGCTGATCTGGACGCCGAACCTTCTCGGGATCTTCCTGGGGGCCTGGGTCGACCGACGCGTCCACAAGCGGCGCCTGATGGTTCTGGCCGATCTGGTGCGCGGTGCGGTGCTGCTCAGCCTGCCCGTCGCGTACCTGCTCGATACGGTGAGTCTTGGTCAGCTGTATGCCGTGGCGCTGCTGACCGGCGCGGCGGCCGTGTTGTTCAGCACCGCCTATCCGCCCTTCTTCGTGTCGCTGGTACCTCGCTCCTCCTACGTCGAGGCCAACAGCAAGCTCAGTACCAGCCGGTCGGTGTCGTACGTGGTCGGGCCGGCGGTCGGCGGCGGTCTCGTGCAGGCGTTGACCGCTCCGGTCGCTGTCGTCCTCGATGCGCTGTCGTATCTGGTGTCCGCGTTCCTGATCGGGAGGATCCCTCTCGGTGAACACCTCGCCGCCACCGAGGAGAACGCGGTTCCTCCCCTGCTCCGGCGTGCCCGGGAGGGGATGGCCTTCGTGGGGCGGCACCCGGTACTGCGTGCGGGGCTCTGCTGCGCGGCGACCGTCAACTTCTTCACCTTCGTCGCGGGCAGCGGGCTGATGGTGCTGTTCGCCAGCCGGGTGCTGGGACTGTCCGCCGGAGTCATCGGCCTGGCGCTGGGCATCGGCTCGACCGGCGCTCTCCTCGGTGCCGTCATCGCCCCGAGGGTCTCGCAACGTATCGGTGTGGGCCGCAGCATCGTTGTGGGAGCCGTGCTGTTCCCGGCGCCGATCGCCATCGCAGCGTGCGCGGGCGGCCCGCTCTGGGCGCGTGCCGGGGCGCTGGCCGCGGCGGAGTTCCTCTCCGGAGTCGGCGTCATGCTCTTCGACGTCAATCTCAACTCCCTGCAGACCAGCGTGATCCCCGATGGCATGCGCAGCCGCGTGGCGGGCGCGTACAGCACGCTCAACTACGGCATACGCCCTGTCGGAGCCCTCGTCGGCGGCCTGCTCGCCACCGCCTTCGGCCTGCGGGCGGCACTGCTCGTGGGGGCCGCGGGCGGAGCACTGTCGCTGCTCTGGCTGCTCTCGTCGCCCATACCGCGCATCCACTCCCTGGCTGCCGACGACGTGGCCACGACACGGGGTGATGCGTCACCGGACAAGGTCGGATAGAGGGACGATCTGTTCTGCCGTGCGGGGCGGGGGGGACGTGTCCCCACACCTCCGCGGCGTGCCCGGCCTACCCGGGGGACGTGGGGCGGGCCCGCCACAGGTCGCGGAGCAACGCGATCTCGGCCATGTGGTGGACGAATTCGAGGTTGGCACCCGACAGCACGGCGATGAACGGATCGTCGGGATCGGAGCCGTACGGGTACTGCGACAGACCGACCGTGTCGAGCTGCTCGTCGGTGAGGGTGGCGACGCTGTCGCGCCAGCGGTCGATCAGCGCCCAGAACCGCTCGAGGGCCAGGGCTGCGGAGGGGGTGAAGTCGACGAGCAGTTTCGGGTCCTGCCGGCGTTCCCCGAAGGTCCATTCCCAGCCGCCCGCGAAGCAGGAGTGCAGGTGCGCCAGCCGCCACGCGATGGTGGTGACCGGCGTCGCGTCGGGCTCCGGCGTACCGGTGTGGGCGAGGACCTGCTCGACCCGCTCGGTGCTCACGCTCCAGTCTTCGGCGATCTTGGCGACGGTCATGCCGCCGGCGGCCTGCCGGGCCACCTCCGCGTACTCGCTCGCCGGGATGTCGGGTGCACCTTGGTCGAGCACCCACTCGCCCGGCCCGTACGCCCGGGGCGTGGCCGCCTCGCCCCGGCGCCGGACCGACCAGCAACCGGGCACGGGTTCCCACAGGTACTCCTCGTCGCCGAGGCCCGTAAGCCTCACGTGGGCCATCTCCCTGGCCTGGTCGAACTGATCGAGCAGTACGCCCAAACGGTCGGTCCGCGCGCCCTCGATCGCCATGCCCGGCTCCCCTCGTCGTCCCGTCCCGTATCCCACCGCGCTCAGGCGGAAGCTCGCGGCCCGCCGTACGGCGTGCGACTGATTTCCTCGCCGGGGAAGCCCTGCGGCACGGCACCGAGTGGTGTTCTCAGCCGTCGAGTTGTCTCCAGCCGTCGAGTTGTCTCAGGACGCCGAGACGACGAGGTGAGCGGCGAGTGCGGTGATCAGGCTGCTGGAGACCAAGGTGGTGATGAGCCGCCCACGGCTGCCGGTCAGCGTTCGGCCCAGCAGTGCTCCGCCGCCGACGAGCAACAACTGCCAGCTGGTGGAGGCCGCGCATGCGGCAAGGACGAATGCTGCCTGTTCCAGGGGGTGGGCAGCCACTGCGATATCGCTGCCGAGCACGAGTGCCGCGAAGTAGATCACGGTCATGGGGTTCATCATCGTGATCGCCAGCAACGCCGCATACGCCCGCGCAGGAGTGAGGGGCGCCGTATCCGTCCGGGCCGCCGCGTGCCGTCTGCGGAACTGGCGGATGCCTGTGGCGCCGCCCCAGAGGGCCAGCACGATGAGGACCGAGGCGGAGGCCCACCGCAGGGGAAGCATGACCGGCTCGATGAGGGGAGTGATCGTGGAGCCCCCGACCACCGCGATCAACGCATAGAGGCCGTCAGCGGTCGCGACCCCCAGAGCGGCGCACGCACCGACCTTGGGAGACGTCCGCGCTGTCAGGGCCACCAGGTAGGTCCCGACCGCTCCCACCGGCATGGCGATGCCATAGCCGGCGAGAAGCCCCGCGACCAGAACGGCGCTCACGAGTGCGGGAACGTAGGCCTTCGCAGGCGGCCCGGCTGCTGCTGGACTCGCACCGATCGGGCGGTGGAGGTCAGAAGCATGGCGGCGGTGGTCGTAGTCATGGGCGGATGTTGTCGTCAGCGCAGGCGGTCTTTCAAATCATTTTCCCTTTCTTCCCAGCCGGCGCCACGACCGCGGCGGACCGTGACCTCCTACGAGGTGGTCGGTGACCGTCACCGAGAGCCGCTGTCCACCTGTCGGCACCTCGAAATCCACAAGGCATCCGGTCGAGGTCCAGGCATGATGCCCTCTGTGAACCATGTGCTGTGCGGACTTGCCGCCAATGCGGCTCTGCCGTCCGAGCTGGTCGACCGGCTGATAGCGGTCGCGGACGCCGACATCGCCGTGGACCTCGCCGGTCGCGCGGACCTCAGCCGTGCGCAGGCGGTTGCGTTGGCCTCGCGCGTCGAAGAGAGTGCTCTTCGACTTGCGTACCAGGGCCGGTTGACCGCCGCCGACGTTGATCCCGCGACACAGCCTCGCGCCGCGCTCGCCCTGCTCGAAGAAGGTGTCGGCAACCCGGAGTGGGCTCGCCTCCTTGCGGCCGATCCCGTCGTCGAGCACCGGGAGAAGCTGGCCGCCTGCCCCGGCCTCCCGCCCGATGTGGTGGAGATGCTCGCCACGGACCCGGACGTGCGCGTGGTCACGGAGTTCGCGTTGTGGACCACGCCTGATGTGGCCGCCAGGCTTGCGGAGCATCCGCATGCTCAGGTCCGCCGCGCTGTGGCGGCCAATGAGGCGACGCCCCCGACCGTACTGGCGGCGCTCATCAGCGGCGAAGGGCTGCCTCCCGCGCAGCGGTGCCTGGTCTGCGACCGCGAAGACCCGCCGTTCGTGCACGATCCGCACTGCTCACGGCTGGACTGCGATCTGCTGCCGGGCGCCTCCTGCGACGGCTCCCACGAGTCCACCGTGCACGACTTGCTGCATGCGGCTCTGCAGAACCCGGCCACACCCGTGGAAGCCGTCGTCGGCTTCGCCGACCATCCGTCGATTCTGCTGCGCTGGGCGCTCGCCGCCCGCCCCGACCTTCCCCCCGAGGTGTGCGCTCGGATCGCCGTAGATCCCGCTCCCGGTGTACGCGCCGACCTCGCCGCAAATCCCTCGATCGACGACGCCGTGATCCGCGTACTGGCCGACGACGGTGACCACGACGTGCGGCGACAGCTCGCGCACAACCCACATGTGCCGCTCGACGTGCTGACCCGACTGGCCGGCATGACCACGGTCGGCTCCACCCTGCTGCCGCGGATCGCGTCAGCCTCCCCCTCCGAGGTCAGGGAGCTGGCTCAGTCACCGAACCCGGCCGCGCGGATGCTCGTGGCCCAACGACGGGATCTGCCCGCCGAGATCCGCGACGCGCTGGCCACCGACCCCGACGCGAAGGTGGTCAAGTCCGTCGCTCCGCACCCCGGCCTCCACGAATCGCAGCTGCGCGCCATGGCCGACCGGCACGGAGTCAGGGTCATCGCCAAGGTGGCGGCCAACCCGGACGCGACTCCGGCACTGCTGGAGTACCTGACCCGCCATGAACCACCGGTACAGAAAGCGTTCCGCGAGATCGCCCGGCACCCCAACGCGACGGCCCCGGCGCTGCTCGCCTGCTTGGCGGACCCTCAGGCACGGCCCATGGCCGCCGGTCATCCGGCGCTCCCGCCGCCGGTCGTCGCAGAGCTGCTCACCGATCCGAACGGCCGGGTGGCCGAAGCGGCGGCGGCCAACCCGTCGCTGCCGCTTGCTGTGATGACGGATCTACTGCCCCAGGGCCGGCTCAAGGCGAAGGTCCGCTCGATCACCCAGCGGGCGTAGGGTGCGGCGGCACGGACAGCCTCGCATAGGCTGATCGACTCATCCGACGTACCACGACAAGGGAAATCAGCCCATGGGCAGCAGCACCAGGATCCGTCTGATCGAGCCCGCGGACGCCGCTCCGATAGCTGCGCACAGGGTGCGGGACGTCGAGGCCTTCCGGCCGTGGGAACCGGCCCAATCGGCCGACTTCTTCACCCCGGAGGGCCAGGCGGCGCGCATCGACAGCCTGCTGGCCGGATACCGGGCCGGTACGGTCTGGCCGGGTGTGGTGCTCGCCGACGACCAGGTGATCGGGCAGGTCACCGTCGGAGGCATCCTCCCGCAGCCGCACCTGCGCCGTGGCTCCGTCGGCTACTGGATCGCCAGCACCGCCCAGAATCAAGGGCACGCCGGGCACGCCGTCGGTCTTGCACTCCGGGTGATGACGGACGAACTCGGGTTGCACCGCGCCGAGGCGTCCACCAACCTGGAGAACCTGCCGTCGCAGCGGGTACTGCGCCGCAACGGCTTCACTCCGTACGGCGTCGCGCACTCCTCGATCTTTCTCGATGGGAGCTGGCGGGACGGGCTGCTGTGGGAGCGGATTCTCAGCGACTAGGTTCTGTCCGGCGGATCATGCCCGGCAGCCCATCGGCGCCGAATCCCTTGGCGACCCGCGGGACCTGGAGCAGGTGGAACAGGTGGGCCCGTCGATAAATGCCTCGACATCGGTCGTGGTGATCGGGGACGCTTCGCGCGATGACCAGAATCGACGACACACCGCCTGCGTGGGACGAGCGCACCCAGCTCACCACGTTCCTCGACTACACACGTGACACCGCCCGCGCCAAGTGCGCCGGCGTCTCTGCGGAGAACGCCCATAAGGCGCTCCTGCCGGGCTCACCGCTGATGACCATGAGCGGAGTGGTCAACCATCTCCGCTGGGTCGAGTACTACTGGTTCCAGGTGGTCTTCCTCGGCGAAGAAGACCGGGGTCCCTGGACCGAGGAGGACCCCGACCGCGAGATGCGCATCGCCGTCGAGTTCCCGCTCACGCAGTTGCTCGACGAGTACGCCGAACAGAGCGCCCGCTATCGCGAACTGGTCGCCGGGAACGACTTGGCCACCAAGGCCGAGCGAGCCGTCCGCAAGGGCCTCCACGTCGACCTTCGCTGGATCCTCCTCCACCTCACCGAAGAGACAGCCCGTCACAACGGCCACCTGGACATCCTGCGCGAAATGCTCGACGGCACGACCGGCGGCTGAGAGGTCGTCTCAGTCGGATCGGGGAGCCGTGGTCCCCGCCACCTTCCGACCCGGTTTCGCATCAGTGTCTGGTGCTGTGGTCCAGGATCGCGGCGACGAGCGGCGTGTGCACCTCAGGTGGGAGTGCGTGCCCCATGCCGGGGATCTCGATGATGCGTGCGCCTTGAATCGCCTGGGCGAGGTGGTGGGGATGGGGCGGCGGGGAGACCGGTTCGGCGGGAGCGGAGATGACGAGGGTGGGCACTGTGGCCAGTGCCAGTTGCTCGGTGCGGTCCAGGTCGGACGCGTCGGCGCGGGCATGCGCGGTGCTGGCGGCGTAGTGCCCGGTGTGCTCGATGACCTTTCGCTCCAGGGCGCGGGCGTATTCGGCGTCGAAGGGAAGCTGAGTGCCGCCCAGGATCCGCCAGTGCTCGACCCGCCGTTCCAACTCCGCTTCCAGGCCGAGATCCACAACGGGACGGGACCACATCTCAAGCAGGCGGGGTGCGATACCGGGGAGTTCCTCGGGCGGGATCCGGGTTCCGTCCGGCTGGGTGTACGGGACGGTGCTGAGCGCGCTCGTGCCGATCAGCGTCGCGCTGAGCAACCGGTCGGGATGGTCGGCGATGAGGAGTTGGGCGAGCATGCCGCCAAGTGACATACCCACGATGTGGGCGCGTTCGACGTCGAGGCCGTCCAGCACCGTGAGAGCGTCTTCCGCAAGTTGGCCGAGGGGATAGGGCTGTTGGTCGAAAGCCCAAGTGGAGCGACCGGTGTCGCGGTGGTCGTAGCGGATCACGCGATGGCGGGAGGTGAGCTGGTCCACCAGTTCGTCCGGCCAGCCCAGGCCGGATGCTTGCGCTCCCATGATCAGCAGCATCGGAGGCGCGTCGGTGGCACCCCGGTCTTCCGTCCACAGGCGTACACCGGGTGCTGCGTCGACGAAGCGTTCCATGGTGCTCCTCCAAGGCGAGTCGAACACTAGACGAGACGTATCGTATCGCTTATGGAGCGACGCAGCGATCAGTGCGCAACACTGAGAGGATGTCCTGATCGATTGAGGCGCCGGTAGCAGGTCGGGGCACTGGCCAAGCTGACGGAAGCGTGACAGTGGGCGTATGCGCCAAGGGTGCGGATGGCCTGCGGCGAGGTGCACCAGGCCGAGGGCCGAGCCGGTGTCAGAGAGCGATCAGCCCGGCGGAAGTCCCCCGGAAGCCACAGGCATCCAAATAGAACGAACGCAGATGTTCCTCGAAGTCGACGTGAAGCCACTTACATTCCGCGGCCCGGGCCTCCTTGGCCGCAGCTGCGACAAGCGCGGCGCCGACCCCTCTCGACCGAAGGTGCCGGGCGACCACCGTGTCCAGGATGAAGGCGTGTGCTCCGCCGTCCCAGGCAACGTTGACGAATCCGATCAGAGAGCCGTCTTCCCACGCGCAGACCCAGCCGAGGCTGTGGCGCTCCAGTCGTGCTCGCCAGTCGGTCTGAGTAACCGGGGAGGCGAAGCCCTCGGCGTGCAACTCGTCGAGCGACGAGTCATCGAAATCGCCCCGCCACTCATACGTGATCGCCACGCCCGGATCATAGTGCCCGGGGCAGGACCGGCCGGAATCGACTACTGGGCCCCGCTTGCGGAGAAGTGGAAAAGTCGGCACACCGAACGACTGACGGTTCTGTCGAGCGGGGCCGCCCAGCCCCACTCCAGTGTCAAGAAGATGGCCCTTCAACAGCGTGCAGTCCTGGAACTAGTGACGGTCCGTCGTCGCAGGTCATCAAGGCCTACGGCAGGAAAGTGCCGCAGAAGGAGAGGGGCTCCCGTCCCGCTGCGGGCACCGATCGTTCTCCGACGACTCATGACAAGCCGTCGGACCGGAGACAACGCCTCAGGCGCGGCGGACCCGCCAGAGCCATGCTGCCGTGCCGGCCAGCAGAACGACCATCACCAGGTTGGCCAGGAGGGCCGGGCCGTCGCCCGAGGGACCACCGTTGGACAGGTTCCAGGTGACTATGAGGGCACTCGGCACGACGGCGGCGAGCAGTACGCCGGTGGTCTTCTGGACGGCGGTCCAGTGCACTGAGGTACAGAGAAGTACCGCGCCGGCGATGCGGAACAGCACGCCGAACACCGGCCCGGGGAGGTCGGGGAAGACCATCATGAAGGGCAGCGAAAGGGTGAGCATCAGGAGCGGGACCAGGGGGTGCACCTTGCCACGCCGGGCGGGTGTACCGACGCCGCCCCGGTCCGACGCCGCGGCGGCCCCACTACCCGCCTCGGCCAGCGCCGTCGCCGCGATCGTGCGGGGGTCTCCCAGCTCCGCCAGGACCTCGCCGATGGGGGTGTCGGGGCGTTCGACGCGCGTCACCTCGATGTGCTCGGCAAGGTCGGCGAGGAGTTCCTGGCGACGGTCGGCAGGGAGCGCGGAGGCTTCGCGCTCGACGGCGGAGAGGTAGTCGCGTACGGGGTCGGCAGAGGTCTTCATTCGGAGTCTCCGGTGGAGGGGTGCGGGGTGGTCAGGAAGGCGTCGACGGCGTCGCGGAAGCCGGGCCAGACGCGGGTGAACTCGTCGAGTGCGGCCCGGCCGCTGTCGGTGAGCGCGTAGTAGCGGCGGGGTGGTCCGGATGCGGACTCCTGCCAGGTGGTGGTGACCAGATCGTCGCGGCGGAGCCGGGAGAGCAGCGGATAGACCGTCCCCTGGCTGGTGGCCAGGGCACCGGAGTCCTGCAGGGCATGAAGGAGTTCCACGCCGTAGCGGGGGCGGTCCCGCATCAGAGCGAGTACGCAGTACTCCAGGACACCCTTGCGCAGCTGGGCGGCCGCCCGGGCCTGCCTGGCCGAATCACCTGGTTCCATGCGATGCAAGATACCTGGTGGGGCAAGTAAACGGGAAGGCGGGGCGCGGATCCCTGTGACCCATCAGTCCGGGGTTGCGGGTAGCGGCAGCAACCTCTCCCGGAACGTGGCGGCTTGCCGTGCGCACGCGACGCGACTGGCGGCGGATCAGCCAGGCAGGGCTGCGGCTGCTGAGCTGTCCCGGCGACGCAACGGGCAGCTCGGGGTGCCCGTGGACCGGACGCTCAAGACCGAGCGGCCTGACCGGGCTTCTCGGACAGCCGGTTGAGGCGGTCCCGTTGAGCTGCCGTCAGATTGAGGTCTGCCGAGGCAAGGTTCTCCTCCAGGTGGCCGATCCGCGAGGTACCCGGGATCGGAAGGATGACCGGCGAGTGGCCGAGAAGCCAGGCCAGGGCGACTTGCGTGGGGGTGCCGCCGGTCTCGGCTGCTACTGCAGCGATTTCGGCCCTCTCCCCCGACGCTCCCCACGCGACGGGCCGCCAGGGCAGAAAGGCGATCCCCGCGGCCTCACAGGCGGCGAGCACGGGCTCGTGCTCCCGGTCGAGCAGGTTGTAGCGGTTCTGGACGCTCGAGACGTCGATGATCTCCCGAGCCCGGCCGAGTTCGGCGGTGGTGACCTCGGACAGGCCGATCCGCCCGATCTTCCCTTCGGTCTGCAGCTCCCGCAGCGTGCCGAGCTGGTCGACGAGTGGTGTTTCGGGATCGATGCGGTGCAGTTGCAGCAGCTCGATCCGCTCGACGCGCAGTCGGCGCAGGCCCTGTTCGACCTGCGCGCGCAAAGCGGCCGGTCGGCCGTCCAGCCCCCACTCGCCCGACTCGGGCGACCGGGTCACGCCGACCTTCGTGGTGATGAGCAGCCCCTCCGGGTAGGGATGCAGAGCCTCAGCGAGCAGCTCCTCATTCGCTCCCCCGCCGTACATGTGCGCGGTATCCATCAGGGTGACGCCGAGTTCTACGGCCCGCCGGGCTACCGCGACGGACATGTCCCGGTCCGAAGCGGGCTCGGTCGGCAGGTGCATGGCCCCGAACCCGAGCCGTCGTACGCCCAGGTCCCCACCGATATGAAACGTATTCGATACCATTGCAGGTTTCACCCCTTAATCAACTGGTCACGCTAGCAGCGCAGTTGACTGTGTCGACGGACCGAGGCTGGGAACAGCCGGGTGGTCGGGCGGAGGAAGCCGCACAGCGCGCCTTCAGTTGGGCGAGTCCGCCCATGCGCACAGCTCATCGATGAACCGGCTCGGCACCGAGGGCTTGAACTGGGCTTCGTTCCACTGTTGCCACATGCCCCCTGAGGTGAGGAAGCGGGTGGCGTATTCGGTTCCGGCCCGGCTGTCGATGTGGAGGAGCGCGCTGATGGCCCAGTGCTGGTCGTACTGACAGTCAGGCCGCTGCAGATAGCGTTCCAGGTAGGCGGCCAGGTACAGGGCGTCTTCCTCCGCGCAGAAGCGTGCGAGAGCGAAGCAACAGCCCTGACCGGAGAAGCACAACTGGCTGGCCAGAAGCATGTCCCCGAGCACATCTCGGAAGTACTCACGGCGGCCCACGCCGATCAGCCAGGCAGCCGTGAGGCGGGAGCGCCACTCGCTCTCCAGGAGGATCTCGAGTTCCTCGTCGGTGATCGCCTCGGCGGCCGAACGCAGGGACTGCAGGAAGGGTGCGCGTTCGCTCTCGTCGTCGTGCAGGAAGTTGCCGTGGAGCAGATGGAGGTAGCGCCCGATGCCGTTGGTCGTGGGATTGACGTAGCGATCGATGACGTCGAGGAGCTCGGGGTCCGAGGAACGAGGAAAGCGCATGACGGCATCTTCCCGTTCGCCTGCCGGCCAGCCGACTTCGGGCGCCTGCACGCGCCGTGTCGAAGCCTCAGCGAGGCCGTGTCGATTGTGGCTGGACGACCAGGAATTGGAGGCCTCCGCTCGGCCCTGAGCGGGGTCGTCCGCAGCCTCGACGGGTCCCCTGGCGCATTGGGGAGGCTGTCCGCGACGTCTCGGTCAACCGCTGGGGGGCGGGCTCGCACGTGCCCACCCCAACCCTCAGCAAACTGCCTCTGACCTGGCCATTCTCAAAGATTCGCGTAGCGTGGAGAGTCCTGCCGGGCACCAGAGGAGGGGGACTCCGTGAGTGGGACAGCCGGCGGATACGACGCCACGAACATCACTGTCCTGGAGGGACGTGAAGCCATTCGGAAGAGGCCTGGGATGTACGTCGGCTCGACCGGCATACGCGGCCTGCACCAGCTGTTGTTCGAAGTCATCGGTCGGTCGGTGAACGACGTACTGGCCTGCGGAGGCGGCTGTGTCGACGTCACCCTCACACACGACGGCGGCGTCCGTGTCACCGACGACGGTCCAGGCGTCCCCGTCGAAGCGGCCGGAGACACCAGCAGCGCTTGCCTCGAAACCCTCCTGACCCGCACGCACCCCGGGGCCGGGCCCGGCAACCGCCACACCGCGAGCTGGAGTGTCTACGGCATGGGCCCATGTGTCACCAATGCCCTGTCGAGCCGCCTCATGGCCGAGGTACGGCGCGGGCATACGCTCTGGGTCCAGGAGTACAAACACGGCGCCGCCGTCGCCCCGCCCGCAGCCACGGGACCGGCGACCGGCGGTGGGACCTCCATCGCCTTCTGGCCCGATGCCGGCATCTTCGACACGACCGATTACTCGTTCGGCGTGCTGGCCAAGCGCTTCCGGGAAGTGGCCCTGTTGAACCGGGGCCTGAGCATCTCACTGACCGACGAACGCCCACCGGGCGGAGTCCGTTCAGTGCAATTCCAGTACCCCGACGGACCAAGGGATTTCGTCGCCTTCCTCGACGCCGAAACCGGGGCGCACGTTACCCCGGACATCATCGCCTTCGATCGGGACGACGCGCGGATGGCGGGAACTGTGGAGGTGGCCCTGAACTGGTGCGGCCGGCGCGAGGAAGGGGTCCGTTCCTTCGCCAACAGTGTGCCCACCCCTGAGGGCGGCACGCACGCGGACGGATTCCGCACAGGGGTGACAGCTGCCGTCAATACACATGCGCGTCAGCGAGGGCTGCTGACGACAGCGGATCCCGACCTGACCACCGACCAAGTCAGTAGGGGCGTGACAGCGGTGGTCTCGGTAAAACTGGACAGCCCCGAATACGAGGGCGCCACCCGCGGCAGACTCGGCGGCGCCACCGTGCACGACTGCGTCGAGCAGGCCGTACGGGAGCACCTCGGCACATGGCTGGCCCGACACCCGGAACAGGCCGCTGCCATCATCGACCGCATCGTCCAAGAAGCGTCTCGGAACTGACCTGTGGCGGACCGTCTCCGCGGGCCCGACCGGCAACGGGCCCGCGAAGGCGGTCCGCAGGTGTTCACGGCGTGGGAAGCGTGATCCTCAGTGGAGACCTCAAGCGTTCGCTTCCACCGGCCGGTGTCATCGGCGCCCAGCCGGATACCGCGGACCCCTCAGCCCCTCGGGACTACGAGACAGCAGGATCACGTCCGTTCGCTAAGGTCTGCGGCCATGACTGAGAACACAGCCGAAGCATGGCCGGAGCCTCCACTTGCCGGCACCGAGGCAGAAGCGATCCTCGGCGCCCTTGAACGCCAGCGGGCAACGCTGGCCTGGAAGTGCTCCGGCCTGGATGCGTCAGGGCTTCAAGCCACGGTCGGCGCATCGACCATCACTCTGGGCGGCCTACTCAAACACCTGGCGCACGTGGAAGACAGCCACTTCGCCCGGCTGTGGCTCGCC
The DNA here is from genome assembly GCF_042796085.1 of Streptomyces sp. NPDC056452. Taxonomy (NCBI): domain Bacteria; kingdom Bacillati; phylum Actinomycetota; class Actinomycetes; order Kitasatosporales; family Streptomycetaceae; genus Streptomyces; species Streptomyces sp. NPDC056452. The sequence continues at coordinate 44,762 of NZ_JBHTRI010000028.1, forward strand.
TCTGCCGCCGGCCCTCCCTGGGACACCGTCGACTGGGAAAGCACTCCCGACTGGGACTACCGCTCTGCTGCCGAGGACACCCCCGAGCGGCTGCTCGCGCTCTGGCAGGAATCAGTTGCCCGCTCCCGTGCGATCGTTGACAAGGCACTCGGCGCGGGCGGCCTGGACCAGCTCGGTGCCTACACCACCCGAAGCGGCGAGCGCCCCAATCTCCGTCGTATCCTCCTGGACCTCATCGAGGAGTACGCCCGCCACGCGGGCCACGCCGACCTCATCCGCGAATCCGTCGACGGCCTCACGGGCGAGGACCCACCGAGGTGAATCGCTTCCACGACGCAGCCGACGTTGAGCAGGGGGAGACCGTGAACCGACCGCTGCTGTTCCTCGATGTGGACGGGCCGCTCAACCCCTATGCGGCCAAGCCGGAGAAGCGTCCCGACGGCTACACCACACTCAGGGTGCCCCGAGACAGCGGGACCCCAATGGAACACGGACGACTCTCGTTCCAGCGGCGGCCCCTGCGGGTCTGGCTCAACCCTGAGCACGGGCCGGCCTTGCTTCGGCTCGACTACGAGCTGTGCTGGGCCACCACATGGATGGACAACGCCAACCGGTGGATAGCGCCGGTGCTCGGTCTTCCCGAACTCCCCTTCGTCGACTTCGGCGACGCCCTGCTCCAGGAACGCCCTGACGGGGTCCACTGGAAGACTGCTCCGCTGGTCGACTACGCCAACAGCCGCCCCTTCGCCTGGGTGGACGACGAGCAGAGCGGTCTCGACGACGTGTACGTCACCGCCCACCATCGGGCTCCTGGGCTTCTGCACCATGTCAACCCCCGAATCGGTCTGCGCGAGGACGACTTCGGAAGGCTTGCTGATTTCGCTCGGTCGCTGGACACCCCTCAAGACATGGGTTAGCACGTCACCACTCCGTCAGACAGCTCTGCGCACGCCCGCGAACATTGCGGAACAAGCATTGGTGGCGGAATGTCCGGCACCCGCGTGGTCACTCGATCTCGAGGGGCCCGATGCCCAGATCCTTACGCATGAGAAGACGCATCTGAGCCATGGCCTTGCGCCGCCGCACTATCAGGGGTGCTTCCTCGGCGGATCCGACAGTCATCCCCTGGGCATAGGCGTCACGTATGGTCCGCCAGCTGTGAAACGCCTCATTCCCTGCCGCCACGACCTGGGGCGGACCCACGAGCCAGAGGCGCTCACTTGCCGTGTAGATCCCGGTGCCACGGAAGGCTTCCCGCACGGCGGCATCACGCGCGGAGTCGGACATGTGATCGCCCAAGGCAACGGCGCGTATCTCTTCACCTGCGGTTTTGAGGGCGGAAACGAACTCGCTGTAGACCTCGCGCCGTACCTCCAGCGCGTGCCTGGCTTCCTCCCGCCGCCACCGGTTACGATCCGCGATCAAAGTGGCCGAGATGCCGATGACGGCACCGACCAGTGTGGAGAGCAGAGGCATCCAGTTCATGTGCCGCAGCTTGTCTGACCCCGTCCGCCGGCACCAGTGGTTTCGCTGCGGACGCAGCACAGCCTGGCGAAGCCCCTCAGTGCGGGAAGCGGCGGGGCGGACGGGTCACTATGGATTCTCGGAACTCAGCAATCCGCGAGTGGACTTGGCGCATCAGGTGCGTGTCCTCAATCCGATCCAGGTACAGGCAGCGGTCTGCCAGGCCCGGGAGGTCGAAGGCGAAGTACAGGGACATCAGCGGGTTCACGAACAACTCGCTGCCCCGGGTGCGGTCAGTGAACCGGACATCGCCGAACGAGCCGCGTACGGCTGCCGCGATGGAACCGTTCACGATACTGGGATGCTCGGGGGTGTGGTGCTGAGCGTGAGCCACCGCGTCGAGATAGAGAGCCCCCTCACGCGTGGCGCGCGGTATCGAGAACGCGCCGAGGTACGCGCCGTCGCGGTCCAACGCGGCGATGTTCTCCAAGACCTGCACGTGGTTCACTCCGTGGTAAGCGTCCACACCGAAGCCGACCGACACGACGAGCCGGGTCGGTATCTCGTCCAGGGCGGCCAGCGCCGCCACGCTCGTCAGGTCCTCCTCCGGAGTCCCGAGCCCGGCTTCGTCACCGCGCATCAGGATGTCCGTACCGCCGTCCACCAACACCACAGCGTCGATTCCGTGCAACGCGATCAGGGCCTCGTAGGCGGCACGCAGGGGACGCACCCCGGTCTGGGGGAAGGCGTACACGGTGGAGGGGTAGCCGTGCTGACGCAGCCACTGAGAGAGGGTCCGTTCCGGGAAATAGCTCTGGTGCAGACCCGAGTCGGGTGTGACAGCGGCCAGATCGGGAGCGACCCAGTCTTCGAGCGGGAGACCGGCCAGTGCGCTGAACGAAAGGTTCGCGAGATGCACCTGCTTGCCTTGGTGCAGGAGGGAGAGAGCCAGTGGCAGGCCGGAGTAGATGTCGAAGCCGCCGCCCGCACCCGCGACAAGGATCCGTTCGGCATCGGCGAGCCGGGTGAAGAGTGGGTTGGAGTGGAGGAGCGTCATGACGATCATTGTCCGGGGCCCTGTCCCCGAGCGCTCCCCATTTCTCAACCTGTCGACATAGCCACCTGAGCAACCGGAATCAGGCTGGGCGAGCGAGCAGTGACGGGTTGTTGTTCAGAACGTCCAGCAGCGCGATGGCCACCCGGCGAAACGAGCCCGCCGGGCCGGCAATCAGCCCTCCGTTCGGACGGGGCGCCGGACACCGGGACGCCGGGAACCGGTCGTACAGGCCGTGAACTTCCCAGCGCCCGGCGTCCCGCAGTGTCAGTTCAGTGCGACGGGAGGCGGCGTGCCGTAGAAGGTGAGCGGCGGCCAGCCCTTGGACTGGGCCAGCGCGGACAGCGCCTGGGCCACCTCCAGGGGTGTGATGTCCTGAGCGGACGGATAGCCGTTCGGCTTGTCGACGCGCACCTTGAAGGACATGTCCATCATCAGGTCGCTCTCGGCCATGTTCGCGTCCGCACGGAACTCGGTTCCGTCCATGAACTCGACCGTCGCTGTCGCCGTCGTCTCGTCCGTCTCCGCGGCCTCGGCCGTTGTGGTGGACGCGAACACGGCCCCCGCCGCGGCTGTCCCCGAGTACCCCAGCAGCTTGCGTCTCGATATGTCCGACATGGCCCCTCCTCCTGTCGATCTCCCGGGCGTCCGGGAGCCAGAATCGATCATAGGAACGAGAAACCCGTTTCGAAGGGACATCGCGGTCTTTGCCACCATCCGGCAGCCGCGGACGACCTCGATCCTCACCGACGGCAGGTCCTTGAGAACGCCCCTGCCAGGACGGGGAGTTCGCGGTACCCGGTAGGTCGCGGGGTGCTGGCACCCACGGCGCCCGGGGTGTCCGGCAGGCGCCCAGGACGCGTCGGCGGTGGGCCGGATGCCGAGCGGATGGGACGCGTCGCACGCGAACACCGGGTCGGACAGGCGCTGCAGGCCGTGCTCGATGATGTCGGGCTTGGCGTCGCGCTCCGGGACCGGGGACTCCCCGGTGCGCGGAAAGCGATCCTGCGTGATCGTTCGCAGGGCGCGCGTCCCCTCTCCCCCGCCCCCGTTCTCCTACGCGTTCTGAATCGCGTTCACCAGTCCGGCAACGAGGTTCGCCCTCTCCGTCATGGCGTCGATCACCAGGTACTCGTGGTCCGCGTGGGCTCCTCCCCCGACTGCGCCGAGGCCGTCGAGTGTCGGAACCCCCAGTGCGGCGGTGAAGTTGCCGTCGCTTCCGCCTCCGACCGACATGCCGGCGATGCCGGGAAGGAGCCGCTGCGCCACGGCAAAGAGCTCGGTCGATGCCGACTCGGGCATCGGGGGTCGGCCGACAGCTCCCTGAACCGAGATCTCCGCCTCGTCCAGATGCGGAGCCAGTGCTGCGAACGCGGATTCGATGCGTTCCTTCTCGTCGGCCGACTCGACCCGTACGTCGACGACGACGGTCGCCTCTGCGGGAACGACGTTGTCCAGGGTTCCTGCGGAGGCGACGGTCGGGGTGACCGTCGTGCCGATTTCGGGTCGGCCGAGGGCCGCGATGTCCAGCACCTGGTGTGCTGCCTCGATCAGGGCGTTGACTCCGGCCGCGGGCTCGAGGCCTGCGTGCGACGCCCGGCCCGTCACGGAGACCTGGAACGTGCCGCAGCCCTTGCGGCCGGTCTTCAGGCCTCCCCCGTCGGCGGCGCCTTCGACGACAAGGACAGCGCCGCAAGCCAGCGCTCGTTCCTCGATGAGGGCCCGGGAGGAGTGGGAGCCGACCTCTTCGTCGGCGGTCACCAGGATCTCGACGCCTGACTTGTCGTCGAGCGTCGCCACGCCGTGAACGGCCTGCACCAGACCGCCGAGCATGTCAAAGACCCCGGGCCCGGTCGCATGCCCGTCCTGGACCATGAAGGGGCGGCGTTCAAGGGTGCCGAGCGGAAACACCGTGTCGTGGTGACCGAGGATCAGGACCTTCGGATCGCCGCCGGCCGACCAGTGGACGTGCGGCCCCGCCGCGCTCTCGACGAGGACGGCATGGCCACCGAGGCGGCTCTCGAGGACCGCGGCGACAGCTTTGGCCGATGCCCGCAGGGCGTCGGCATCGCGCGACGGCGACTCGATCTCGACGAGTGTCCTGAGGTCCTCGATCATCGCGTCGACGTTCGCGTCGACGGTCTGGTGCATGGTCATTTCGCAAGGCTACTGGTGAGCCGGCTGTCGACCGGGCCCGGGTGGTGACGGCGGGCCCACCAGGAGGGCATGTGTCGGGCGGCGGGCCTGCCTCGGCTCCCGCGAGGTCAGCCCAGGTGCTGCGGGAAGCAGGTGGCCGCTGCGGTCCCGACCATGACGCGGGCCGCAGGGTCAGCGGGTTCGGAACGCTCTCCCCCAACCAGTGGCGAGTCGCCGCGCACCGAAGCATTCGGGCCGGTTCCTGGGGCAGGACTGCCCCTGCCCCAGGAACCGGCAGTGCCGTCGAGGTCAGCTCACGCTGGTGATGGCCTTCCAGCCGGTGCCGATCTTGACACCGGATCCGACGCCGCCGGTGCCGTTGCCGGCGTACCGGTAGAGGTCGCCGGTGGTCGTGCGGCCGAGGATGTCGTCCTTGCCGTCACCGGTGAGGTCGCCGATGCCGACGAAGTCGGCCATGCCGCCCCAGCCGGAGCCGATCTTGGCGCCGGATCCGATGGTTCCGGTGCCGCTTCCGTAGTAGCGGTAGAGGTCGCCGGTCGTGGTTCGGGCGAGGATGTCGCCGACCTTGTCGCCGTTGAGGTCCCCGGCACCGACGATGGTCAGGGACTTCCAGCTGGTGCCGACCCTGCCCACGCGGGTGAGGGTGCCGGTCTTCGTCCCGGTGAACAGGTACAGGTCCCCCGAGGAGATCTGACGGGCAATCAGGTCGGGGATGCCGTCACGGTTGAAGTCTCCGGAGTAGGCGAAGCCGTCGAAGGCGTTCCAGCCGGAGCCCAGTGACAGGGATGGGGACTCGGGAGTGACGGGGAAGCCGCACTGGGCGGTGTGACGGTGCATCTGGCCGCTGCTGTCGCGCACGAGCGTGTCGTTGCAGCCGTCCCCGTTGAGGTCCCCGAACGGGACGAGCGTGGACGTGGTGGGCCAGGTGCCGCCCTCGATCTTCGCGGAGACGGTCTGGGACGCGTTGCCCTTGTAGATGAGCAGACCGCCGGTGGACGTCCGCGCATACAGGTCGGGGAACCCGTCCGCGCCGACGTAGTCACGGCGTGCGGCGGGGGCCGGGGTGGGCGGCGGTGTGGTCGGCAGCCCGGTACCTGCGGTCCACAGCTGCTCGTCCTGGGCCCAGACGGCGGTGGCGTTGCCGTCGGGGGCTACCGAGACGGCACCGGCCGCGTAGCCGGACGGGGCCTTGCTCAGTTCGGTGGCGGTGGTCCAGACACCGTTGTCACGGGCGGCGGTGAAGAAGACCCGGGAGCCCTCCTCGGCTGTCGCGTCGTCCTGTGCCCAGCCCACCTGGACGGTGCCGTCGGCGCCGATGTTCGCGTCGAACTGCTCGGGCACGTACCCGCTGGACAGCGTCTTGACCACGGACCAGGCGCCGGTCGCCGCCGAGCGGGTGGAGGTGCGGACGCCGATGGCGCTGGCGCTGGCGCTGTAGTCGATCCAGACGAGGGTGACGTCACCGTTCGGTCCGACCAGCGTGGACCCGAGCTGGGCGGAGGACGCGGACGGGATGGTGTGGAGTGCACCCCACTGGCCGCTGCCGGCGGGCCGCACCGCCGAGACGATGTCGGGTTCGCCGGCACCTTCCCTGTGCGCCACCCATGCGACGGCAGTGGTCCCGTCAGGCCCCGAGGACAGGACCGGGGCACCGCCTTCATAGGGTGCGGAGACCGCGCTGGGGGCCGTCCAACCGGTGGCGCCGGCCGCCTTGCTGACGGTGTTCACCGTCATGCCTTCGGCAACGTTGTCGGCCCAGGCGACCGTGATGGTGCCGTCGGCGGCCACTGCGGCCTGCGGCCAGTACGCGTCCGCGGCCACCAGCACGGCGGGCGCCGACCAGGCGCCGTTCGTGCCCGAGCGCTCGGAGACGTACAGCAGACTGTTGCGTCCCTCGCTCTTGCGCCACACAGCCACACTCGTGCCGGAAGGCCTGCCGGCGAAGACCAGTTCGCCGATGGCGGCGGCTGACGCGATGTCCACCGGAGCGGACAAGGACGCCGCCCCCTTGGCGAGGGTGGCCGTGCGGATGGTGGAACTGCTCTCCGTGGCATTCACCCACGTGACGGTGGCCGAACCGTCGGACGACGGCACCAGCGTGACCCCCTCCCGCCCCTCGGGCAGGGTGTCCAGGACCTGGGCAGGTCCCCACACGGCGCTCCCGGCGGAGCGGACCGCGACCCGCAGCTCCAGCTGCCGGGTGGTGGCGATCGTGCGGTACCAGACGGCGACCGTGGTGCCGTCGGTCGTCGTCTGCACGTCGACGACCTCTGCGATGTCCGCCGCGTCGGTGAATGCCGTCGGCACGCTCCACGGCCCGGACTGATCCGCCGCCGCCACGGACGCGGTCGCCAGGACCGTGGTGGCGGTGGTCCCCAGGCCGACAACCCCCAGGGTCAGCGTGGGCACCAATGCGGCGGTGATGAATCTGCTGCTCTTGCGCAACGCGGGTCCTCCCCCTCGTACATGTGTGCGTGAGATTAGCCGACCCGCGAAGTGCCCCAGCAGGCACCTCCGGCTAATGATGATCTTCAGGGCGGAGCAGTGCGGGCAGCTTCGAAGGTTGCCAACCGGCACCCGGCGCCCACCTGTTCACTGCACCCCGCGGGGCCGGAACTGGATGCTGATACGTCCACCCGCGGCCCGCGCGGATTTCGGGATGGAGTGCTCCCAGGTCCGCTGACAGGAACCGCCCATCACGATCAGATCGCCGTGCCCGAGGGGGCGCCGGACGACATCACCACCGCGGCGCGGGCGCAGCAGCAGGTCGCGGGGCGCCCCCACGGACAGGATGGCGACCATGGTGTCCTCGCTCGCCCCCCGGCCGATGCGGTCGCCGTGCCAGGCCACACTGTCGCGCCCGTCGCGGTAGTGACACAGTCCGGCTGTCGTAAAGGGTTCACCGAGCTCAGCGGCGTAGTGCGCGGAGAGTGCCTGGCGCGCTTCATCGAGGACGGGGTGCGGCAGCGGCTCGCCGGACCGGTAGAAGGCGAGCAGGCGCGGGACGTCGACGAGCCGCTCGTACATCTGCCGCCGCTCGGCCTTCCAGGGAACATCCGTGGCCAGCTGTTCGAAAAGGACGTCTGCGCCACCCAGCCAGCCGGGCAGCAGGTCGATCCAGGCACCGTCGCCGAGTCCGGTCCTGCGCAGCCCGTCCAGCGGACGGAGGCGCACGTCTTCACTCTGATCGAACAGGGACCCCTGGACTTGATGCGATGCCATGCTTCCAGAGTACCTCGTAATCGAACACATGAACCATTATCGTGGGCTCTACGAATCTGCCGACGACCGACCTGCCTGCTCGTGACCAGGCACTCACGATCCGAGTGCCGGCCGGGCGCGTAGGGTGCCTGGATGATCGGGACACCAGAGGCGTTCTCGCGGAGCACCATCGCGCGCGAAGGAGAACCCGGAGCGGCGTGGCTCGCCGTCCTGCCCACCGTCGTCGACGAGTTGCTCGCACGCTGGGAGTGCGTGCAGGACGGCGAGGTGATGCACGGGGGCGTCGGGATCATCGTTCCCGTGCTGCGGCGGGACGGCGGGACCGCCGTGTTGAAGGTGTCCTTCCCCCACCCCGGCAACGTCCACGAGCCGGACGCGTTCGCGGCCTGGGGCGGGCGCGGAGCCGTACTGCTGCACGAACGGCATGACGAGTCCTTCGCCATGCTGCTGGAGCGGGTCCGGGCATCGACCCTCGCGGAGGTCGAGGACGACGACGAGGTGGTGACGGTCGCCGGAAGGATCAACCATCGGCTGGCGGTCCCCGCGCCGCCCGGCCTGCCCCGGCTGCGGGAGCAGGCCGAATCCTGGGAGGAGGGGCTGCGCAAGGATGCCGAGGAGCTGACGCACACGATGTCGCCCTACGTGGTGGACGCGGCAGTGGCGACCGTCCGGGAACTGGGCCGGGTCCAGCCCGACACCGTCGTACACGGCGACCTGCACGGCGGGAACATCCTGCGCGCCGACCGTGAGCCGTGGCTGGCGGTCGATCCCAAGGGGTACGCGGGAGATCCCGCCTACGACGGCGGCACACTGCTCAAATCGCGCGCACTCACCATGCTCGGAGCGGACGACCTGCGCCGGGCAGTCCACCGCGCTCTCGACGTCTTCGCCGAGGCCGCGGAACTCGATCGCGTACGCGTCCGGCGATGGGCTCAATTTCATGCCGTCCAGGCCGCGTTCTGGGGCCGGCGACACGGATTCCGCAGGGCCCGCAGCGGGCCACGACTGGACTGGCTCACCAAGTTCGCCGACCACCTGGCGACACTGCTCGCGGAGCGCGGACAGGGCTCGTCGCCCGGCTGACACGGGGGCGGCCGGTGACTGAGCCGTGCGCGGCACTCCGGCGGAACAGGCCTCGTGAAGGGTGTGCCCGCAGCCTTGCCCGTACGGCGTACCGGCCGGCGTGAGCAGGGTGCCCACGCCGGCCGGCCGAGGGCCAGGACGCCGGATCAAGCGGTGGCGCAGGCGGTCCCGCTGAGCTTGAACCCGGTCGCGGCGGAGTTGGTCGTGCCCCGGGCGGCGTTGAAGCCGACCGTGACCGAACCGCCGGCGGGTATAGCGGACGTGTACGAGGCGGGGACCACAGTCACCGCGCCGCCGTTCTGCGTGACGGACCCGCCCCAGGCGTGGCTCACGGTCTGGCCGTCGGCGAACGAGAAGGCCAGCGTCCAGCCGTTGATCGCGGTGGCGGCGGTGTTGCGGATGATGATCTCGCCCTGGAAGCCACCGGGCCAGTCACCGACGACTCGGTAGCCGACGGAGCAGCCCGCTCCGGGTGTGCCGGTCCCCTCGTCGGTGACGACAGCCACCGTCGCCGAGCGGGCCGAGCGGTTCCCGGCCGCGTCCCGGGCGTAGACGGCAAAGGTGTACGCCGTTTCGGCGGTGAGGCCGCTCACCGTGACGCTGTTGGTCGCGGAAGCGGCGACCGTGGTCTCGGATCCGCCGCTGACACGGACGACGTCGTAGCCCGCGACGCCGACGTTGTCGGTGGCGGCCGTCCAGCTGAGGGTGGCGGATGTGGCCGTCACGGCCGAGGCGCTCGGGGTGCCGGGGGCTCCCGGGGCCTGGGTGTCGCCCGGTTCACCGCCGCCGAAGACGGTCGCCTCCCGGGACGTCTGGGCGATGCCGTTCACGCCGTTGAAGATGCGCTCGCCCCAGGTGCTGAGCCGGGTGGGGTCGAAGTCGATCGTCAGGTCGAGGATCGGGTCGGTGTTGCCGCTCCAGGACCAGGCCAGGTAGCCGAGCTTGAGCTGCTGGGCGGTGGCCATCATCGTGTTCTCGTCCGGGTCACCGTACTGGTCGGCGGGTCCCCCGAACTCGCCGATCAGGATCGGCAGGCCGGCGTTCACGAACGCGTTCAGGTAGTCGGTGACCTTGTCTGCGGTGTTGTAGACGCTGTACATGTGGATCGAGAAGATCAGGTTGCCGGTGGGGTCCGCGTCGTAGACAGTCTGGGCGTTGGCACGCATGACGCCCTGCCAGTCCTGGCCCCAGTTCGGCGCGTCCACCATGATCGTGTGCTCGAACCCGGCGCTGCGCAGCTTCTTGACGGCCGAGGTGGTGGGCGCGGTCCAGCCCTCGGGGTTGGTGTTGCCCCAGGGCTCGTTGCCGATGTTGATGATGACGTAGTTCTCTTCACCGGTGAGCACGCTCTTCAGGCCGAGCCAGTAATCGGCGGCGTGGTCGAGCGTTCCTGCCGCGGAGTCCTCGCCGTAACCGGTGGTGTCGTGCACCTCCAGCACACAGATCAGCCGGTTCGCCTTGCACTGGCCGACGATGCTCGCAACGTCCTCCGGGCTGTTCTTGCTCCAGCGGTGTCCGTCGGAGAGAACCACGCGGACCGTGTTGGCGCCCGTGGCCTTGATGTCGGCCAGCGACTGCGTCTCGCCGGGGTACCAGGTGTGGGCGTGATTGACGCCGCGCATGACGAAGTCGTTGCCGTTGGCCTCGAGCAGACGGCCGTCGCTGATATGGAGGCCGGTGGCGAGCGCGCCGGCCTCGTGGGCCTGCGCCCGGGGCTGGGCGGCGGCCGGGCCCGGGATCCCGACAACGACAAGCCCGAGTAAGGCTGCCAGAGCGGTCAGCAGAACGGTGACCGGGCTCTTGCGTTTCGTACTTCCAGTTGTTCTCACTACGACTCCAGAGGATGAGCGCCAGGAAACATCAGCCAGGAAGGTGGGAGCGCTCCCATAAAGCCATCATGCCAGGGGCACGTCAAGACGTCGCGCACGCTCCGACCCGTGAACGACCGTCATGCAGGCGCCGATCCGGCGTACGCGAAACGGATGACGAGGACATCACCCGGCAAATCCCGCCGGCCGGGGGCGGGCGAGGTGGGCGAGGCGGGCGAGGCGGGCGCGCGGACTTCCCGACCGCACACCCGCCCCCCGGCACCCGGCACCCGGCACCCGGCACCCGGCACCGAACGGATCGTCAGGCGTTCGGGTCGAACGGGATGCCGACCGGCTTGGCCTTCTCGAGGTGATTGTTGAAGTTGCCGTCCTTGAGACCGAAGACGGCGCTTCCGAAGTCGGCCTGGGTCAGCTTGTCCCGCAGACCCGCCGGGTAGCCGTTCCAGCCGACGAGCTTGGGGAACTGCCATCCGTGGTAGTGGTTCTCGGGCGGCTCGTCGTTGGAATTCGCGGGGCGGAAGCAGTGGGTGCTCACGCCGTCCTTGTGGTACACGATCTTGGGATGCGTTCCGTCCCACCGGATCTGGTCGCGGCCGTAGACGTCGAAGTTGCCGTGCGCTGACGTGGATACGTAGCGGGCCTCATTGTTCTGCACCCACACCACGACGTGTTCCCAGTCATGTCGGTGCCCGCCGAGCCCGCTGCCGGCCACGGCCTGGTCCTTCTCGAAGTAGAGCCCGTAGATGATCGCGCACCAGCCGTTGTTGCACTTGTAGCGGGCGTACCCGTTGGTGTTGTCCAGGTCCGGGGCGTCACGGCAACTTCCGTTGACCGCCCCGGTGGTGTTGAGGCCGGGGGCTATGGTCCCGTCCGGCCCGATGGCCGGTGTGGGGTAGCAGCCGTCCGTGTCGTAGTCGTAAGCGGGCTGGAACGACTGCTCCATTCCATCGGCGTTGAGGGGCAAAGCACCGGGCGGGGCGGCGTACGCGCTCCCGGAGGACGCGATGACCATGGCCAGGGCGCTGCCTACTACGAGCGACACCCTGCGGAGTCGTGCTCTGCTCTTCACTGCTGCCTCCTGGTCGACGCGTGGCGGGGGTCACGCGGCTACGATTGACATGCCCATCGCAACCATGCTGAATCCCGCGACACACGGACCGAGCACCACCTGATGTCGAGGTGATGAAGGCTCAGCCAACACACGAGGAGCGAGACGGCTCCGCAGGGGCAGCAGCCGCATCCCGCCACGCCGGCGCAGTGAGTAGCCCGGCGGGCCAGGCCGACCGCACCGGGCCCCGGCCTCCCCCAAGCCGTGCGAGGAATTCCGGGGAGCAGGCGGCACGCGGGACCGGCGTCAGGAGGGGAGCATGCAGCCCGGACGAGTCCCGTGGCTCTCACCGGGACGTCGGCGGGGCGATCTCGACCACCTCCGCATGGACGTCGGCGAGGCGATCTCGGCCGCGTCCACCCGGACACCAACGGGGCGATCTCAGCCGCGTCCACCTGGACCCGAGCGCGGCGATCCCGGTCCGCGCCAGCCAGGCCCCACCCCCGTCGACGCGGACGCGTCCGCCCCGGCGTCGACGGAGGGGTCAGCCGCGACCGGCGTCCTGCGCGGCGCGCTCCAGCCGACTGCGGTGGCTCTCCCACGACGTCTGATCGCCCGGCGGCATGCTGTCGTTCCCCTTCGCCATGCCGACGGCCCCGTCGATGAGTTCCCTGACGATGTCGGCGTGTCCGGCGTGCCGTTGGGTGTCACCGAGCACGCGCACCAGTACGTGGTGCAGCGTCACACTGCTTCGCTCCTCCGGCCACCACGGGACGCGGCCGATCGCGTCGAGAGCGAGCGTGGCGATCGTGGCGTCCGCGTGCTCCCACGCCTGGCGGTACAGCCCCACGACCTGTTCGCGGGACTCGTCCGGCGTGGCCCACATATCCGCCCCCGGCTCGGCACCCTCCCCGTACCAGGACGGCGGCTCATCGAAGAACGGGCGTCCGAACGTGTCCCCGAAGTAGCCCAGTTCCACTCCGGTGAGGTGTTTGACCAGGCCCAGCAGATTCGTGCCGGTCGGCGTCAGCGGACGACGGATGTCGTACTCGGCGAGGCCGTCGAGCTTCCACAGCAGGGCATCACGGGCGGCTTGCACGTAGTGGAGCAGGTCCGCCTTCGCCTCTGATTCGATCATGTCGGGGAGTCTCCCACCCGCCTCTGACAATCACGCCGCCGATCGCGGCCGACGGGTGGCGGGCGCGGCCGACCAGGACGCCCCAGCCCCTTGAACTAATATGTAGATCGGTCTAGTTTGGCGCCATGGGACAGAAGGGCACCGAGACACGGGACAGGCTGCTGACTGCGACGCAGGAGCTGATCGAGACCGGGGGCTATTACGGCGCCGGGCTCAACCAGGTGATCGCCGCCAGTGGCGCGCCCCGCGGTTCGCTCTACTTCCACTTCCCCGGCGGCAAGGACCAGTTGGTCGGCGAGTCCGTCCGGCGAGCCGGACAGTCGATCGAGGTCGCCCTGGGTGGCCTGGCCGACTCCGACCCGTCGGTGACCGACCTCGTCCACGGGGTGCTGCGGTACCTGGGCGACCGACTGGAGGAGTCCGGCTGGCGCAATGGATGCCCCGTGGCCACCGTCGCGCTGGAAACGGCCGCCGTCAACGATCCACTGCAGGAGGCGTGCTCCGAGGTCTACACCTCCTGGGAGGCCGCCCTGCGCGTACAACTGACGGGCAGTCCCGACGCCGAAGACCTCGCCGTCACGATCCTGGCCCTGGTGGAGGGGGCGCTCCTGCTCGCCCGGGCGCACCGCAGCAGGGAGCCACTGGATCGCGTGGCCCGCCAGGTCGGCGTCCTGTTGAGCTGATTCGGCCCGCAGAATCGCGGGCTCTTTCAGCGGTCCAAAAAATATGTAGACCGATCCATTAGGGAGTCTCATGGATGCGATTGTCTTCGGCGCCACCGGCTTCATAGGCCGCGCCCTCGTTGCGGAACTGCTCACCCGGGGTCAGCGGGTGGCCGCAGCCGTCCGTAACGACACCCTGACTCCGTGGCTGGCCACACAGGGAGTTGACACCGGCGGGCTGGAAATCGTCGCTGCCGATATCACGCGACCGCTGTCCGGACTGCCCGAGGTGCGCGACGTCTACAACACCGCCGGTCGCTTCGCCTTCGGTCTCTCCGCGCCGGAAGCCCGGGCGACCAACGTCACCGGGGCGCTCAACGTCCTCGAATGGGCCGCCGCTCTGCCCCGGTTGCGGCGGCTCGTGCACATCAGCGGCTACCGGGTGAGCGCCGCCGACGGCCGTCCCGACTACTCCGCGCTGGGAGCGTACGAGGCGTCGAAGACCGAGGGTGACCTCGCGGTGCGTGCCCGGGCCGATGAGTTGGCGGTTCCGCTGACCATCGCCAATCCCGCCACCGTGATCGGGCCCGGTCAGTACATCGGTCTGGCCGCGCTCGTCGAGAATCTGTGGAACGGGCGTCTCCCCGCCTCACCCGGCGGACCCGACACCTTCGTGCCGGTCACCACGGTCGAGTACCTCGTACGGTTTCTGGCCGAGATCCCCACATCGCCCCGGGGTGAGCACTATTGGGTGCTCGACGACTCCACTCCCCTCCTCCCCGAGCTGATCGGCACGATCGCCCGCCACACGGGCGTACGGGCACCTCGCAGGACCGTTCCCGTCGGCCTTCTGCGGCGCCTGCCGCGCAAGCTGTCCGGTGCCGATCCCGAGACGCTGTCGTTCCTGTCGGCCGACCGCTACCCGACGGCTTCCGCCCGGGCTTTCGCCGCGACCGCGGGACTCGAAATGCCACCGGCCGCCGACGCGTTGCGCGCGTGGGCCGACGAGCTGGTGGCCGCCCGCTTCGGCTCAGCGAAGCCCTGGCGCAGCCCGTACGGCTTCCACTCCGTGGCGGGCAGCAGGACCTGGGTGATCGGAGACCGGCACCGCCCTGCCCATGTCCTGCTGCACGGACTGCCGATGAACGCCGACGTCTGGGCACCGCTCGCCGCCCGTCTCCCGGGGCCGGTCCTGGCGCCCGATCTGCCGGGGCTCGGGCGCTCCGCCGCCACAGCACGGTCGGTGGATTCGTGGCTGGCCGACCTTCTGAGCCCGGTGCGTACCCGCCCGGTGCTCGTGGCGCACTCGGTTGCCTGCGGACCCGCGCTCCGCTTCGCCGTCGACCATCCGGACCGGATCAGCAGGCTCGTCCTCGTCTCGCCGTCGTTCCTGCAGGCACCCGCCCCATGGTTCGTCCGCTCGGGCCCGGCCGTCCGGATGATGCGCCGTGTGTCCGCCGCCCGGCTGGCTCGGGCACTCGGCGTGCCCGAGGGGGGTGAGGTGGAGAGCGCCGTAGCCGACCTCCGCCGCCCCGGAGTGGCGCGCAGGGCCGTCGCGGCCCTGCGCACGGACGTCACCGAACGCGGGCAGTCGCGGGCACTGTTGGACCGGGTGACCGTCCCGGTCCAGATCGTGGCGGGCTCGGCCGACCCGCTCGTCCCGGCCGTCGCATGTCCCGTGGTCGAGATCGACGGGGCAGGTCACTACCCCCAGTTGACGCACCCCTCCCAGGTTGCCCGCCACCTCGGCGCCGCTTCCGCCGCTTCCGCCGCATCCGGCGGATGACACCAGTGCCGGATGGCAGCCCCCGAGGGATCAGCCCGTGGCGGTCGGGGCAGCCGAGGCCTGGTTCCGGACCATCTCCAACAACGTGGTGTGCGTCCGCTGGTCGGCCGCGGCGATCAGTCCGCCCGCGCCGGTGTGCAGTGGTTGGCCGTGGATGCCGGTCACCACGCACCCGGCGGCTTCGCACAGGGCGATTCCGGCGGCGAAATGCACGGAGTCGCGCAGGTGGCCGTCGGTGACGTAGGCGGCTCTTCGGCCGGCGGCGACCCAGGCCACGGCCAGGGTCGTGGAGACGACGCGTGGCCGGAAGTGGTCGAGGAACCCTGGGGCGGCAATGAGACGTGCTGCGCGGAAGTCCGGTGAGTTGGGGAAGGGCGGGTCGAGGTTGACGTCGACCAGTCGGGATGCGGCCGAGGGTGCGAGTTCTTCGTCGACATCGCCCCTGCGGAGATGGGCGCGCCTGCCGTCGGTCCAGAAGACCTCACCGCTGAACGGGTCGGCGGCCGCGGCCGCGGTGATGTCCGGTCCCCAGCGCAGGGCCACGTTCACCGAGGCCAGCATGGTGCGGACGGCGTAGTTCAGCGTCCCGCACAAGGGGTCGACCAGCCATCTGCGCTCCGCTCCGTCCGCGCCGCTGTGTCCGCTCTCCTCTCCTGTCACGGCGTCATGGGCGCGGGCCGTTCTCAGGATGCCGAGGATCGCCTTCTCCGCCGCGAGGTCGGCGCCTGTGGCGAAGTCGCCGTCAGACTTCTCGAACCGCTCCAGGGATTCCCCGTACATGTCGCGGACCACGGCCGCTCCTGCCTGTGCTGCCGCCAGAGCCAGTTGCGCGTCGTCTTCCGTGTTCATGATCAGCATGCGGCAAGGGTATCCGCGGCCCTGTCGGCGCGATCGAGAAGTCGCCGGGCCCGGCAACGGCTCCGCCACGCGGAGGAGTTGCGGAGAGGCTTAGGCCTGTCCGCGCACCGTGACGCGCAGGCCGACGCGGGAAAACCCCTCCATCCGGCCCGTTGACATGGATGAGAACCCGTTGCTTGGCTGAGGACAAGCGCTTTCCGGTCGGACTTTGGAGCGTTCTGGTGGAGTTCTCGCGTCGTTCCGTCCTGTCCATGATCCCGGCGGTGACCCTGCCGGCCGTGGCTCAGACGCTCCGAGCCCGGGCGGCGGTCCCGAACGGTCCGGACGCCTCCGGCCGGACGGCGGCCGACCATGACGCTCTGGTCCGTAACACTGTTGCGATCTTCGCCGGCACCATCGAGGCCAACGCCCGCCCCGAGGTCGCACCGAAACTCGCTGCCCTGCAGGCGACGGCTCGGACCCGGCTCGCCGCGATGGACAGCGCCGGACAGGGCGAGCTCTTCGCAGGCGTCCCGCTCGGGACCAGCGACCCCAACCTGAGCCTGTCCTTCCAGTACCTGTACGAGATCGCCCTGGCCACCGCTCTTCCGGGTACCGGCGCCTCGGAGCTCCGCGACAACAGCGCGGTCCGGCGACGGGTCGTCGACGGCCTGGTCCACCTCCACGACGCGTACTACGGCGATCAGTCGAAGGGCTATTACGGCAACTGGTTCCACTGGGAGATCGGAATTCCCGCCTACGTGAGCAAGACCCTCGTCCTCCTGAGGGACGAGCTCGCGGTGTACCGGCCAGGGCTCGCCGCGACCTATGTGGCCTCCATGGACGCCTACCTCCGCAACGGCAAGGACGGCGACGTCGATCTGGACTCGCGCTTCCACACCGGTGCCAATCTCGCCGACATCACGACGAACCGGATCCTCCAGGGTGCCGTTCTCGGCGACGAGCTCCGCATAGGGAAAGCCATCGCCGACCAGCTGACCGTCTTCGCGACGATCGATCCGTACAACCCGCGGCACGGCGTCACCGACGGTTTCTACGCCGACGGTTCCTTCGTCCAGCACGGCTCCGTCGCGTACACGGGCTCGTACGGGAAGGGCCTGCTCACCCGCATCGTCCAGACGATCAAAATCCTTGACGGAACCGGCTACGTGCCCGGCGACAGCCTTGTCGGTGTCGTACAGGGCTGGGTGGCCGACGCCTTCGCCCCACTGATCTTCGAAGGCTGGATGATGGAGATCGTGAAGGGCCGCGCGGTCTCGCGGACCGGCACGGGGTACGCGGACGTCACCGCCGTCGTGGAGGCCGTCGTCGACCTCGCCGCGTACACCACAGGCAGCGACACCGAGGCACTCGAGGGCTACGTCAAGTACGTCGGACAGACCTCGAAGGCCGGCCTCGACACCGCCTCCTTCGTCTCCCCCGTCAGCATCGCCCGCTACGCCGACATCCTGAGGTCCTCGTCGCCCGCCAAGGACCTCGGTCCAGCCGCCTCCCACACCGCGTTCAACGCGATGGACAGGACTGTCCACCGGCGGCCCGGCTACGCGTTCGCCCTGGCCCGCAGTTCCGCGCGGATCAGCAAGTACGAGTACATGAGCGGCGAGAACCTGATGCCGTGGTTCCAGGGTGACGGCGCGCACTACCTCTATCTCTCCGGCCAGGATCAGCGGCAGTCGTTCGGCATCGACTACTTCACGGCCGTCTCCCCGTACCGCCTGGCCGGCGTCACCGCTCCCGTGGAGACGCGCCGCACCGTCCCCGAGCTCTACGGCACGCTCTGGTACGACAACCCCGAGCGCGGCTTCACCGCGTCGTCCGAGTCGCAGAACACCTACGTCTACTTCCCCCGCGGCAGCAACGTCTTCTCCGGCGGCGCCCGTCTCGGTCCCTACGGTGTGGCCGGTCTCGTCCAGTCCGACGATGCGGCGTACACCGCTCAGCAGGCGGGCGAACTCCCCGACGGCTTCGTCGCCTACCAGGGGGCGCGTGCCACCAAGTCGTGGTTCATGTTCGACGACGAGATAGTCGTCCTGGCCGCGGGAGTGGCCGGGCTCGCGGACCGCGCGGTGACCACCACCGTCGACAGCCGTATCGCCGCGGCCTCCGCGTCCGTCACGCTCACCGGGAGCCTCCGGGACGGGGTGCCCTGGCAGGGCACCGGGACCGCCCCGCTGGCCTGGCTTCGTTACGCCGATGCCGAACAGGGAACCGCGATCGGGTACGTCTTACTGTCCGGCCCGCGGCCGACTGTCGCACTCGGCACGGTCACCCGCAGCCGGCGCCTCGTCCGGCTGACCAATCCCGACACGCCGGTCACCAAGCAGGTCTTCACGCTCTCGTACGAGCAGGCTGCCGAAGAGCGGCCGGCCTCCATGGCGCACGTCCTCGTCCCGAACGCCTCGGCCCGCCAGTTGGCCGCCTACGCCCACGGCCCGATCTCGGTACTGGCCAACGACCTCCGCCTGCAGGCCGTCGCGCACACCCGCCTGCGCATGGTCGCCGCCAACTCCTTCGCCCCCGGCAGGCACCGTGCCGAGCGCCTCACCATCGACGGCCCGGCGTCGGTGGTTCTTCGCCGGGCTCCCGACGGCACGTGCTCGATCGCGGTGGCCGATCCCACGACGCGGCGGAGCACGGTCTCGGTCACGATTCACGGACCGGCCTTGCGGGCCCTCTCGGCCGACGACGGCGTCCGCGTGCGCCGCGTCCTCGGCGGCACCCGTCTCGACGTGACGACCCGTCAGGCCCATGGCCGCAGCTTCACGGCCACGCTGGGCCGGCGCTGACGGCGCCGTCGGGGCCCTTGCCGGCCCCGTTCGCCCGCTGCGCGACTCCCCCGCTACGACAGTGAGCCGGCGACCACGGACGCCGCCTGCGCGATCAGCCGATCGTCGTACGCCGCCCCGTCCTCGGTGCGGTTCGACATGACGGCCATGACGATCGGAGCGGCGCCCGGCGGCCACACCACGGCGATGTCGTTGCGGGTGCCGTACGTGCTGCCGGCTCCCGACTTGTCGCCGACCTCCCAGCCGTCGGGCACTCCGGCCCTGATGAGCCCGGCTCCGGTGGTGCTGGTGCGCAGCCACTCCGTGAGCTGTGCTCGTTCGTCCCTGTCCAGGACGTCACCGAGGACGAACGCGCGCAGGTCCGCGGCCAGGGCCCGAGGCGTGCTCGTATCCCGCGTCGCGCCGGGGGTCCAGTCGTTCAGCTGCGGCTCGGAGCGCTCCATCCGCGTCACGTCGTCGCCGATCTCCTGGAGTACGGCGCCCAGACCCCGGGGGCCGCCCACCTGGTCGAGCAGCAGATTGGCAGCGGTGTTGTCGCCGAAGCGGACAGCGGCGGCGCACAGGGCGTCCAGGGTCATCCCGTTCCCGACGTGCTTCGACGTC
The DNA here is from genome assembly GCF_042796085.1 of Streptomyces sp. NPDC056452. Lineage (NCBI taxonomy): Bacteria > Bacillati > Actinomycetota > Actinomycetes > Kitasatosporales > Streptomycetaceae > Streptomyces > Streptomyces sp. NPDC056452. Next base: position 64,452 of record NZ_JBHTRI010000028.1, read on the forward strand.
ACGGGAGAGGGGGGAACCAGCTCGTCCGGGGAGTACCTGACTGTCCGTCCCATCCCGTCCAGGGAGTGCTTGCGCAGAACGGCGCCGGCGGCCAGGACCTTGAACGTGGAGGCGTAGGCGAACCGCTCTCCGTCGTTGTAGGCCACTTCACGTCCGGAGCCCGTGTCGACCGCGTAGACCCCCAGCCTCGCATCGAACTTGCGCTCGAGCTCCCTGAACTCACGGTCCGACTCCGCCGCAGCCGGGCTCGGCCCCTCCCCCGTCGCGGTGGACGAGGCCGGGGGCGCGGGCGCGGCCGGGGGCGCGTTCTGTCCGCAGGCCGCCGTAGGGACGGCCAGAAGCATGGCAAGCACACCGAATACGGCGCGTCGGGCACGGGAGCCCCGCATGGTCGAAACCTCCTGGGCACCCCTGCCGGGGGCGCGTAGGGCATGGGGCGGCATCGTCCATCCCGGTTCGCGGGCGCGGGCATCGGGTCCGCCCTCGCCCATGGACATCCTCACATTCCCGCCCGCACGGGCCGCCGGAGCAGGTAGACGGCCGCGGTCGACACCAGGAGGGCCATGCACGCGATGAACACCAGCCCCGCACCTTCCAGACCGAGGGGACCCGACAGCACTCCCACACCGATCACCGGCACCGAGATGCCCGCGTACGCCACCACGAACAGGGTCGAGATCACCGCCGCGCGCCGGTCCTCCGGAGACGCCCCGGCCACCGCGGACAGCGCCCCGCGGAATGCCAGCCCCTGCCCGACCCCGCCGACCAGCGCGCTCAGCACCACCAGGGACAACAGGTCCCATCGCAGTGCTCCCGCGAGGAGGGCCAGCCCGGCGAGGAGACCCGCGCAACCCAGTGGCAGCGATCGCGCCACGCCGACCCTGCCGACGGCCAGCTGCCCGGCGGTCGAGGCGAAGAACGCCAGCGCGACGACCAGTCCGCTCACCGCGTGGTTGCTCACGTCCAGGGATTCCGAGAGGAACGCAGGGCTGACCGACGTGAACACGCCGAAGAGCGCGAATCCGACGAACGAGGCGATCGCGGCCGGCCCGAACACCGACCGCACCTGCGGGGGCAGGCCGGGCCGCCGCGGCCGCACGGTGCTCAGCGGCCGTCGCTCCCGTACGGTCTCCCGGAGCCACACCATGATCGCGGCACAGGCGGCCAGCAGGGTGAGGTGCACGACGAACGGCAGGTACAGGGGCCAGGGCGCATACTGCGCGAGCACTCCGGCGAGCAACGGGCCGCAGCCCAGGCCGCCCATGTTGGCGGCAGTCGCCACGAACGTGGCCCGGGAGGCGCCGCCGTACGGTGCCAGCTCCATCACGTACGCCGTGGCGGCCCCGGTGAACAGGCCGGCGGACAGGCCGGACAGCAACCGCCCCGCATACAGCCAGCCCAGCCCGGTGGCACACAGGAAGCAGACGGCGCTCGCCGCCGCGAACCCCAGACCCGCGAGCAGCACCGGCCGCCGGCCCACGACGTCCGAGACGTTGCCGGCCAGCAGCAGCACACCGATGACCCCGAAGGCGTAGACGGCGTACACGACGGTCACCATCAGCTCGGAGAACCCGAACTTGTCCTGATAGAGGCCGTAGAGGGGAGTCGGCAGCGTGGTGCCTGCCATGCAGACGGCGAACACCGCCCCGCTGAGGAAACACTGGCGCCACCCTCGGCGATCACCGTCCATGCCGCCGACCGTAACCCCACGCGCGGCCCCGGACCGGCCAGGCGTGCCCGGCGTGCCACCACCGGTATGAGGTGACTGTTCATGCGTCGGGAGGCGGAGAAGTGCGGACCGAAGCGGAGAATCGCGGTTCGGGCAAGGCATTCGGAGGCAGGGTGAGGTATCCCGGAGTCATGGTCTTCCGGCAATGGCTCCAGTGGCTCAGCAGTGGTACCCGGCGGAGCAGCGCACTCCTCGTGGTCCCGTTCGCCCTCATCGCCGTCGTGACCGTGGTCGACATCATCGCTCCGCCGGAAGTGCACCTCGGTCCGTTTCTCGTTGCGGCTCCAGCACTCACCGCATCGTTCGCCGGCCCGCGCATGACGGCATTCGTCGGTGCGGTCGCCGTACTGGCACAAGCCATGGTCGCGGTGGCACGGACCAGCATCAACGACCTCAACCACACGTACCAGATCATCGCGCTGTTCCTGATCTCGGCGATCGTGACGTTCTTCGCCTATTTGCGAGAGCGTCACGCCACGGAAATGGTGCAGCTTCGTACCGTGGCCGAGGCGGCTCAGCGTGGGGTGCTGCGGCCTCCGCCCGCACGCAGCGGCCCGCTGCGTCTGGCCGCTGTGTACCTGGCTGCCGAAGCGGGTGCCCAGCTCGGGGGTGACCTCTACGCGACCGCGCGTACGGCGGAGGGAACCCGCGTGATCATCGGCGATGTCCGGGGCAAGGGGCTCGACGCCATCAACAGTGCCGCCGGCGTTCTGGGCGCCTTCCGCGCGCTGGCGCGCCAGGAGAAGGGCCTGCCCGATCTGGTGAGCCGTCTGGAGACCAGCGTGGCCGCGCACCGGATCGACGCACTGCACGAGGCCGAGGACGAGACCATTGCCGAAGCCTTCGTGACTGCGGCCGTGCTGGACATTCCCGATGGCGCCGAGGTGGTCCGCCTCGTCAGCTGCGGGCATCCGCCGCCGCTGGTCCTGCGTGCGGGGCAGGTGCGTCTGCTCGGTACGAAGGACCCGGCTCCGCCGCTCGGGCTCGGGCACTTGCTGACGACCCGGCCGACGGAGGAAGTGTTCGCCTTCCGCACCGGGGACACGCTTCTCCTGTACACGGACGGAGTCACCGAAGCCCGTGACCGTTCAGGCGAGTTCTATCCCTTGACCGAGCGGATGACCTTGCAGCGCGGGGAGAGCCCGGAGGCACTGCTGAAGCATCTGTGCGCGGACCTTCTGCGTCACGCGGGTGGCAGCCTCGGTGATGACGCGGCCCTGGTGGCGATCGAACGGCTTCCCGCGGCCGAGTGATCGGATCGATCTCCCACCGGGACCTGTGCACCGGGGGGCGAAGGCGTCGCGGCGGGGCCGGATGTGACCTCGACATCGGACGGTTCGAGTGCCAGGTGCTCGGCGGCGCACTCGACGACCGCGCGCACGGGCGCACCGCACGCGGCGTGGCGGAGGTCCAGCACCGGCCCTTCGGGGTCCACGGCGTACGTCTCGCCCCACTGCCGCAGGGCCACCAGGACGGGCCACAGTTCCCAGCCCTTCCGGGTCAGGCGGTACTCCTGCCGGGTGCGTCGGCCCGGTTCCCGGTACGGGACCGTGCGCATGATCCCGGCAGCGGTCAGTTTGCGCAGCCGGTCCGAGAGGACCGCCTCCGACAACCCCACGTGACGGTGGAAGTCGTCGAAGCGCCGTACGCCGTTGGCCGCGTCACGCAGGATCAGCAGCGTCCATTTCTCGCCGACGATGTCGAGCGTGCGCTGGACCGGGCAGTTCTCCGTACTCGTCTCCAGCCACTCCATCCGGCGATGATAGACCGCTTGACTTCATTATTGACAGTCAGCTGCGGACCTGGCTAGCTTCATCTGACATAGTCAGCGATCGAGGGGCAGCACCGTGGGGCGATCTCGCACGTACGAATGGCAGGATCCGGCCGTCACTGCAGCCGCCGTCGGCCGGGGCACCGGCCTGGAGTTCCTCCGTGACATCGCGGCCGGCCGCCTCCCCGGACCCCCGGTCGGAGCGACCGTTGACTTCGCTCTCGACGAGGTCGAGCACGGACGCGCCGTGTTCTCACTGCTCCCTGGAGAGGAGCACTACAACCCCATCGGCAGCGTGCACGGCGGCATCTTCGCCACCCTGCTCGACTCCGCGGCCGGCTGCGCCGTCCAGTCCACGCTGCCGCGCGGCACCGGATACACCTCCCTGGACCTGACCGTGAAGTTCCTGCGCCCGGTCACTGTCGAGACAGGCAGGGTCCGGGCTGTGGGCAGAGTCGTGAGCAGCGGCCGCCGCACCGCGCTCGCCGAGGCGCAGCTGTTCGACACCGCGGACCGTCTGCTCGCCCACGCGACCAGCAGTTGTCTGCTGTTCTCCGTACCTGCTGCCTGAGCAGCGTCCGCGGCGGGGCACCGGGGCCGGACGCCGGAACTCAGACCGCAGCCCACGTTCCCCGGGCCGCGATGCGACGCGCCCAGGGCTCCAGGTCCGCCGGGCCGCGGTCCAGTACCTGCTGGACGCCGTCGGCGACGTCCGCCGAGTGCCCGGCACGGTGCAGGGCGAACATGGCGCCGAGCGTGTCCGCGGCCGCCTCCGGCCAGCCTTCGGCGAGGAGTTCGGCACGGTAGGCGGCGGGTGTCAGTTCCACGTACCGGATGGCGTGGCCGGCCGCGCGGGCGATCGTCTCCGTGGCGTCGGCGAAGCTGAGTGCGCGGGGGCCGGACAGTTCGTAGACGCGGCCCCCGTGGCCATCGCGGGTGAGGACGGCTGCCGCGACGTCGGCCACGTCGTCGGCGTCGACGAACGGTTCGGGCATGTCGCCGATGGGCAGGCCCAGCCGGCCGGCGCGCAGCGGACCCAGCCAGAGGTCCTCGTCGAAGTTCTGGAAGAAGTTGTTCGGCCTGAGGACCGTCCACTCCGCCCCAGACGACCGCACCGCCGACTCCGCCGTCAGCATGCCCGCGCCGAAGCCGCCGCTCGTCTCCTTGTCGATGCCGTGGCCGGACAGGGCGACGAAGCGGCGTACGCCCGCGGCGGCGGCCTGCGTCACGAACGGCCGCACCGGGCCCGGGTCGTCGGGCGCCACGAGGTAGACGGCCTCCGCCCCCGCCAGTACGGGCTCCCAGGTTTCGGGCAGGGTCCAGTCGAACCTGACCTCGCCGGTACGGGAGGCCGCCCGCACCCGTCCGGTACCCGCCTCGCGCAGACGGGCCGCGACACGGCGGCCGGTCTTGCCGGTGGCCCCGAGTACGAGGATGTCGGCGGGAACGGTGTGCGTGCCGGCTGCGGAACCCTGCGATCGATGCGCCTTCTTCGTCTGTGTCATGGGCCCAGTCCATCGCGGCTGCGGCGGCCGGACCATGGCTGCCGGTCCGCCGTCCATAGGCGATCGTCCGCGGCGGTGCGGCGGGCTGCATATCGTTGCGCCATGGACGTGTTCGACGAGTTGTTGCGGAGTGTGCGGGGCCGGGGGGCGGTGTTCGGCCGGTCGATGCTGTGGCCACCGTGGTCGCTGCGGTTCACCGACGGGGCGTATCTGACCTTCTGTGTGCCGATGCGGGGTGCCGGGTGGATCGTGCCGGAGGGCGGTGAGCCGCGGCATGTGGGACTCGGTGAGGCCGCGATCGTCCGGGGCCCGGCGCCTTTCACCTTCACCGACGACATCACCAGGGAACCGGGAGCGGGCGCACGGGAGGTGCGCTGGAGCGACGGTTCGGGAGGCGACCAGGACGCGGATCACGAACTCAGCGGGCCCACCGTCCTGTTGGCTGCCGCCTATGACGTGCAGGCCCAGGTGCCGCAACGGCTGCTCCGGGTCCTGCCCCCGGCTCTCGTCGTACCGGAGGGCCAAGACTGCACGGCGATGCGGGACTACTTGGAGGCGCAGATAACCGGGGCGCGTCCGGGCCGTCAGATCGTGCTCGACCGGTTGCTGGACTGGCTGCTGGTGTGCACGCTCCGGGACTGGTTCGACCGCCCGGAGGCCGAGCCACCGGGGTGGTACCAGGCACTCGGGGACGAGGTGGCGGGTCCCGCGCTGCAGGCGATTCACGAGGACCCGGCGCACCCCTGGACGACGGCGGGCCTGGCGGCCCGGTCCGGAGTTTCGCGCACGACACTGGCCAAACGGTTCACCGAGCTCGTCGGGGAGGCCCCGGTCGCGTATCTGACGGAGTGGCGGATGACCCTGGCCGCCGATCTGCTGAACCGCCCCGAGCTGACCGTGGCGGCGATCGCCCGCCGGGTCGGGTACGCGGACGCGTTCGGTTTCAGCGCGGCGTTCAAGCGGCTTCGGGGCGAGAGCCCGAGCACGTACCGCCAGGAGGCTGCCTCGCGCACACCGGCCCGGGCAGCCGCCCCGACAGCCTGAACGCGCGGGAGGCGTACGGGCATCGGCCTACCCGTACGCCCCACTCAGCCGCTACGACTCAGCGCCAGGCCCCTTCGGCTGCCGCGTCCCGGACGAAGTCGGCGAAGTCACGCGGTGCCCGGCCGAGCGCCCGCCGCACCCCGTCGGACACCTGGGCCTCCCTGCCCGTACGGATCGGCAACAGCGCATCGGCCCAGAGCGCGGCCTCGGCCTCCGGCGTTCCCCGGGCCACGAGCCCGGCCCTGAACGCGGCATCGTCCACCTGGACGTACGAGGCACGCCGCCCGGTCGCCCTCGCGATCTCGTCGAGCACCTCGGCGAGGCCGAGCGCCCGGGGCCCCGAGAGCTCGTACACCTCGCCCGTGTGGCCGTCCTCGGTGAGCGCGGCGACAGCCACCGCCGCGATGTCGTCCGCGTCGACGAACGCGGCGGCTCCGTCCCCGACGGGCAGCGCGAGTTCACCGCCCGTCACGCCGTCGAGGAAGACCCCTTCGCTGAAGTTCTGGGCGAACCAGCCGGGCCGCAGGATGGTCCAGTCCGCTCCGGAGGCCCGGACGGCCGCCTCGCTCTCCATGTGCGGCCCTTCGCCTTCGTAGGCGTCGCCGAAGTAGCCGGGCACGTCGACGCCCCGGGCGGAGAGCAGCACCAGGCGCTCCACCCCGCTCGCCACTGCCTGCTCGACCAGGGCAGGTGTCGGGGAGGGCGAGGTGTCCAGCGGAACGATGTAGGCGGCGGTGACCCCTTCCAGGGCGGCCTTCCAGGTGTTCGGGTCCGCCCAGTCGAATCGGGTCTCCCCGGACCGCGAGGCCGCGCGTGTCCGTACGCCCTGTTCGCGGAGGCGGGCCACGACCCTGCGGCCGGTCTTGCCGGTACCACCGGTCACGAGCACTTCGACGGACGTCTTCTCGTCTTTCTGTGTCATGACGCAAGCGTGTCCCGGTGGGCCCCGAGCTGCCATGGCTCAGCGTCCGGAACGGCTGTCCATGCGTCCGGACTCCGGACCGGGCGCAGCGGAATAGGGGCGTCGGCCCGTACCGGCACACCACGGACAGCCGTCCGCGTGACGGTGACGGCGGACATCTCCGTCATCTGGTTCTGTAGAGGGGAGCTCGCGACGGGCGGAGCTCGCACCGATACGTCCGGTGCCCAAGAGAGAGTGGTGCGCGATGAGGTTGGTGCTGCAGGAGTTCCTGTCGCTGGACGGCGTCTACCAGGGCCCGGGATCGCCGGACGAGGACACCAGCGACGGGTTCACCCGGGGCGGCTGGTTCGTGCCGCACATGGACGAAGAGTTCGAACGGCAGGCCGGCACCTGGCTCGACGCTGCGGACGCGTTCCTGTTCGGCCGCCGCACCTACCTGAACTTCGCCCGGGACTGGCCTCGGATGACCGAGCACCCGTTCGCCGGCATCTTGAACAGCCTGCCGAAGTACGTCGCCTCCCACAGCCTGGCCGAGGCCGGGTGGGACCCGACCACGATCCTGTCCGGCGACATCCCTGCCCAGGTCGCCGAGCTGAAGGCGCAGTCAGGCCGCGAGCTGCAGATCCACGGCAGCGGCCGGCTGGGCCAGTCCCTGCTGGCCGCGGGGCTGGTCGACGAACTGCGTCTCGCCATCGCCCCGGTGGTCGTGGGCACGGGCCGCCGCCTGTTCCCGGACGGCGGCGCCCCGGCAGGCCTGCGACTCCTGAAGTGTCGGACGACACCGGGCGGACTGGCGATCCATGTGTACGAATCGACAGGACTGCCGGAGTACGGGACGTACGGGGCCGACGCGTAGGCGTCGCGGGCCGGCGGAGAGCTCAGAGCACGACGCGGAAGTGCGTGGTCAGCCGTGCCTGGTCGTCGAGGACGTGGAAGGCGAGTCCGGGCGGCTGCTCGCGGTCCGCGGGGGCGCTTCCCTCCCAGGGCATGCGCAGGGTCCAGGTGACAGCCGGTCCGACAATCAGCGGCAGTCCGGCGAAGGTCGAGGCGGCCGCGGTGTGGGCATGGCCGGTGAGAACGGCGGCGACCCGCGGGTGGCGGCCGAGGAGGTCGGCCAGGTCCCCCGGCTGTTCGAGCTTGCCGGAGTCGGGGAGCGGGTGATGGAGGTCGACCGGCGGCTGGTGGAAGGCGATCAGCGCCGGGGTCCCCTGCGGCAGGGCGTCGAGCGTGGCGTCGATCCAGGCCAGCGTCCGGTCGTCGAGGCGCCCCTCGTCACGGCCCGGGATGGTGGAGTCGCACATCAGGATCGCGGTGCCGGTGATGTGGTGGACCTCGTTGACGGGGCCGGTCTCGGGCGCCTCGCCCAACAGGGCCTTGCGGTAGGCGGGGCGCACGTCGTGGTTGCCGGGGCAGGTCAGCACCGGGAAGGAGGCGGCCAGGATGCCTTTCGCCTCCTCGTACTCGGCCTCCTCGCCGTGATCGGCGATGTCCCCGGTGACCAGGACGGCGTCGACCGGGTGCGGCAGGGCGCGCAGGTGGTCCATGACGCGAGCGGCACGTCGGGTCGCCCTCTCGGTGCCGTCCAGGTGCAGGTCGCTGATGTGGGCCAGCAGCGTCATCGCTCCTCCTCCTTCTTCTCGGTGGCGTTCAGGGGCAGCCGGCCTGCGCCGGGAGTGGGCCGCCACTTCAGCCTCTAACGGAAAATCTCGTTTTACCGTTAGGTACTCTAGGGGTGCGATGAGATGTGCTCAAGTGGCTGACGACCGGTCACCGGACAGGAAGGGAAGGCCCCATGGAGCGCTGGCTTGCGTTGGAACTGGCGAGCACGATTCGCCACGACGGGGACGGCGGCGTCACGGACGACCTCTCCACGGTCCGGGAGACAGACCTCTGGATTCGCCGTCAGGGCGAACTGCTCGGCGACTCGGCCCGGCCCGGCGAACTCGTGGTCGACGAGAACCTCAGGCTCGCGGTCATCGAGCTGCGGCGGGCGGTCAGGGCCCTGTTCGCCCGCGTGGTCAGTCCCGCTCCTCCCAGCCCCGCGGACGCCCACCGGCTGATGCCTGCCGACCGGGCCATCGCCCACCTCAACACGGTCGCCGCCCGGGAACCGGTCACTGTGCAGCTCGACTGGCCACTCGAAGGAGCCCCCACCGCCCGGCTGTTGTCGTCGCAGGACGACCCGTCCGTCCGGCTTGTGGCACAACTCGCCCGTGCCGCCGTCGACTTCCTGAGCGGCCCCTGGCGCGCGGAGCTCCGGGCCTGTACCGCGCCCCGTTGCGTGCGCTACTTCGTCAAGAGCCACGGGCGGCAGGAGTGGTGCAAGCCGTCCTGCGGGAACCGTGCCCGCGCGGCACGCCATTACAGGCGCGGGCGCACCGACGGCGAGGCCGGTCCCGCGCTTCGCTAGGGCTCCCCCGTCGGAAGCAGCTCATACCTCGGTCGGCACGCAGAGCACCGGTACGGTCGACAGGTGCAGGAGCTTGTGCGGGGTCGAGCCGAGCAGGGCGCCTCGCATGGGGCTCTCGCCCCAGCTGCCGACGACGATGACCCGCGCCCCGTGGCGTGAGGCGGCGTCGATCAGCGCCTGGGCCGGGTTCTTGTCGATGACCTCGACGGCGGCCGGTACACCGGCCTCGTCGGCGGCCTCCACGGCATGTTCCAGTCCGGTACGCCCCGCCTGGCGGATGGCTTCGTAGTGGGACCTGTACTCCTCGCCGGCCGGGCCGGGAGGCGCCGCTCCGTAGACCAGGACGAGTCGCTCGCCGAACGCCGCGGCCACCTCGATCGCGATGCGCAGAGCGCGCGCGGCACCGGGTGACTCGTCGTACCCGAGGACCACCGACATCAGGACTCCTTACCGTGCACGAGGTCCGGGTCGACCACACTCCGCCGCTCGGTCCAGAAGGTGGCCGACCTGAGACGCCACACCACCATGATCACCACACCCAGCACGCTGATGCCGATGCCGATGACGAGCGGCGGGCCGAGCCCGAACCACGAGGTTCCGGTGTAGGAGTTCTCCGGGTCCGCCATGTCGATCACCGACCGTACGAGCAGCCAGGTCAGCAGCCCTGCGCCGATCAGCGGGCCGAGGCCGATGAGGACGAGGTTGCGGAGGCTCTCGGTCAGGTGGCGGCGGTAGTAGATCACACAGGCCACACCCGTGAGGGCGTAGTAGAAGGCGATCAGCAGGGACAGGGCCGTCAGTGAGTCGAAGAGGGCGTTCTCGCTGATCCGGTTGACGATGAGGTACCAGGCGATGGCGATGCCTGCCACCCACCAGGTGCTCACGTCGGGGGTGCGGAACCGGGGGTGGATACGCGCGAACTGTGCCGGCAGCGCGTGGCGCCGGGCCATCGACAGCGCTGTGCGCGATGCGGGGATGATGGTGGTCTGGGTCGAGGCCAGCGCGGACGTGGCGACCGCGAGCAGCACGATCCAGTCCCAGCTACCCATCACCTCACCGGCGAGGAGGGCGAAGATGAACTCCTCCTCGTCCGCGTTGTCGGCGAGGTATGCCGTGCCGGCGAAGCCGACGACCGCGAAGCCCACGGACAGGTACGTCACCAGCAGAATGACGGTGGACCAGACACCCGCCTTGCCGGGAGCGGTGGCGGAGTCCTCGACTTCTTCGGTGAGGTTGACGGCCGACTCCCAGCCCCAGTAGATGAACACGCCCAGGAGCAGCCCGCCTGTGAGCGCCGCGCCGCCCGCCCCGAAGGGGTTGAGCCATTCGACCGAGGGTTTGACGGAATCGAAATCGGTCGTACCCGCGTAGACGCGGTAGAGCGCCACGATCACGAAGACCAGCAGGAAGGCCACCTGCGCCAGGATGAGAACGTTCTGGACCTTGGCCGAGATTTCTGTGCCGATGACGCACAGACCCGTCATGACCAGGATCAGGAGCACGGTGAGAAGCTGGCGCACGAAGTCGTTCTCGACCCAGCTGTCGAGGCCGACGGCCATCAGGGTGAAGCTGACGGCGACGTCCGCCAGCGACCCGACCACCAGTACACCGGTCATCGCGATGGCCCAGCCGCCGAGCCACCCGGTCCACGGCCCCATCGCGCGTGTCACCCACGAGAACGTGGTGCCGCAGTCCTGGTCCACCTTGTTGAGGTAGTAGAACGCCGAGGCGATCAACAGCATGGGCACGAAGGAGGCGAAGAGCACTCCGGGGGCGTAGATGCCGACCAGTGCCACGATCGGTCCGATGACGGCCGCCACGGAGTAGGCCGGGGAGGTGGCGTTCAATCCGATGACCAGCGCGTCGACGAAGCCGATCGCGTTCGGCTTCAAGGTCGCCTGCGGTGCTGGTGGTCCGGCCAGTTCCTCTGCCATGCTCCCTCGCTCCGTAACGGCCTGAAGAGAAGGGCGAATAAGCCCCCTTCATGCTATTTGCGGGTATTCGGGTGCGCCTCCCGGGCAGGGCAGGACACCGCCGTACGGGGCACGGCGGGCGCAGCTGTCACTGTTCGCGCATCTTCCACGGGGCGCCGTACTCCGTCAGCAGATCGAGGAACGGCCGGGGAGGCAGGGCCTCCGGGCCGAGCACCCCGCTTCCGTGCCAGGTGCCGCGCGCGATGAGCTCGAGGGCGGCTACGGGGTTGATCGCGGTCTGCCAGACCACGGCCTGCGAGCCGTACTCCCGCATGGACCACTGGTTGTCGACCACGTGGTAGAGGAAGACCTCTCTGGGCCGTCCGTCCTTGGTGCCCTTCACCCAGGTGCCCGCGCACGTCTTCCCGTGCATCCGCTCGCCGAGCCCGGCGGGGTCCGGGAGGCAGGCGGCGACGACATCACGGGGCGACACCTGGACCTCGCCCTTGTCACTGTTCACGCGGACGGGCTCCGTACGGTCGAGGCCCAGTTTGTGCAGCGCGCGCAGCACGCCGATGAACTCGTCGCCCAGGCCGTACTTGAACGTGACCCGCCCGGCCTTCAGATGGCGCGGTACGAGAAGCACCTCCTCGTGTTCGACATTGACGCACTCGACCGGCCCGATGCCTTCGGGGAAGTCGAAGAGCTCCGGCTCGCTGAAGGGCTCTGTCGTGAACCAGCCGCGCCCCTCCTCGTACACGACCGGCGGGTTCAGGCACTCCTCGATGGTCGTCCAGATACTGAAGGAGGGGGCGAAGTCGTAGCCCTCCACGACCAGATCGGCTCCGTCGCGGATGCCGATCTCCTCGATCTCGTCGAAGAGCTCGTCGGAGGCGTACCGGGCGAACACATCGGCGAGGCCGGGCTCCACGCCCATGCCCACGAGCGCGAGACGGCCCGCTTCCTCCCACTCCGCGGCCCGTTCGAACTGGGCGTCCCCGAGCTTGACACCGCACTTCTCGTACGGACGGTCAGGGTGCGGCCGGGAAAGGGACATCGCCATGTCGAGGTAGTTCGCGCCGTGTGCCAGCGCCGCCTCGAACAGCGGCAGCACGAATCGGGGATCGGTCGCGTTGAGCAGCACCCCGCAACGGTTCTCGCCGAGGGCGGCGCGCACCGCTGCGGGGTCCGAGGCGTCCAGCCGGACGGCGTTGAACCGGTGCCCGCTCTCCCCCAGGGCCGCGACGGCCTTCTCCGCACGCTCGAGGTCGTAGTCGGCGACCGTCATGTGCTCGAAGAAGGGCCGACGGGCCGCGATCTTGGTGATCGCCGTGCCCACGCCTCCTGCTCCGACCAAGAGGACACGCATGGGTGCACCACTCCTTCGCCGCGCTGCCGGCAGTGGGGGCGCCCGTGCCGGTCCCGTGGGCGAGGACGCTAACAGCCGTGCGGCCCGGCGGCGGGCACCGTTCGGACCATGTCCCGCGTCCGGCGGTATCCGTGTCGGGCCCCACGGGGCGGCGCCGCGCTATGCCGGGCGCGCCCCGGTGGTGACCGGCGCCGTGGCGCCCCCGGGGGTCCGGGCGGCCCTGCCCGGGCGCAGGGTCCACGGCACGGGCTCGGTGTTCGTCAGCCATTCGTCGGCGATCAGCCGCCGGACGATGAGGATCCGCAGATCGCGTGGCTGCTTCTTCCAGCCCAGCCCCACGCACAGCTGTTTCACGGACGGACCGTGCCCGTGCTCCGCGCGGAAGGCGGCGGCGAACTCTGCGGCGCGGGGACCGCAGTCGGGCTGGGAGTCCTTCCACGCGCCGTAGGCCGTGCGCACGCTCGCCGGGATCTGGGCGGGAACGGCCTTGCGCATGAATGCCTCCGCCACCCTCACGGTGGCCATGTGGCAGCGCGGGCAGTGCTCGACGGCCTCGGCGTGCCGACGCAGCGCCACGCTCGCCTGCGCTTTCCACGCGTCCCAGCTCAGTGGTTCCTCAGCGGTCCGGTCGCGCGGGCGCGGCGGGTCGGGCAGCGCGTGCATGCCCGAGAGGTGCCGTACGGCGTCGGCCAGCAGGTACCGGTTTCCTTCCAGCTCCAGCAGGAAGCCCTTGGCGAGCAGTTCGGGCAACGCCGCACGGCACCGGTCGGGGAGGTCGGCGGGCAGGGTCCCATGGCGTTCGGCCCGGGCGTGGGCTGCCAGGAACAGTGCGGCCAGCCGCGCAGCGGACGATGTCTTCCTGGCCGGCTTCGCGGCCAGGGTGCGGGTGGTCCAGCCGGACACCCGGGACCTCTTGTCCTTGCCGAAGACCAGCCGCCGGTCCGAGGTGTCGGCGAGATCGGGCACGGCGATGGCCACGGGTGTGTCCGGACTGCCTCCGATCAGGTCGCCCCTCACCTGCCATCCCAGAGCGGCCACGGCGGTGACGGCGCTCTGCGCATCGTCCAGGCGCAGCGACTTCAGATCCTGGCCGGTGAGGTTCCCGACGCCGCCCCGGGCGGCGCGGATGGCGACGACCACCGCGAGAAGCTGCGCGTCACTGCTGCTCAGCGGCAGCGAACCCACATAGGTCAGGAGGCTGCGGGCGGCCTCGCCCTGCACAGCTGTCAGCAGGAAGGGCTTCGGAGTGCTCGTCACCACCGGCGCGGCCGAGACGGGGGGCGAGCTGGAAGAGGACTTGGGCACGACATGTACAACGCGCGGACAGCACCGAGGTCACTTCCTCGTACTGTTGCGCGAGTTCATGGATCGAGTGGATCGAGTGGATCGAGGCGGAGACCGGCCGCCCACCCGAGAACGATATGAACGCAATGCCGCGACCCCTGGCCCCCTGACCTGGCGCGACTAGCATCAGCCGCCACGCAGCGGTGCGCCGAGCAGCCAGGAGGAAACACGTGGCCACGCTTTTGCCCCTTCGCACGAGGCCGGGTACGCGCAGACGTCGATTCGCGGTGGTTGCGAGCGGCCTTGCGGGGATACTCGCGGCCGGCCTCATCGGCCCGCTTCAGCCCTCGGCCGCAGCCGGAACCCCTGGAGAGACCGCCTGTCCCGCCGATCTCACGGCGCGGGCGAGGTGTTACTCGGGACAGGATTCCAACGGCGCCCACTACGCCGTCGCCATTCCCCGCGACTGGAACGGGTCGTTGCTCATGCACGCCCACGGCGGGCCCGACCTGGGCGAACAGTCGGACCCGCAGCGCAGTCTCGACGACCTCGAACGCTGGTCGGTCATGGTCGAGGAGGGCTACGCCTGGGCAGGGTCGTCCTACCGCCGCGGCGGGTACGGAACGAGGATGGCGGCCGCCGACACGGAGAATCTCCGTCGCCTGTTCGTGGCGAAATTCGGGCGACCGCGGACCACACTCGTCCACGGCCAGTCCTGGGGCGGGAACGTGGCCGCGAAGGTCGTCGAGACATACGGGTCGGGCGCGGACTCCCCCTACGACGGCGCCCTCCTCACCAACGGTGTGCTCGGCGGTGGCTCACGGGGCTACGACTACCGGGTGGATCTCCGGGTCGTCTACCAGTACTACTGCCGGAACCACCCGCGCCCGACGGAACCCCGGTACCCCCTGTGGATGGGGCTGCGGGACGGTTCGGCCATGACGTCCTCGGGTCTGCGCGCGCGGCTTCAGGAGTGCACCGGCTACGCCTCACCGCCGGCGGAACGGACTCCTGTCCAGCAGCGCAATCTGGACGACATCCTGAGCGTCACGAAGATTCCCGAGCGGACCCTCGAGTCCCACCTGGGGTTCGCGACCTTCACGTTCAGGGACATCGTTCAACGCCTCGGTGGACGCAACCCGTTCGGGAACCGGAGCGTGCGCTATAGCGGCTCCCACGACGACAGGGCGCTCAACGCCGGTGTCGAGCGCTTCTCGGCGGACCCGACCGCCCGGCGCGACCTGTCCTACGACAGCGATGTGACCGGCGCGGTCTCCGTCCCCGTGCTGACCATGCACGCGATCGACGACCCCACCGCTTTCGTCGAGCACGAAGCGGCGTACCGCGCCGCCCTGGAAGGTGCGCGCCGCGACCGCCACCTCGTCCAGACGTTCACTCAGGAGAGCGAGCACAGCGGGCTCAGTACCTCGGAGTACGCCAACGCCGTCTCGGCGCTGTCCCGGTGGGTCCGTACGGGGAAGAGGCCCACGCCCGCCTCCGTCGCGGCGTCCTGTCCTTCCTTCGACGCCGTCTACGGGACCGGGTGCTTCCTGCGGCCCGGCTTCGTCCCCGGCGACTACTCGTCACGTGTCCTTCCGCGGCCCGGCGGACAGCACTGGCCTGCGCTGTCCGCCGCACGGGAGAGGGAGTGGAGCCGGGTGGAGGGCATCGGCATCGCACCCTGAACCGCTTGGGCCGCCGGCTGTCAGCCGGTCCGCGGGGTGAGCGTCCGGTTCAGTGCGGCGAGGCCGTCCGTGTAGATCTCCTGGAACAGGGCGACGGCCTCGTCCTCACCGATGGCGTCCGGGGTGAAGACGCCGGACCATTCCACCCGGGAGGTGTCCTGTCCGGGGACTCCGTGGACCGTGAGGGTCGAGCGGTAGCCGGTCACGGGGAAGGGGGCCTGCAGAATGGAGTAGGTGTAGGTGCGGGCCCCGTTGTCGAAGGCTTCGAGCCGCTCGACGATGACGCCGCCGTCCTCGCTTCCGAGCGTCCGCACACGTCCTCCCTCGCCGAGTTCGCTGGAGGGGATGTAGGGCAGCCAGTCCGGCAGTGAGCCGAAGCCGCCGATGAGCCGCCAGACACGTTCGGGCGACGCTGGAATCTCGATGGATGCGGTGGTGGTGGCCATGGGGAACTCCTGAAGGTCGGGCAGTCGGGTCTCAGACGGTGGGTACGGGCGCGTCCTGCGCTATGAGCCCCTGCTCGCGCAGGTCGGCCCAGAACGCGGCCGGGATCGTCTCGGCGAGGGCGGCGACGTCCTCCGCCGTACGGCTGGGCTTCGTCGCGCCGGGGATCGCGGCGGCGGTCGCGGGATGCGCGAGGGAGAACTGCAGTGCGGCAGCCTTGACGCCGACGCCGTGGCGTTCGGCGAGCGCCTTGATGCGCCCCACCTTCTCGACTATCTCCGCGGGCGCCTTCTGGTACTCGAAGTGCGCTCCTCCGGCGAGGATTCCCGAGCTGTACGGGCCGCCGACCACGATGTCGACGCCCTGGGCGGCCGCGGTGGGCAGCAGACGCTGCAGAGCACGCTCGTGGTCGAGGAGGGTGTAACGGCCGGCGAGGAGGAAGGCGTCGGGCTTCGGCTCGTCCAGGTCGAGGGTGAGCTCCAGGGGCTCGACCCGGTTGACGCCCAGACCCCAGGCCTTGATGACGCCCTCGTCACGCAGCTTCTGCAGGACGCGGAAAGCGCCGGTGCGGGCCGTTTCGTAGGCGGCGAGCCACTCGTCCCCGTAGAAGTCCTGGGCCACGTCGTGCACCCACACGATGTCCAGGCGGTCGGTCCCGAGGCGCTCGAGGCTGTCCTCGATGGAGCGCAGGGTGGCGTCGGCGGTGTAGTCGTTGACCATCTTGTTGGGACGGCCGTGCTCGAACAGTCCCGCCTTCTCGCCGAGGTCCCGTGCGGTGGGGTCCTCCGTCTCGTCGAGGATGACGCGGCCGACCTTCGTGCTCAGGACGTACTCGTCGCGCGGGTGCCTGGCCAGTACGCCGCCGAGGCGGATCTCGGACAGGCCCGCGCCGTAGAAGGGCGCGGTGTCGAAGTAGCGGATGCCCTGGTTCCAGGCGGCCTCGACGGTGGCTGCCGCTTCTTCCTCGGGGATGGCCCGGAACATGTTGCCGAGCGGTGCGGTACCGAAACCGAGCACGCCGGGCAGGAGGGTCTTGATCGTCATGGGGGGTCCTTGCGATGCCTAGGGTGATAAATGCCGTTCTGCAGGCGAATGCGTCATGCATCCGTCTTGTGCTTCCGAGGTTAGGATCCAGGCATGAGACTGTCCAAGACTTACCTCGACTCACTTGAGTCCTCCGAGGTCCCACATGCTTGACCTGCGACTTCTTCACTACTTCGTGGCCGTCGCCGAGGAGGAGCACGTCGGTCGCGCCGCCGAGCGGCTGCACATCTCCCAGTCACCGCTCAGCCGCCAGATCGCACAGCTGGAGAAGAACCTGGGCCTCGCCCTCTTCGAGCGCAGCCAGCAGCGGATCCGGCTGACCTCTGACGGCCGTGTCTTCCTGACCGAGGCCCGCGCCCTGCTGCGTCATGCGGACCGGCTGGAGAACCTCGGCCGGCGTCTCGGCCGGGGCGAGGAGGGCGGGCTGTGCATCGGGTACGTCGCCGACGCCATGCACACGGGCATCCTGCCCGCCGCGCTTCGGGCTCTGCGCGAGGAACGCCCCGGAATTCACGTCGCCCTGTACGACCAGGAGTCCGCCGAGCAGTTCGAGGGCCTGCGGCAGCGCAGCCTCGACATCGCACTGGTGCGCACTCCCCCGCCCAAGGACGACCCCGACCTGAGCGCCGCCGCGCTGCTGCAGGATCCCCTGCTGCTCGCGCTGCCCGCGGATCATCCCCTGGCTCAGAAGGCCGAGTTGACGCCCGACGACCTGACCGGGCAGCCCTGGATCGCGGTGGGCGACGCCCAGGACGCGGCCTGGCGTGACTCGTTCCTCGCCTCGTGCGTCGCCTCCGGCTTCACGCCGGACATCCGCCTCGACGCCGCCGATCCGCTCACCGCACTGGGCCTGGTCGCGTCGAGCCTTGGCCTCGCGCTCGTGCAGAAGAGCATGGTGCGCGGCAGTACCGACGGAGTCGTGGTGCGAGAACTCCCCTGGTACGAACGCTCCGTCGGCCTGTGGGCCGCGTGGCACCGGGTCGACCTACGCCCCGTCGTCGCCTCGTTCCGCGAGACGGTCCTGGCCGGGCAGCACACAGCGCAGCGTCAGCAGCCGGGCGGCGGCGGTGACGGCGGTGCGGCCCCGCGATGAGTTCGCGGGCCCGGAACGGTCTACCCCAGTAGTGAACGGATCAGGCGGCTCATCACGAAGGCGACAGAAGGTCGCCACCAGGAGGACAGAGCAGTGACCACACGTTCGGGCAAGGTGACCTGCGACCTCTCGATCTCCGTCGACGGGTACTCGGCCGGGCTCAACCAGGCCGAGCAGCGCCCGTTCGGCGACGACGCCGGCGACGGCTGGGGCGGCAGGCTGCACTCCTGGATGTTCGAAACCCCGGAGCAGCGGCAGGCCGAGCTCGACCGGCTGACGGCGTACGGAGCCTTCGTCATGGGGCGCAACATGTTCGGCCCCGTACGCGGCGCGTGGGATCGGCAGTGGAAGGGCTGGTGGGGCGACAATCCGCCGTACCACACGCCGGTCTTCGTGCTCACCCACCATCCGCGCGACCCGCAGCCGATGGAGGGCGGCACCACGTTCCACTTCGTCACCGACGGCATCGAATCCGCGCTCCGGCAGGCCCGCGAGGCGGCCGGGGACCGCAACGTGTCGATCCACGGGGGCGCGACCACCATCAACCAGTACCTTGCCGCAGGCTTGATCGATGAGCTGCGGCTGCACATCGTGCCGTTCACGCTCGGCGCCGGCACGCGGCTGTTCGACGGGGTGCCGTCGCTGAATCTTGAGCAGGTGGAGTCGCGAGCGGCGAACTCGGTCACCCACGTGACCTATCGCGTACTGCCCCGAACCCCGGAACAGTGAGCGGGCCGACGCCCCGATAACGTCCTCGCATGACTGTTCTTGAGCGTCTTCGTCCCGATCACGCGCCGGCGCTGCTCGCCTTCGAGCTGGAGAACCGCACGTACTTCGCCGCCTCGATCCCGGACCGCGGCGACGACTACTTCGCCGGGTTCGACACACGTCACCGCGAGCTGCTCGACGAACAGGCCGCCGGCCTGCATCACTTCCACATCATCGCGGACGGCGAAGGCGCCGTGCTCGGCCGTGTCAACCTCGTCCATGTCACGGACGGTTCGGCCGAACTCGGGTACCGGATCGCCGAGCGGGCGGCCGGACAGGGCCTGGCCACCTCGGCCGTCCGGCAGGTGTGCGCGCTGGCACGCGCCGAGTACGGCCTGAGTGTTCTGCAAGCGCAGACGACGCTGGACAACGCCGGTTCGCAGGCCGTGCTGGCCCACAACGGGTTCGTCCGCGCCGGTGAGGTCACCCTGGACGGACGCCCCGGGCTGCGCTTCACCCGGATTCTGACCGACGGCTCTCTCTGAGAACGCACCGGTGGCGGACCGCTGTGCGGTCCGCCACCGATGCGGGTTCGGGCGTGTCGTGATCAGTCGTCGTCGACTTCCTCGTTGGTGATCTTGCCCGTCGCGGCGTCCACGTCGAAGGTCGTCCTGTTCCAGTCCTCGGTGACCACATCGACCTGCCAGACAAGCGTCTGGCTGTCGTTCTCGTCCAGGTTGAGCGAGGTGACCGTGCCCTTCTGCTTGTCCGTGGCAACCTTGGCCGCCTGCTGCCAGGTCTGCTGGGCCTTGCTGACCCAGTCAGCCAGCTCCTGCTTCTCGGCGTCGCTCTGCTCGGCCTCCGTGACGGAGTCGATCACGTCTCCGGACACCGCGTCGATGCTCACCGTGTGCGCGGTTCCGTCCTCCTCCACGACTTCCGCGATCCACTTCGGACCTGTGGAGCTGCCGCTCGGGCTGGGGCTGCCCGTCGGGCTGGGGCTCGCGCTGCCGTCGGGGCTGGGGCTGGCGCTCGCACTGGGGCTGGCGCTCTCCTCGTCGTCGTCCAGGCCCTCGAGGTCGAGGTCGGTGAGCTTGCCGCCGGAAACCTCACCCACGGCCGTCGTGGCGGCCTTGTCGTAGGTGACCTTGACGGTCGAGAGGAGGTCCTTGCGCTCGGTCTGGTCCTCGGTCAGCTGCGCGGCCGTACCGGAGGGGCTGCCGGACGGGCTCTCGTACGGGGTGGTCGTCTGCTGAGGAATGACCTTGGCAGCCTCTGAGGTCGCCGCGGCTGTTTCGTCACCGTTGTCCTGGCCGCATCCCGTCACCAGGGTGGCGGATGCAAGGACGGCGCACAGCGCGCCGACGACACGGAGCCGGCGGGTGCGTGTGGAAACGGTCTTGTTACGTCGGGGCTCAAATCTCATACCGCATGACTAGCCGCCGCGACGATCAGTCATGTTGTCCGACAGTCGGCTGTCACCCGATCGCCTGTGCGCCTCCGCCCATTCGCCGTGGTCGTGGTGGCACCCCGTCCCGCAGCCGTCGCCGGGCACCGCGCTGCGGGCCGCGCGGAATGCGCCGATGATCCTTCGCAAGCAGAATTCCGCGTATGACTACACCTCGCCCGGGGGACTCGACCGATCCGGCTCCCGCAATGCCGGGAAGCGCGCCGCCGAACCAGACGCTGACCCTGACCGCGATGCTCTTCGCCGTCTCGATGACGTTCATCGACCAGACCGTCGTCTCCATCGCGGCCCCCGACATCGTTCATGAACTCGGGCTGTCGGCTTCCGGGATGCAGTGGGTCGTCAACGCATACCTGCTGTCCCTGGCCGCGTTCTTCGCCCTCGGCGGAAGGCTCGCGGACATCCTCGGTCACCGCCGGGTCATGCTGGCGGGCACGCTCGTCTTCGTGATCTCCTCCGCACTGTGCGGAGCGGTCCCTTCGGGGGACCTCGCCCAGACATGGCTCATCGTCTTCCGCGCCACACAGGGCTTCGGGGCGGCGCTGATGTTCCCCGCCGCCCTCGCCGTGGTCATCGCGGTGTTCCCGGTGGAACGGCGCGGCCGGGCTCTGGCCCTGTTCTTCGGCCTCTCCGGGGCGCTCACGGCCGTCGGCCCGATCCTGGGTGGCTGGCTCACCTCCTGGACCTGGCGTTCGATCTTCTGGATCAACGTTCCGGTCGCTGTGATCGCCATCGTGCTGACGCTCGTGGCCCGCATCCCCAACCGGCCGCGTCGCGAACCCCTCGATGTACCGGGGGCCGTCCTGATGGCATCCGGCATGGGCCTGACGGTGCTCGGCTTCCAGCAGGCCGCCGGCTGGGGCTGGAGCAGCGCCGCCACGTGGGGGTGCATCGTCGGCGGACTTCTCCTGCTCGCACTGTTCTGCCGACTGGAACTGCGTACGCAGTATCCGCTCGTCAGGCTCCAGGTCTTCCGGGACCGTGCGTTCGCCGTGGACGGCGCGGTGCTGTTCTTCTCCATGCTGGCTTTCGTCCCGGTGTTCTTCTTCGCCTCCGTCTACGCACAGGTCTCGCTCAGCGCGTCACCCAACCAGGCGGCGCTCTACCTTCTGTATTTCTTCATCGGCTTCGCCATCGCGTCGCAGTGGGGCGGGCGCATCCTCGACCGCCGCGGTGCCCGGCCGGCGCTGAAGCTCGGCACGGCGCTGGGTGCCGTCGGTTTCGCCCTCTGGGCCGGAAAGCTGACCACACTGTCGATGCACGACCAGTGGCTGTACGCGGCCATGGCCGGCGCGGGCATCGGCCTGCTTCTGGCACCCGCCTCGACCGACGCCGTCAACCGGGCGATCGGCGCCTCGTACGGCGAGGTCACCGGGATCACGCAGACCATCCGTAACTTCGCGGCGAGTGTCGGCCTGGCCGTGTTCGGCACCATCCTCACCCATGTCACCACCAACCGCGTGCATACGACGCTGCGCTCCGCGGGACTGTCGGACGCTGCGGCACACGATGCCGCCCACAGCGTCGCCGAGGCCGTCACGGGCAACGGCGACGCGCGGCAGCCGTCCGGCGAGGGACAGGTCGCCGAGGTGATGCGGGACTCCATGGACGCCATCCGGATGGACTTCGCACAGGCCAATCAGTGGGTGTTCTACTGCATGGCCGGCGCCCTGGCCGTCGCGTTCGTGTGTGCGCTCTTCCACCCGGGTACGCGGGTCGTGACCGAGTCCGAGGAACCCGCCGACCGGCCCGCGTGAAGCTCCGCACAGCCGGACCCGGCGCGGAACACGGCAGAAAGCGGCGGATGACGCCGGTTCACGGGAACCGGCGTCATCCGTGCGGACTCTGTACAGGCGTCAGGCGGTCAGCTGTACCTCGGACGGTTCCGCCGCCGAGAGCACCGATGCCGCGGACGGGACGGCACGCAACTGGGCCTCCGCCGCGGTCAGGGCGTCCGCCACGGTCCGGGTTCCGGTGGTGACGCAGAGGGTGTAGGAGATGTCCTCGAGATGGCGGCTGCTCTCGGAGGTCCCCAGCCGTGCGTGGGCGCGTTGCAGTGTCTCGTAGCGCTTGACGAGATTCCGCAGCGTTGCGGGATTGGCCATCAGCACGGCAGTTCCTCTCCACAGGGCGGCCGGGAGCACATGGCCCCGCGCCGACGAAGTCCGATCGCGCCGGCAGTACGCCTGGCGATACGGGCGGCCGTGCGAAGTGTCAGCACGCATCCGATCCCTTGCAGATGATGGTCACCCCGGCTCACCGAATCCGCATCCGGAATAACGGAGGGTCACACCGCGGCCGGCTCCTGAAGCGCCGGGCGCTCCGGTGGGAAACAATGGAGGTGACAGGTGGCCGGCTTCTGCCGGTGCCCGGTCGGGAGGCCCTCATGGATTACCCGGAGAGTTACGAGCTGATATTCCAGGCGACCGGTGCCACGGACGATGTGGTCGTCGTCCGCCTCACGGCCCGGTCGGGAGCGGGCGGTTACCCGGTCTACGAGGACGAGACCGGAATCGTGCGTGCCGAGATCAGCGAGCGGGGCGAGGTCCGCATGGTGGCCAGCGGCGGACATCAGGTTCTCGGTGTGCCCCTGCTCGCCCGGCCTCTGACCCATGGGGCCCGTCGCACCGGCTGAGCGCCCCTCCTGCCCGCTCCCCCTCGCCCTGAAGCCCGTTCATGCCCACACCTCGCCCGAATGTGTTTACTTTCCCGAGGTGCGGTCGTAGTGTGCTGGTGAAACCACAGACTCGGGCATGAAACGGATACGAAACCACATGTACGCACCGGAGCGGCAGCAAGAGATCCTCCGCCTGGCGAGCGAGAGCGGCCGGGTCGATGTGCTGTCCCTTGCCGAGGAGTTCCAGGTCACCGCCGAGACCGTCCGGCGTGACCTCAAGGCTCTGGACAGGGCGGGGCTCCTGCGCAGGGTACACGGCGGTGCCATTCCTGCCGGAAGGCTCGGTTTCGAGCCCGGTCTCGCGGAACGCGACACGGTGGCCGCGGACGAGAAGGACCGCATCGCCGCAGCGGCGCTGGGGGAACTCCCCGCCGACGGCAACGTGATCATCGATGCGGGGACGACGACCGTCAGACTGGCCGCCGCGGTCCCGCTCGACTCCGCCCTCACCGTGGTCACCCACGCGCTGCCGGTGGCCGCCCGCCTCGCCGACCATCCCGGAATCTCGCTGCACCTGGTCGGCGGCCGGGTGCGGCACCGTACCCGGGCCGCAGTCGACGCCTGGGCGCTGAGCGCGTACAGCGAGATCAACGCCGATGTCGTCTTCCTGGCCACCAACGGCTTCTCCGCCGGGGGCGGCCTGACGACCCCGGACCTGGCCGAGGCGGCGGTGAAGCGCGCGGTGATCGCGGCGGCCCGCCGCGTGGTGCTCCTCGCCGACTCGGGCAAGTTCGGGCAGGAACATTTCGCGCGCTTCGGCGACCTCTCCCATGTCGACCTGCTCATCACCGACACCGGGCTCAGCCCCGAAGACGCCCGGGACATCGAGAGCCGGGGCACGGAAGTAGTTCGCGCATGATCCTGACCGTCACCCCGAATCCGAGCCTGGATCGCACGTACGAGCTGCCCGGACTCAGCCGCGGAGCTGTCCTGCGGGCCACCTCCGACCGAGTCGATCCCGGCGGCAAGGGAGTCAACGTCTCCCGCGCGGTCGCTGCCGCCGGACACCGCACGGCTGCCGTCGCGCCGTTGGGCGGGCCGGAGGGCGCCCTGCTCGCCCGTCTCCTCGGCGAGCAGGGCATCGAGGCCGTCGGCGTTCCGATCGCCGGCAGCACCCGTATCAACATCACGCTCGTCGAGCCCGACGGCACACTCACCAAGGTCAACGCGGCGGGACCCGAGATCACCGCAGCCGAGGCGGAGCGTCTGCTGGACACGGTACGGACGCGGTCCACGGACGCGGACTGGATCGCCTGCTGCGGCAGCCTGCCGCGCGGACTTCCCCCCGAGTGGTACGCCGAACTGGTGGCCCGCAGCCACCGCGCCGGTACGCGGATCGCCCTCGACACCTCCGGTGCGGCGCTGGTCGCCGCGCTGCGCGAACGGCCTGAAGTGATCAAGCCGAACGCGGAGGAACTCGCGGAGGCTGTCGGCCGTCCGCTGTCGACGGTCGGTGACGCCCTCAAGGCCGCGCAGGAGTTGTGCGAGCTCGGGGCACGATCGGTCCTGGCCAGTCTGGGCGCGGACGGACAACTGCTGGTGGAGAGCTCCGGCGCGTACTTCGGCTGCGCCCCGGTGGCTTCCGTCCGCAGCAACGTCGGCGCGGGAGACGCCTCCCTCGCGGGATTCCTGGCCGCGGACGGAACAGGCCCGTCGGCACTCGCCGCCGCGGTGGCGCACGGCGCCGCGGCCGTGCAACTGCCGGGGAGCGTCATGCCCGCCCCGGCCGATCTCGACCTGTCCGCGGTCGTCACGACCGCGGACATCCCTGTGGATCTCCCTCTGACGGATCCGGCCCCATGACCGGCACGACCCCGCCCGGCCCCACGTCCCCCAGCCCCATGTCCCCCAGCCCAACGCCGTCCACAGGGCGGTCCACGAGCAAGGAGCCCCGCGATGAGTGAGCTGATCACCGCGGAACTGGTCGACCTCGATCTGTCCGCCGAGACGAAGAGCGCCGCCGCACGTTCACTGGCCGAACGGATGGTGGCAGCCGGCCGCGTGAGCGACCTCGACGGCTTCCTTGCCGACGTGGCGGCCCGTGAGGCCCAGATGCCGACCGGTCTGGACGGCGGCATCGGCATTCCGCACTGTCGCAGTGAGCACGTCACCGAGCCTTCGCTGGCCTTCGGCCGCAGCGCGCGGGGCATCGACTTCGGCGCCGCCGACGGTCCTGCGGATCTCGTCTTCCTCATAGCCGCGCCGGCGGGTGCCGACGAGGACCACCTCAGCATCCTGTCGGGCCTGGCACGACGGCTGATGGACCCCGAGTTCACCGACGCGCTGCGTGCCGAGCGGGACCCTGCCGCGGCAGCCGCTCTGATCCGCGGCGAGCGGCAGGCCACGGACGAGCGCGACGCGGGACACGACGCCCCGGAGCCGGCCGGTGCCGGGGCGGAGGGACCGTTCCGGATCGTCGCCGTCACGTCCTGCCCCACCGGTATCGCGCACACGTACATGGCCGCCGAGTCGCTGGAGGCCGCCGCGCTCGCCGACGGTGTCGTCATCAGTGTCGAGACGCAGGGCTCCGCCGGGTTCGAGCGGCTGGACCCGGCCGTCATCGCCGCAGCGGACGCGGTCATCTGGGCGCACGACGTCGAGGTGCGCGAGAAGGCGCGCTTCGGCGGCAAGCCGGTTGTCGACGTCGGGGTGAAGGCCGGGATCAACCGGCCCGCCGAACTCATCGCCGAGGCCAGGCGCAAGGCCGCCCGTGGCGAGACCAGCGGGACGTCCGACGCGGTTGGGGACGCCGCGGGTGCGGACGACACGGGCGCCTCCCACGGGGCTTCCTCCCACGTCGGTGTCCGGCTGCGGACCTACCTGATGTCCGGGGTCGGTTACATGGTTCCGTTCGTCGCGGCCGGCGGGCTCCTCATCGCCCTGTCGTTCGCGATCGGCGGCTACGAGATCGCGAACGCCGCTTCGGTCGCCGACCACTTCGTCTGGGGCGAGGCCGACAGCTGGGCCGCCCTGCTCAACCAGATCGGCACCGCCGCGTTCGGCTTCCTGGTTCCCGTACTGGCCGGGTACATCGCGTACGGGATGGCGGACCGGCCCGCGCTCGTCCCCGGCTTCGTCGGCGGCGCCATCGCCCTCACGGTCAACGCCGGCTTCCTCGGGGGCCTGGTCGCCGGGCTCCTCGCCGGTGCCGTCGTGATGGCGATCCAGCGGATGAAGGTTCACCGCACCCTGCGGGGCATCATGCCGGTGCTGGTGATCCCCCTGCTCGCATCCGTGGCGGTCGGGTTCCTGATGTTCATCGTGGTCGGGAAGCCGATCGCCTCGCTCCAGCAGGCCCTCACGGACTGGCTGAACGGCCTCTCGGGCTCCAACGCCGTCATCCTGGGCGTCGTCCTCGGCCTGATGATGTGCTTCGACATGGGCGGCCCGCTCAACAAGGTGGCGTACGCCTTCGCGGTCGGAGGCCTGGCCGATCCGACGCCCGGCAGCCTCAAGGTGATGGCCGCGGTGATGGCGGCCGGCATGGTGCCGCCGCTGGCCATGGCACTCGCCACCACCGTACGCAGCAGGCTTTTCACGCGGGCCGAACAGGAGAACGGCAGGGCCGCGTGGGTCCTCGGCGCCTCGTTCATCAGCGAGGGTGCGATCCCGTTCGCCGCGGCCGACCCCTTGCGGGTGATCCCGTCGGTGATGGCCGGCGGGGCCGTCACCGGGGCGCTGTCGATGGCCTTCGGCTGCACGCTCCGCGCCCCGCACGGCGGTGTCTTCGTCGTCCCCCTGATCGGCCAGCCGTTCCTCTACCTGCTGGCGATCGCGGCGGGAACGGCGGTGGCCACCGCTCTGGTCGTCACCCTCAAGGGGCTGCGGCGCAGCCCGGAGGAGGCCGCGCCGACGGCGGACCGGCCCGAGGTCCCCGTGGCCGCCTGACTGCTCACCCGTACCGGAACCTGTAGACCGAATCGTCCCTCAGGAGGGAATCCATGTACCAGCGCACCGTCTCCGTCGGCTCCCGCAGCGGGCTGCACGCCCGTCCGGCCTCGCTGTTCGTCCAGACGGCCACGCGGCAGCCGGTCAGGGTGACCGTCGCACGCGACGGCAGTGACCCGGTCGACGCTCGCAGCATGCTCTCGGTGCTCGCCCTGGCCGCCCGGCACGGCGATACGCTGGTGCTCTCCGCGGCGGGTGCGGGGGCACAGGAGGCGGTCGAGGAACTGGCTGCCCTGCTGGCGCAGGACCTCGACGCGAAGGCCTGATCGTGACGGAGATGTGGGATCCGGAAGGTACGGGCGTGATCGCCCTTCCCTCGGGGCGGCTGGTCCGCGGCCGCGGGCTGCGGCGCCCGCTTCCCGAGGGTCTCGAGCCCACCTTCGCGGTCCATCTGCTCGGCAGGCGGCCGCCTCCGGACGCCTGGGAGTCGCGGTGGCTGCGCTGGCCCGACTTCCGGCTCCCCGCGGACCGGGAGGAGGCCCGGAGCGTGCTCGCCGAGGCGTGGCAGCGCGCGGCCGCGGACCGGGTGGAAGTCGCCTGCGGAGGTGGCCGGGGACGGACCGGTACCGCCCTTGCCTGTCTGGCGGTCCTCGACGGAGTGCCGGCGGACGAGGCTGTCGCCTTCGTCCGCCGGCACTATCACCCGGGGGCTGTGGAGACTCCCTGGCAGCGCCGGTTCGTACGACGCTTCGGGGAGCGGTGAGCGGCGCGGATCACTCCGCGGCGCGCGAAACCGGAACCGTCGCTCCGTCTCCGGCGCGTACCGCCTCGACGATCTGCTGATGGAAGTAACGGCTGGCTTCTTCGGAGGGGCACGGCACCGGACTGCCAACCAGCGTGAACCAGTCCGAGGCGCCGCTGTACTGCACGGCCACCTCTGCCTGCCCGTCGGACCATGTCGTGTGTACGGTCAGATCACCGCTCACGACGCCTACCTCTTCGGTGCGAACTCCGCCGGATCCCGCGAAGACACCGCAGGTAGTCCACGATGCCCAGTTCATGACGCGTCGCCTTTCGGGACAGTGACAAGCCTGTCTAGCGGACTGATTTCGAGTATGACACCGCAGACCGCCAGTCGCACAGGTGTGCCAGTGCGTATCCGTCCGGTGACAGTGGGGTGCCCGGCCGGCGGGTCGATCAGGAGTGCATCGAGGCACCCTTGAGGATCTTGTCCACCGCGTTGCGCGGTCCGTGGACAGCCAGTCCGACGAGGTCCATCGCATCCCGCCTCACGGCCCGGACGGCGGCCCGGTTGGCCTCGTCGTGGCCGGTCGCGAAGAGGTCGGACGTGAACACGGCCATGGTCACGCCCCGCCCGACAGCCCGGGTGTGCGCCGTCGTCAGCAACTCCTTCGAACCGGCGAAGACCAGGACGGGCTGCCGGAACATGGGCAGGTACGGGGTGCCGTCGGCGTCGGCGTACGGTTCGCCGATCACCTCCGGTGCCGCCGTCCCCAGGCCACTGACGAGGAACGCCGTGACGTTGAGGCGCTGCCAGGTCTGCAGGTCGTCGCGGAGCAGGACGGCGATCTTGGTGTCGAAGCGTACGGGTGCGCTGTCATCGGTCATGCCGAGGAGCCTGCCAAGCCCGGACGCCGCCGTCTTGTACGAACTTTGCACGGCCGGCGGACCGGGCCGGACTTGTACGCTTTCCCCATGCCTGCCCCTCCGGACATCACCGCATGGCGTCCGCGCGTCGAGGGAATCGACGAGGTCTTCCACGCCCGCTTCGCCGACCACGCCTACCCCATACACACGCACGACGCGTGGACCCTGCTCATCGTCGACGAAGGCATGGTGCGCTACGACCTGGAGCGCCACGAGCACGGGGCGCGGAGCTCGGTGGTGACGCTCCTGCCTCCGCACATCCCGCACAACGGTGGCGCCGCGACCCCCGCAGGATTCCGCAAGCGCGTCCTCTACCTCAACACCGCGCAGATCGAAGCCGGCCTCATCGGCCGGGCCGTCGACCGCCCCGTGCTGCACGATCCGTCGCTGCGGCGCCGCATCCACCAGCTGCACCGGACGCTCGAGCTGCCCGGCGACGAGCTGGAGGCGCAGAGCCGTCTCGCGCTCGTCTCCGAACGCCTGGCCCAGCACCTGCGCGGGCAGCTCGGCGCGCCCCCGTCACCTCACGACCGCCGGGTCGCGCACGAGCTTCGCGATCTGCTCGATGCGCGCTTCGTGGAAGGCGTGACGCTGGCGGAGGCGGCGGAGCTGCTGCACGCCCACCACACCCATCTGGTCAGGGCGTTCAGCAAGGAGTTCGCCATGGCTCCGCACCAGTACCTGACGGGGCGTCGCGTGGACCTGGCCCGGCGCCTGCTGCTCGGAGGGATGCGGTCGCCCGACGTGGCCACCTCGGTGGGCTTCTACGACCAGTCCCACTTCTCCCGGCACTTCAAGCGAGTGGTCGGCACGAGTCCGGGGCGCTACGCGCGCACCGCGGCCGCAATTCACGAAAGCCCCTACCCGCGCTCCAGCGAGCCGCGGACGAACGCCGCCTGACCTGCGTGCTGCAGATCATCCGCGACGACGCTGACCAGCCGCACGCCGAGGGTCACCGGCGGCGACCAGGACTCGTCCACGACGCGGTCCAGGGCCCGGTCGTCGAGACCGCGGACGAAGGCCAGAGTCTGCTCGTGCACGGCGTCGTAGTAGCCGAGGAGCAGGTCCGCCGACGCCACCTGCACGGAGGCCACCTGCGCGCTGCTGTGGCCGTACCCGGTCGACCCCTTGGCGAAGGGCAGTTCGAAGCGGGCGGCCCAGTCCTCGGAGAACCAGACCTGCTCGGTCCCTGCGGCGTCGGCGAGGTGGTCGTCCTGGATGCGCGTGAGGTGCCATACGAGCCAGGCGATCGAGTTCGCGTCCTCGTCCAGCCGGGCGTTGAGGTCGTCGGGTGAGAGACCCTCGACCGCGGCGTGCACCGTTTCATGGATGCGCTCGAACGCATCGGCGAGAATGCCTGCACTGTTCATATGACCACCATGGCCGGTGTGTCCGCGGGGCCCGGACTTCGACACGCGGCCGGAGCCCGTGGGACGGCCTCACCGGCTCCGCGGGATGAGCCGGAACGGAATTAGCATGTCCGTATGGCACAGAGCGACGCGGTGGATGTGGATCAGTACCTGGCCGAGCTCCAGCCGGAGCGCCGGGCGGCCCTGACCCGGCTGCGCGAGCTGTGCCGGGACGAACTCAAGGGGTTCACCGAAGTGATGGCGTACGGCATGCCGGGCTACGAGCGGAACGGAACCCTCGAGATCAGCTTCGCGAGCCAGAAGCAGTACATCTCCTTCTACCTGCTGCGCGGCGACGTCCGCGACGCGTTCGAGGCCCGGCTGGCCGGTCAGGACATGGGCAAGGGGTGCCTTCGCTTCCGTACGCCGGAGCGCATCGACTTCGACCTCGTACGGGATCTGCTCACGGCCACCGCGGCCTCGCCCGGCCCGGTCTGCTGACGCCTCCCACGTCCGGCGGGCGGTCTCGTCCGGCGTCCGTCAGGCGTGGACGGTGTGCAGCCACTGCGTCAGCAGAGCGCTGACCTCGGTGGCGCGTTCCTGCTGGATCCAGTGTCCGCACCCGTCCAGGATGTGCGAGGAGACCAGGCCCGGAAGGGTGGTGGGGTATTGCGCGATGGCCTCGGCCATCCAGGTGGTGGAGGCGTCGAGGGCCCCGCCGATGAAGAGCGAGGGCTGGGTGATCCGTGCCCCGTCCCAGGCCGCCAGGTCCTCCCAGTCGCGGTCGACGTTCCGGTAGCGGTTGAGTGCCCCGGTCAGGCCGGTCCTCTCGAATTCGCCGCTGTACACGTCGAGGTCGGCCTCCGTGAGCCATGACGGGAGCTGACCGGCCGGGAAGCGGTCGCGCAGGTGTGCGCCCGGGGGCACGAAGAAGACGCTGTCCGTGCCGGGCGGTGGCATGGTGTCAGCGGACAGCGCGGCGTAGAACCCGGCGAGCCACCCCCGTACGTCGGGCTCGATCTCCGCCTCGGCACGGCCGGGCTCCTGGAAGTAGCTGACGTAGAACTCGTCGTCGCCGCCGATGCGGGCGAAACCGTCGGTGGGCCGCAGTCCGCTCCGTGGGGCGTAAGGGACGCTGAGAAGCCCCGCGGCGGTGAACACGTCGGGGCGCAGCAGCGCGCTGTTCGCGGCGATCGGCGAGCCCCAGTCGTGGCCGATGACCGTGGCCGTCTTCTCGCCCAGTGCGCGTACGACCGCGACGTTGTCGGCGACATGGGCCGTCATCCGATAGGCGTCCACGGGCGCGGGGGCCGACGAGCGTCCGTAGCCGCGTACGTCGATGGCGACCGCGCGGTAGCCCGCCGCGGCGATGGCCGGCAGCTGGTGGCGCCAGGAGTACGACGTCTCCGGGAAGCCGTGGACCAGGAGGACGAGTGGTCCGGTGCCCTGTTCGATCAGATGGATCCGGCCGCCGGGGACGTCCACCAGCCGGTGGACCGCTCCGGGGACGGAGCGGGAAGGCTCGGGCGAGCGGTCGGGCTGCGGCATGTGTCCTCCTGTGGATCCCGGTGTCGTCCTGCGTCTCGATCATTCGGCGCAGCGGTACGTCGGGCAAGAGATCTTGCCGTTCCGGCAAACCTGCTCATGCCATGCGGCCGGGGCCCCGGACACCGGGATTCGGCGCCGGGGCCCCGGTCCGTCAGTTCCCGGCCGGATCCGGTACGAGCCCGTCGGCCACCAGTCCAGCGAGAACCGCAGCGCTCAGGGACTGGACGGCGGACAGCGGACGGACCATCACGGTGAACTCCTGGATCCTGCCCTCCTCGTCGAACTGGAGCAGGTCGATCCCGTGAATCTCCTTGCCGCTCACGGACGCCTTGAAGAGCAGGATCTCCGAGGCGACCTGCACGTCGTCCGCGCTGGTCAGCGCCTCACCCTCGAACTGACCGATGTAGCGGAAGTCCTCGAACGTGCGCAGGAGCACCCCGAAGAGCCCGAGCACCATCGCCTTGCCCTCGAAGGGGGTGAATTTCACCGGGCTGAAGAAGCGGACGTTCTCGGTGAACAGATCGTCCAGTGCCGCGAGATCACTCTTCTCGACGGCGGTTCGGAAGCGCTCCGTGGTTTCGGCAGCAGTCATGGCCATCTCCCCGACTCTCCTTGCTCAACAATATGACTGATCACTTTGTTGAGTATGCCGCAGCCGCGGTCACGGCTGCGGGCCGGGGGACGTATCAGGGGCGATTCAGGCCGGCGGGTCGATGTAGCGCACGGTGACCGTGTCGAATCCGAGTGAGCCGAGCAGCCCCTGGAGCATGGCGGTGGTGTTCTTCTCCGCTCGCTGGGTGAGCCCGCTCTCCTTGGCCGCTGCGCCGATGTGCTTGGCGGCCAGCTTGTTGACCGCCTGCTCGCTGCCCGGGTTGTCGGAGAAGAAGTCGCCGAGCCGGTCGAGGAGTCCGCGCTGTTTGGACACGGCGTAGGAGCGGTCCGGATCCAGCGCGGGCTTGCCCAGCACGGCGTGCGGCAGCCTGAGTTCGGCCTTGGTGCGGTCCTCGTTGACGACCACGCCGTTCTCCGTGACCTTGCCGAGGTCCACGAAGGCGCCCACGGTGCCGGCGCCCACGTAGAGGGTCCGGGTGCCGCGTACGGCGTCGGGCAGGAACTTGGCGTCCTTCTCCAGGTCGACGACGACCTGGAAGTTGCCGGAGGCCGCCTCGTACGCGCTCATGTCCTGGATCGACTTGAGGACCGCGGGGCCCGAACGGTCCGTGGTCTCCTCGCCGAAGATGTCGCCGAGCCCCGGCAGCAGGCTGAGCCGGGTGCCCAGGAGCAGCAGGACGACCGCTGCGGCACACAGGCCGGCCACTGTCAGGCACCCGCGCCTGCGGGCGGGCCGCCGGGCGCCCCTGCCGTCGGGTTCTCCGGCGCTGTCTGTCCTTACGTCTGTGGACGTCATCCTTTCCGTGTGACCCGGTCCGGCGCTTTCAGTCCACCCGGCTCCACGACTACGCCAATTCCTGTACGGGCGGTCGAGTCATGCCGTCGTCACACCTGTACGGGGACGTCTCGCACAGCCGGCTGCCGGTGCAAGCCGTAGTCGCTGCTGCCGCCGTCGTCCGGCGTGGTCAACGATGCCGTGATGCTGCCGATGATCCCGAGGACGAGGAAGAGCACCACCAGGGCCTTCCCCGCCCCGCTCATGATCAGCGGCCTGGTGAGCGTGCGCACGTGCCGCTGGCCGACGGAGAGGTCCTCGTCGCCGAAGAGGCCCTTCGGGTAGGCGGGGGTGAGCATCAGCGCGTAGGCGATGAAGCGCATCTGGAAGCGCAGGGTCGCCGCTGTCGCTTCCATGAGGGGCCGCGGCATCCGGCCCAGGATCAGCGTGATCAGCCACCAGATGAAGGACAGCATCCACCAGCCGGACATGGCGAGGCTCTGGACGACGGCTGCCGGGATCATCAGGAGCAGCCGGAAGAACACAGCGAGACGGTTCAGGTCGGTGGGCCGGACCTCGATCTGTACGGGGTAGTCGGGCGGCGGGGTGAGGGCGAAGGGCGGGTACCGGTCGATCAGCAGCATCTCGGATGCGGCCACCCGCATGCGGTAGCCGAGGTATCCGGAGAGGAAGCGGAAGACCGGCTCGGGCAGCCTCCCCAGGACCAGAGCGGCGAACCAGCCGACGATCACGGTGAACACAGCGGCGATGTGCAGGAAGAACAGCACGATGAAGTGCGGAATCAGCAGGAGCAGTCGCAGCAGAACGGTGAGCCGGCGCTGGCGCGTCGGCTCGGTGATGTCCAGGACGGGCAGGAACTCCTCCGGGTGCCCTGCCGTCCGCCCCGGGCTCCACTGTCCGTCAGCCATGTCGCTTCTCCTCGGCCGGTGATCCGTACGGCGTCGGCACGTACGGCCTCGGTCCCACGCTGGTCGCGTGGCGCCTGTCCGGCAATCGGCCGGGGACCGAACGGGTGCCGCCCGGCCCCGTCGCCCCGGCGGACGGCGGTCCGCGCGGCGACCGCGACTCTTGTCGTCCTCCTCCTCAGCGGCGAGTCTTCGTACGTGAGCGGCACCGAACCCGTTCGTGAAGGGAAAGCATCTGTGGAGACCGCCTCGTCCCTCCCCCGTCGTACCCGTGTCGGCATCGTGGGGGCAGGCCCGGCGGGCCTGCTCCTGGCCCGGCTGCTGCACGGGCGCGGCATCGACTGTGTCGTCCTGGAAAGCCGTGACCGCTCCTATGCCGAGCAGCGTCAGCGGGCCGGGATCCTGGAGCAGAGCGCGGTCGACGCGCTGCGTGCGAGCGGGGCCGGCGCACGTCTGGACCGGGAGGGAATCGCGCACGACGGCATCGAGCTGCGTTTCGACGGACGGTCCCATCGCGTCGACTTCCCCTCGCTGACGGGTGGCAGCCGGGTGTGGGTGTACGCGCAGACGGAGGTCGTCAAGGATCTGATCGCCCTGCAGCTCGCCGAGGGCCCACCGCTGCTG
This sequence comes from Streptomyces sp. NPDC056452, assembly GCF_042796085.1. Classification (NCBI taxonomy): domain Bacteria; kingdom Bacillati; phylum Actinomycetota; class Actinomycetes; order Kitasatosporales; family Streptomycetaceae; genus Streptomyces; species Streptomyces sp. NPDC056452. The sequence continues at coordinate 98,908 of NZ_JBHTRI010000028.1, forward strand.
TTCGAGGCGGAGGCGGTCTCGGTGTCGGGTGCGGACACGGACCGGCCGGTGATCGGCTACCGGCACGGGGGCGCCGAGCGGACGCTGGCGTGCGACTACGTGGTGGGCTGCGACGGCTTCCACGGTGTGACCCGTCGGTCCGTCCCCGAGGGCGTCCTGCGGTCGTACTCCCGGACGTATCCCTACTCCTGGCTGGGCATCCTGGCCGATGCGCCCCCGGTGTACGACGAGTTGGTCTATGCGCACTCACCGCGTGGCTTCGCGCTGGCGAGCATGCGTTCGCCTGCCGTGAGCCGGCTGTACCTCCAGGTGCCGAACGGGGAGGATCCCGCTGCCTGGTCCGACGACAGGATCTGGGACGAGCTCGACGTCAGGCTGGCGTCGGCCGGCAGCCGGAAGCTGGAACGGGGGACCATCACGGCCAAGTCCGTGCTGCCGATGCGCAGTCAGGTCACCGAGCCCATGAGCCACGGCCGGGTGTTCCTCGCCGGGGACGCGGCGCACATCGTGCCGCCCACCGGTGCGAAGGGGCTGAACCTCGCCGCCGCCGATGTCGTGGTCCTCGCCCGTGCGTTCGCCCATCTGGAACGGACCGGCTCCTGCGAGCTGCTCGACGCCTACTCCGAGACGTGCCTGCGACGGGTGTGGCGGGCCGAGCACTTCTCGTACTTCATGACGACGACGCTCCACACCGATCCGGCGCAGAGCGCTTTCGAGACCCGCCTCCAGCTCGCGCAGCTGCACAGGATCGCGGACTCGCCGCATGCGGCGGCGGAGTTCGCCGAGAACTACACGGGGCACTTTCCCGGGTGGGCGTGATCCCGGCCGTCGGCTGGACGGCCGACGGCCGGGACCTCATGGTGCCGGGTCACTCACTCCAGCAGGTCGGCATACGCCCCCAGAGCCAGTGCGATGTCGGCCTGTGCCCAGAACCGGTGGTAGGTGAAGACCGGCGCGGCTCCGCCGTCCAGATATGCCTGCACCTTGGGCCAGTTCGGGTCGTCCTCGTAGAAGGAACGGATGGACAGGAAGGTCGAGTCGTTGTTGACGGTGTCGCCGTTGGGCATGGCGCCCGTCCAGCCGCTGGGGACGTACACCGGGTCGTCGAACCGGTTGTAGTCGGCCCGGGTCTCCGGCACCGCCACACCGGCGTCGTCCTGGTAGTGGCCCCACATGCCGTCGAGCAGCGCCTCGGCCGTTGCCTTCGCCTCGGTGTCACCGGACTTGGCGGCGTAGTAGGTCAGGGTCCTGGCGTAGGCACCTGCCACCCCGACGTCGTTGGTGTAGTCGGCGACGGTGACGTGAAGGCTGCCGTTGGCACCCGGACTTGACGCGTTCCAGGTGTCGGGAGCACCCGACCACTTGAGGGTGGACGGCATGAGGTAGGTACCGTCCGGGTTGATGGTCGTCTCGGACAGGGCCCAGTCGACCCACTTGTCGAGCACGGCCTTGGCCTGGGCGTCGCCCGACTCGTGGTAGTACTCGGCGACGCGTTCCATCGACCACGCCTGGAAGCCGAACCACTGGTTGGACGGCGGGTCGTGGTAGACGGGCTTCTCGTCGTAGTACATGCCGTAGAAGGTCGGCGTACCGGCCGGCGGCTGGGCGTAGCTGCCCTTCCAGCTGTTGGTCGCGCCGCCCGCGATGGCACCCTCGTCCGACTGGAGCCACTGGTAGAAGTCCAGCTGCCGGTCCAGGCTCTTGGCCCAGTCCTGCTGCCCTGTCGCCGACTTGGGCTTGAGGTCGGCCGACGCACTCAGGGCGTAGGCCGCCATCGGGTTCTGGTATCCGCCGTGGGCGTGGCTGGATCCGATGCGCCAGGACCAGCCCGCCGAGGTGTCGGTGGCACCGCCCCAGGCGTAGTACCAGGACATCAGGTAGTGCGCGCTGTCCTTGCCGCTTCCGGCCGGGCAGGCGGTCGGACCGACGCAGTTGCCGATCTTCTTGAAGTACTTGTCGAACATCGAGTAGCGCAGATAGTCACCCATCTTCGCCGCCTTGCCGACGGTCGCCGCGACCTCGCTCGCCTTGCCCTGCTCCTTGGCCCAGACATCGGCCCAGTAGGCGGCCTGCACGGCACGGGCGTCCGCGTCCGGGGCGTTGGTGAACTTCCACTGCTTGGCGTAGGAGGCGTCTCCGGTGAAGAGGTCCAGATAGCCGTTGTCGCCGCCGTAGGTGAAGTTGTCACAGGTCGGGTGGGTGACGGTCTCCCAGACCGACTCCTGCGGTCCGCGCTGGAAGGTGTTGATGTACGACGGTCCGGTCTCGGTGGGACCGGCAGAGCACTTCCCCCCGGGCGTGTTGCCGTATCCGTAGACGTTGTCGACGTCCTGGATCCAGTGCATGCCGTAGATGTCGTCGGTGCCGTACGCGCTCTTCAGCTCCGCCGCGATCGGGTCCGATCCGGAGGCCGCAGATCCGTCGAGGACCGCCGGGTACTCGTTCGGGGTGTCGTGCTCGGGCGCGTAGGTGGCGGGCTTCGAGGCGTTGTAGAAGGAGTTCGTGGGCTGGTCGGCGTGCGTGGGGATCATGTACTTCTCCATGGTGGCCCACGCACCGTTGAACTTCGTCCAGTCCCCGGTGAGCTTCCCGTACATCGCCTGCAGCCAGATCAGATAGCTGTAGGCCTCCGACGTCGTCTCGTGCCCCTGGTCGGGAGCCTCGACGATCAGCGTCTCGACGGAGTGGTACGGAATGCCTTCCGGCGAGAAGTAGCCGTTCGCCGGGTCGGTGATCTTCCCGTACAGCTCGAGGAAGCGCGCGTCGTACTCCTTCGCCGCGGCCAGCTGGGTGACGATGACCTCGGCCTTGCTGTGGCCGGGGGCTGTCACGGTGAAGGTTGCGGCTCCCGTACCGGAGGCGTCGGCGGAAACGGTCACCTTCTGGGCCGTTGACCAGTTCGACGGAGTGAAGCTGAGGCTCGCTCCGGCGGTGACGGCGAGACCGGAGTTGCCTGCGGTCCTGGCCACCGTGACGGTGACCGCAGCCGTCGGCGCGGTGGAGAGCGCCACGTTGAACGTCCCCGACTTGCCCTGCTGGACGCCCAGTTGGGCGGGCGTGGCGACAACTGCCGGGCCCGAGACGACGGTGATGCCCGCAGGCGTCGACTCCGCCGAGGCTCCGAGGCTGTCGTACGCCCTCGCGAAGACCGAATGGCTCCCGGCGGACAGTCCCGCGGCGCTGTAGGTGTACGGCGACGTGGTGTCGGTGCCGAGCAGCGTCGTGTTGTCGTAGAACTCGACCTTGCTGATCCCCGCCCCGTCCGCCGCGGCCGCCGTGGCGGCCAGGGGTACGGAATCGCCGGCGGTGAAGACGGCGCCCGCCGCCGGAGAGGTGAGAACGGTGATCGGCGCCTGGTGGGCGCCCGCGCAGACCGTGCCGTTGACGGAGAAGGCGGTCGGGGCGGTGTTGGTGCCGCTGTAGCTGAACTGTCCGCCCGTGGTGACCGCGGCCCCGGCGGCGATGCCGCCGTTCCAGGCGGCGTTCTTGACCGTGACGGTCTTTCCGGACTGGGACCAGGTGCCGTTCCAGCCGTTGGTGAGCTGCTGGTTGCCCGTGTAGGCGTAACTCAGGGTCCAGCCGTTGATCGCGGCGGAGCCCCGGTTGGTGACGGTGAGCTCGGCGCTGAAGCCGGATCCCCAGTCATTGGCCTTGTAGTCGACGCTGCACTCGACGGCCGCGGCCTGGGCCGGGGTGTTGGCAGCGGCGGTCATGCCCAGTGGGAGAGCGAGTGCGACGACGAATGCCGTCCACAACCGTCTGGATCCGACTCCGGTTCTGGCGGATCTTCTTGGTAACCATGTTCTTCGTGCGCTTCCCGATGGCATGCGCGGGTTCCTCCTCGCGGCTCGGCGACATGGGGGGCAAGCGGGGTTGAACACAAGCCTTGAACCAGTGGGAGCGCTCCCAGCATGGAGACGAGGAAAAAGAGAGTCAAGAGACTTGAAGAGTCGAATTATTTCGATAGCAAGAGATGGGAACAGGTGTGTTGACCGACACCACTTGACGCTCTAACGTCAAGCCACACCAGTGGGAGCGGTTCCATCAGTCGACGTGCCGTAGGGGGCGCGCCCGATCTGCAAGGAGTCGCTCATGCGACACCCCCCGCACTTATCGCACCTGTTCAGGCTGCTCCTCGGAGCAGTGCTCGCCACGGCCGGCATGGTTGCCGCACCCATGGTGACGGCCTCCGGATCCGCCCCCACGCGCACGGTGGAACACAGCACTGTGAGTCAGTGGGACGGCGGCTTCCAGGGCTCCGTCACGCTCACCGACCTGGGTGCAGCAAGCAGTGGTCGGAGTCTCGGCTTCGACCTGCCCGGGAACCCGACCGTGACTCGGGGCTGGAATGCCCGGTGGTCGCAGTCGGGCAGTACCGTCACCGCGGCGGGCGAGAGCTGGAACGGAACGCCCGCGAACGGCGCGAGCGTCACCGCCGGCTTCCTGGCAACCGGTGCGGGGTCCGGGTTCACGCCCGGTGCGTTCAGGCTCAACGGCACGCTCTGCCATACGGATCCCGACCCGGATCCGACCGATCCCACTGATCCGGCCGAACCGCCTGCCCCTGCCGGGGAACAGCCCCTGCTGAAGGTCTCCGGCAACAAGCTCGTCGACGAGATCGGCGCGACCCGCCGCATCCCCGGCGTCAACCGCTCCGGCGGCGAATTCATGTGCGTGCAGGGCCGTGGCATCTTCGACGGCCCGGTCGACGACGCCTCCATACAGGCGATCGCCGACTGGAACGCCAACACCGTCCGAATCCCTTTGAACGAGGAGTGCCGGCTGGGCCTGGACACCATGGACCCGCGCGATGCGGGCGAGAACTCCATCAGCGCCGTGAAGGACCTGGTCGATCCGTCAGGGAGCACGGCATGACACCCCTGGTCGAACTGCGCTGGACCTGGGGGCAGTACACGGGAAACTCGGTCGCCTCGGTCTTCAACGCCCGGAACGTGACCCTGGCCGGCGGACCCGCCTGCTCCAACGAACTGGGCCAATGGCTCCCACACGACCCCAGGACCCGGCGGGCCATCTCGCCGCGGCCTGACATGTCTACAACGTCAACTTCTGTGCGAGATAGGACTGCTGGAACTCCACGCTCGCACCGGTCGCCGCCGAAGTCCCCCTCGCCGCAAGCGAGATCGGCGAGAACACCTGCTCCCACAGCTTTGCCGACCGGGTCACGCAGTGGTTCGACGACCGAGGACTCTCCTTCCTCGGATGGGCCTGGATCACCTGGGACTGCTCCACGGGCCCGTCCTTGATCAGCGACTACGACGGTACCCCCACCCCGTACGGAATCGGGCTGCGCGACCATCTGCGCGCCCTCGACAGTTGAGGAAACGGAATTCGTATGAGCCGCACGAGCCGCACCACCCTGCGCCGATCACGAACAGCACTGATAGCGGCGGGAGCACTCGTCGCCGCAGCCGCCGGCTCCGCAGCCGCGGCAGCACCCTTCGGGGCCTCGGCCGCCGCTGCGGCGGGATGCACCGTCGACTACAAGATCCAGAACCAGTGGAACGGCGGACTCACGGCCGCCGTGAGCGTGACGAACACGGGTGACGCCATCTCTACCTGGCAGCTCGAATGGTCCTTCGCCGGCGGCGAGAAGGTCAGCCAGGGCTGGAACGCCACCGTGACGCAGAGCGGTACTGCCGTCACCGCCAAGAACCTCTCCTACAACGGCACGCTCGCCTCCGGAGCCTCCGCGTCCTTCGGGTTCAACGCCACGGGCAACGGAAACAGTGCCGTTCCCGCGACCTTCAAGCTGAACGGCGTCGCCTGCAACGGTGCCACGGGCCCGACCGACCCGCCGGACCCGACGGACCCGCCCACCGATCCTCCGGCGGGCAGCCGTGTCAACAACCCGTACGAGGGCGCCAAGGTCTATGTGAACCCGGAGTGGTCGGCCAAGGCCGCCGCGGAGCCGGGTGGCACCCGGGTGTCCAACCAGCCGACGGGTGTCTGGCTCGACCGGATCGCCGCGATCGAGGGCGCCAACGACGGAATGGGCCTGCGCGACCATCTGGACGCGGCCCTGACGCAGAAGGGCTCCGGCGAACTCGTAGTCCAGCTCGTCATCTACAACCTGCCCGGGCGTGACTGCTCGGCGCTCGCCTCCAACGGTGAGCTCGGCCCCACCGAGATCGACCGGTACAAGACCGAGTACATCGACCCGATCGCGGCCATCCTCGGCGACGCGAAATACGCGGGTCTGCGGATCGTCACCACCGTCGAGATCGACTCGCTGCCGAACCTCGTCACCAATGCCGGCGGCCGACCCACCGCGACCCCTGCCTGCGACGTGATGAAGGCCAACGGCAACTACCAGAAGGGCGTCGGCTACGCGCTGAACAAGCTCGGCGACGCGCCCAACGTCTACAACTACATCGACGCGGGGCACCACGGCTGGATCGGCTGGGACGACAACTTCGGCGCGACCGCCGACATCTTCAAGGTCGCGGCGACGACCGAGGGCGCGACCGTCAACGACGTACACGGCTTCATCACCAACACGGCCAACTACGGCGCGACGACGGAGGACCACTTCTCCATCGACGACTCCGTCAACGGCACGTCCGTGCGTCAGTCGAAGTGGGTCGACTGGAACCGCTACACGGACGAGCAGTCCTACGCTCAGGCCTTCCGCCAGAAGCTGGTCTCGGTCGGCTTCAACTCCGACATCGGCATGCTGATCGACACCTCGCGCAACGGCTGGGGCGGCGCGAACCGGCCGACCGGTCCGGGTGCCACGACCAGCGTCGACACCTATGTGGACGGCGGCCGGTACGACCGGCGCATCCACCTGGGCAACTGGTGCAACCAGGCCGGAGCCGGTCTCGGCGAACGGCCGAAGGCCGCCCCCGCGGCCGGGATCGACGCGTACGTCTGGATGAAGCCGCCGGGGGAGTCGGACGGGGCCAGCAAGGAGATCCCGAACGAGGAGGGCAAGGGCTTCGACCGGATGTGCGACCCGACCTACGAGGGTAACGTCCGCAACGGCAACAACCCGTCAGGGGCACTGCCCGACGCGCCCCTCTCCGGCAAGTGGTTCTCCGCGCAGTTCCAGGAGCTCATGAAGAACGCCCACCCGGCGCTCTAGGTTCCACGTCGGCCGGCTCCGGACGCTCCCCCGCCCGGGCCCGGCCGACGACTCCACATCCGGCCGATGAGGGCGCGTCCGCGGGCAGTCGCCGCGGACGCGCTCCGGCCGGAAGAGGCCTTGGCGGACCCCGCCTTGGCCCCGGACCCGTTCCTGGCACGCGGCTTCGAACCGGCACCGACACCGGCCTTGGTCCTGGTACCGGCCTTGCTGCCGGCACCGGCCTTGCTGCCGGCACCGGCCTTGCTCTTGATGCCGGCCTTGCTCTTGACGCTCGCCCTGCTCTTGGCGCCGGTCCGGTCGGCGGCCTTCTTCGTGGCCTTCGTCCGCGCCGTGTCCCGTGCGGGCGGCGCGTCGGAAAGGGCGTGGTAGCGGTGGCTGATCCGCCGCCCCACCAGTGCGTAACCGAGCAGAGCGCCGCTCGTATTGAGGATCACGTCGTCGATGTCGAAGGCGCGCCCGGCGACGAGCGCCCCCTGCGTGAGTTCGACGACCACCATGACCAGGACGGTCAGCAGGACCATCCGGATCATCCGCAGCCGTCGTGGCACCAGGATCGGCAGCAGGACACCGAAGGGCGCGCCGAGCAGCAGGTTGCCTCCCGCCTGTTTGCAGGCGGCGAGGAAGGTGTAGTCCTGCGCGTACTGCCGAAGCGACCGCCCCGGCTGCAGGTTCGATGTCACGATGCCCTCGGAAGCCGGTGACGGTGTCAGCGTCACCTTCGCCAGGACGACCGAGAACGCCACAAGGCTCAGAAATGCCGCGACGAGCACCAGCACGCGCAGCGCAAGACGGCCCCAGCTTCTGTGTTGTGCACTACGATCCGCCTCTACAGTCATGGCGGAACGGATGCCCCCAACCCTGGCGGCCACACCCGGAGTCGGGTGCGACGATGGAAGCATGAGCGCACCGGACAAGAACGAGCTGCTGGCGCAGGCCGTGCGGCTGCGTGAACAGGGCCACCCCGAGCAGGCCAGGGAACGTCTGCTCTCCCTCACCGCCGACTATCCCGATGCCGTGGATGTGGCCTACCACACTGCCTGGGTCCACGATGTGCTCGGCCTGGAGGCCGAGGCCGTTCCGTACTACGAGCGTTGCCTCCAGGGTGACGCCCTGCGCGAGGAGGACCGCCGGGGCGCACTGCTCGGGCTCGGGAGCACCTACCGGGTGCTGGGCAGGTTCGGGCAGGCCGTCGAGACGCTGCGCCGCGGTGTGGCGGAGTTCCCGGACGACGGCGCGCTGCGGACGTTCCTCTCCATGGCGCTGTTCAACACCGGCGAGCATCACGAAGCCATGCAGATCCTGCTGCGCCTCGTCGCGGAGACGAGTGGGAGCCCCGGCGTGCAGAGGTACCGGACCGCCATCGAGCACTACGCGACGGATCTCAACGAGACGATGTGAACCGTCCCGCGCGCTGCCGGCCGATCCCCCGCGGCGCCGGGTGCAAAAAAGGAGCCCCGGCCGGATCGGGGGAATCCAGCCGGGGCGGCTTGTGTGCGGGGTGCGAAGCTCGGTCGCCGCGTGCGGGCGCGGCCCGCTCGGTCCCACTATATGAACGATAAACCACCGAGGGCCGTTCCCGGGAATCGGCAGCCGCGCATGTGATCCACACCATGCCCACCAGGGACGATGTCAGCCCCTGGCGACGCCGGCCGTGCCGTAGCGACGCCGGAACTGTTCGATGCGACCGGCCGTGTCCAGCACCTGGCGAGTACCGGTGTAGAAGGGATGGCTGGCCGACGAGGTCTCCACGTCGATGACCGGATACGTGTTGCCGTCCTCCCACCGCACGCGCTGCTCGGCATCCGCGGTCGAGCGCGTCAGGAAGGCCGTTCCGGTGGCGATGTCACGGAAGACCACGGGACGGGATACGGGATGGATGCTGGACTTCATGGGCGTTCCTTCCTCACAAGGGGTGACAGGGTCCTGCCGGGCGGCGGGAGCGGTCAGCGGACCTCACGGAAGAGGACGTGCGCTCCTGCGGCCGGGTCGTACTTGCGCAGCTCGAGCCGGTGGGGGCTGTTGCGGCGGTTCTTGCGCGTCACGTAGCTGTGCCCGGTTCCGGCCGTTGACCGGAGCGTGACGACGGGCCTGACCTCACTGCGTGCCATGGGCACCTCCAGACGGGAACACCGACCCCTCCCCGTGATGGGAATGGGTATCGTTTTCGTTCTGGTGGGGTAACGCGAGCGGGCCCACCGGCATTCCCGGGGGTCGATCCGGTCGGCGGAACATTTGTCCGGCACACGCCCGTCCACCGCCTCGGACACCACCGCGGGCGCCCCCTCGGCCCGGACCCCGGACAGGGCCCCGGACCGGAACGGCACCACTGATCCACCGGCTCCCGGAGCACGCATATGCCCTGATCCCCGCAGTGGCGTGCCGCGCAACAGCCCCGCACGCGGGCGTACGCGAAGCCGCTCACGCCCGACGACTTGCGTCAACACCCGCGTAAAGGCAAGGGTGTTCGGCGAGCCACCGCTCCACCCGGCCGACGGCATATGCCGGAAGCAACAACGTATCGAGTGTTGCCAAATCCCTTACGGGCTCCCCCAGCCTGTGCAACAGTCGTGTTCGGTCCACCCCCATGAACCGGCCGTGCCATGCCTGTATCGGAGTACGAGATGCCGTCCCATACATTCGCGGACCGCCCCGCCCCCCAGCCGCCCGAGCGAGATGCCGTCGAGGCGTTGATCAGCCGGACCCGTCGGCTGCGCGGAGACGTGGACGCCGTGCGGCGGGACACCTCGGTCATCGAGGAGGACGACCCCCAGGTGCGCTGGCAGCGCGCGCTCTGCGATCTGGCCGTCCACCAGCTCGACGATCTCGGCGAGCACCTGGGACAGCTCAAGGACGGCATTCCTGCACAGGCGGACGACGAACCCGCCGGGGCGACCGCCGGGAACACGACGGACGTACCGCGGACCGGCTCGCTCATCAGCAGGGTGGGCAGCGCCGAATGGGATCTGCTCACCGACGAGGTCAGCTGGTCGGACGAGCTGTACCAGATCTTCGACAGGTCTCCTGAGTCCGGGCCGCTGTCCCTGGACGAACTGCCGTCGCTGCTTCTCGCCGAGGACCAGCCCCTGCTGATGTCCATGGTCACCGACTGCCTGGTCGACGGCAGGCCGATAGACGGCGAATTCCGGATTCTGCTCCCCGACGGCCGGATGCGCACGGTTCACATGATGGGCGAGCCCGTTCTCGACGCCGACGGCTGCACCGCCTCGATGTGGGCGGTCCTGCGCGATGTCAGCAGGCTCCGGCACAGTCAGCACCTCATGAGCCGGACGCGGGACTCGCTGCGGCGCGGCCAGCAGATCGCGCGGACCGAGCACCGGATGGCCGTGGAACTGCAGGAGGCCGTGCTGCCGCCCTGGCGCGGATCGCTCTCCTCCCCCGGCCGGGGCCCCGGCGCCCTGGACACCGCCGCCCACTATCTTCCGTCGGAGTCGAGCAACCTGATCGGCGGCGACTGGTACGACGCGCTGCAGCTGCCCGACGGCAGGACGCTGCTCACCGTCGGTGACCTGACGGGCCACGGAATCCCGGCCACCTCGGCCATGGCGATGCTGCTGGGCGCGCTGCGCGGAATGGCGATGGCCGGCATCGAGCCGGGAGCCGTGATGGGCCATCTGAACCAGCTGATCGAATCCTCGGTCCAGCCCGTTCTGGGCAGCGCCGTGTGCTGCCGGTTCGACCCGGCGACAGGCACGCTCGCCTGGGCGCAGGCAGGTCACCCCGCGCCGCTCCTCTTCCGCAACGGGGTGGGTCGTCCTCTGCCGGCGCCGGACGGCGTGCTGCTCGGCGCGGCATCCGCCGTCTCCTACGAGCAGGACCAGGTGACCCTGCTTCCCGGCGATGTGCTGATGCTGCACACCGACGGGCTGACACGGCAGAGGGACCGGAGTGCCGGCCCGGACGCACTGCTGGGCCTGGCCCCTCGGTTCGCACAGGCCCGCACGGCGCAGGACTGCGTAAGGACTGTCGTCGAGGAGTTCGGCGGAACCGAACGGCTCGACGACGCATGTGTGCTGGTGGCCCGCGTCGGGGCATGAGGAATCGCAGGACGGCATACCGCCTGTGGATGTGCTGATTCGACTGCTCCGACAGGGGCCGGACGACGGCACTGCGCCGGTCGACGGCGCCCCGGATCAGATCTGTGAGCCTCTCGGCCTCTTGGTGAACGTGCTCTGCGGCAGGGCGAGTTCGATCTCCTCGCGAAGGTCCTCGATCTTGGCGTACCCCGCGAACTGACCTGTGAGCCGGTACATCTCGCGCAGGCGGTCCCAGGTGCGGTGCGAAGAGGTCTCCCCCATCGACACCAGGGCGAGCCGTGCGTACCGGTCGGCCTGCTCGGGGTCGTCGGCGATGAAGCAGGCCGACGCCAGCGAGATGTAGTCGAAGATCTTGGACCGCTGACGACCGTTGATACGGAGCTCGAGCGCCTGCTTGGCGTGGCGCTGGGCCGTGCCTGCCGCAGCCGGATCGTGCTCCGCGAGCGTACGGAACGCCAGGGCCTGCATGCCGTGCATGTCCGCCTCGTCGAACATCTGCATCCAGCTCGGGGGCGGCACGTCACCCTTGTCCGAGACGAAGAGCTCCTCGGCCTCGCCCAGGGTGCGCCGCATGGCCTGCCCGCGCCCCATGGACGCCTGTGCCCAGGCCTCGATGGTGTGCAGCATCGCCTGCGTTCGGGGCAGGGTCTCCTCCCCCGAACCTGACTTGGCGAGCTTCATCAGGTCCAGGGCATCGTCCGGGCGGCCCAGATGAACCATCTGGCGTGCCGCACGGGAGAGCGCCTCGCCGGCCCTCGGCCGGTCACCGCCCTCACGCGCCGCATGAGCGGCGATGACGAAGTACTTCTGGGCGGTGGGTTCGAGGCCGACGTCGTGGGACATCCAGCCCGCGAGGACCGCGAGGTTGGCGGCGACGCCCCAAAGGCGGCGCTGCAGATGGTCGGGGTGGTGGTAGGCGAGCATGCCGCCCACCTCGTTGAGCTGGCCCACGACGGCCTTGCGCTGAAGTCCTCCGCCGCGTGAGGCGTCCCAGGCTCGGAACACCTCGACCGAGCGCTCGAGGGCCTCGATCTCCTCGGATCCGATGGGGGCGGCCTCGTACCGGTCGAAGCCGGCCGCGTCGGCGTACATGGGGTCGTTGAGGCCGGATGCCTTGGCCGCCGGGGCGGGGTCGGAATGCAGCCAGTCGTGCATGGCGCCGGTGATGGCTGAGCCAGCGGCGAGCGCGGCGCCCGCGCTCACCAAGCCGCGTCGGTTGAGCATGAGGTCCATTCCCGTGAATTCGGTGAGGACCGCTGCCGTCCGTTCGGGCGCCCACGGCAATCCGTCGGGATTCTTCTCCGTCCCGGTGTCTTGCCGTTTCCCCACACGCCCGCGCCGGCCGAACCCGAGGTCCTCGATGGTCACGACACGGCCGAGCCGCTCGGTGAACAGAGCTGCCAGCACTTCGGGCACGGGATCGCGGGGGGACTCCCCCATGTCGATCCAGCGCCTGACCCGCGAGGTATCGGTGGCCAGCTGGAGGTGGCCCATGGCCGCCGCCTGCCGGTTCACCATTCTCGCTAGCTCCCCCTTGGACCATCCGGCCAGGCCGAACAGATCAGAAAGGCGGGTGTTGGGTTCTCCGGTCACGTCAAGCCCCCAGGTTCTCGGCTGACTTGACACTAACCCGCTGTCAGATGCTGAGTGACTATTCGCCAGGGTTCGCCAGGGTCCGCCAGGGTCCGCCAGATGGTCCACTACCCATTACTCGGTGTCAGGTAGGAGTGCGCCACCCCGCCCGGCAGCCCTAGGTACTCCCCAGGGTGCCGAACGGCCGCCGGCCGGGGCGGCGCACGTAACTTGTCGGCGCACGAAGGGATCTGTCTCGCCCATGTACACAGCATCGTCCTCCGTGTCCGCCCCACCCCGCGCCTTCCGCCCCATGGGGGCGGGTGGCGGGCCGTATCTCGACCCCAACGCAGCATCGCCGGCGTCCGGCATGGGTCGGACCCGGCGGACGGCGGGCACCGGCGCCCAACCGCTCAGCGGGAGACTCGACTTGTCCGGCCCTCAGGGTGCGCAGCTGAGGATGGCCATCGCCTCGGTGCACCGCATCTGTCCGGAGTTCAATCCGGTGCAGGTGCTGCGTCGCAGCGGGCGCTCGGTACTCATCGTCGGTACCACCGGTCGTGCCACCGCGGTGGCCAAGTGTTTACTGGACCACTCCCCCGTGTGGACCGAGCGGTTCCGGCACGAAATAGCTGCATACCGCGCCTTCGTCAGGCACCGCCCACCGGTTCGGGTCCCCCGGCTCATCGCAGCCGACCCCGAGAACTGCACGCTGGTGATCGAGCGGATGCCCGGCCGGGTCGCGGCGCTGACGAGGCACCCCGCGGAGGCACCGCCCCGGGCGGATGTGCGGGCGGCCCTCGGAGCGGTCAGCAGGATCAATGCCTGGCGGCCTCCGGCAGGCCTGTTCGACGCGCCGCTGGACTACGCCTCCCGCATCGCCAGGTATCACGAGTTGGGGCTCTTCACCGACCGTGATCTGGGCGACCTGCAGAAGCTGCTGCACGGTCTGGCCCACGCGAGCGGCCGGGGAGGCATGGGCCAGTTCTGTCACGGTGACGCGCTGCTCTCCAACATCCTGCTGCCGCCCACCGGTCCGGTGCTGGTCGACTGGGAGCACGCGGGCTGGTACCTCCCGGGCTACGACCTGGCGACGCTCTGGGCCGTACTCGGTGACGCGCCGGCGGCCCGCCGTCAGATCAGCCAGCTGGCGCAGGCGTCGGGTGCCGCGGCACGCGACGCGTTCCTGGTGAACCTCATGCTCGTACTGACCCGGGAGATCCGGACGTACGAGACGGCTGTCCAGCGCGCCATGCGCGAGGGGGCGCCGTCGGGTGGCGGGCAGGCCCGGCAGGGCGCGCTCTCGTCGAGCGAGGAACAGCGGCTGCTGCTGCGCAGGTTGCACGACGACTGCGCGATGGCGCGGCGCGCCGTGCGCGCCGCGGTGGGCACCCGCTGACCGCGCCGGGGCGAAGGGCCTGACCGACGGGGGACGAGGGCTGCGGGACCGGTGCCGACACGCCGGTCCCGCAGCATGCTGAGCGGGTTGTGCTCAGCGCACCCGTTCCACATCCACGTCGGACGCCTTCACGAACGCGATCCGGTGCCCGATCTGCACCGTCAGGTACTTCTGCGCGCCGGAGAAGTAGGTGTGGTCGTACGGCTTCGACGCGTCGATCGTCGGCGCGTAGTAGTAGCCGGTGGGCGCCGCACCTCCGCCGGGGAATGCCTGCCCCGCCTTGATCGTGTACACGAGCGGTGTGCCCACCGTCGGCTTGACGAAGTCCGAGGGGTACTCCCCCTTCTCCGGGTAGGCCACCCCGTACACCGGAACCTCGGTCCTGCCTGCCTTCGGCTTGACGACATGGCCGGACGTGGGAACGGTGACCCGGGTACCGCCCGGGGTGCGGAACCACGCCTTCTGTCCGTACCACCAGATCGCCGTCCAGCCCGGGGCCCGTTCCGCGACGACGGCCTGCTGGGTGGCGCTGATCTTGCTGCCCCAGTCGGCTGCGCAGTTGGTGCCCGCCGAACCGTCCGGGTGCAGCCCCGGGTCGGAGAAGAGCGGCGCGTCGTCGGAGGGCCCGGTGTGCAGCGGGACCGCGCTGCTCCCCTGGAGCGGCAGGTCGACGCCCTTCTCGCAGTCGCGAAACGCCTGCTCGTTCCTGGCGAAGTCGGGGCTGACCGTGACCAGTTCGCTGTCCTTGGGGGCGCTGGGCACGACGGGTCTGCCGAGCAGCGCCATGAAGCGGTTCCAGTCCCAGTACGGGCCCGGGTCCCAGTGCATGTTCCTGGTACCGGCCGCACTGGTGGGCGGCACACCGTCGTGGCCGATGATGTGCTGCCGGTCGAGCGGAATGTCGTACTTCGCTGCCAGGTGACGCACGAGCCTGGCCGTCGACCGGTACATCTCCGGGGTGTACCACTTGGCGCCCTCGGCAGCGACCCCCTCCTGCTCGATGCCGATGGAGTGGGTGTTGAGGTACCAGTTGCCCGCCTGCCAGGCGACGTCCTTGTTCTTCACCATCTGGGTGACGTGGCCGTCGGCCGAGCGCACCACGTAATGGGCGGAGGTCTGGTTGAGCGGGTTCTGGAAGATCTTCAGGGTGGTGTCGTAGTCGACCTCGGTGTCGTGCAGCACGATGAACTTGATCGCGTTGCTGTGCGGCCGGTCGGAGGTGTCGTAATTGCCGTACGTCTCCTTGTCGGCCGGATCGCCGGTCTGCTGGTAGGCCGCCGGTACCCAGTCGCAGTGGAGGCTGCGCGGGCATTCCGGCCGTACCGCGTCCGCGCCGGCCTGCGTCGCGGGGGCAAGAAGTGCGACGCTCAGCGCTCCCGCGGTGGTGAGTGCGAGTGCGAGCCTGGTCCTCTGTTTGGACGTCATGACAACCCTTCCTGGGCCGGGCTTACCGGAGCCGTTCCTGGGATGATCTCTGCGTTCCGCCGTCGGCGGACACTCTGTGACGTGAGGTGTTGGTGAGTCAAGAGCACAGTGGGGCACGGGGTCTGAGCTTGTGTGACTATTTCGGGCCGCGCGTGCCCCGGATGGCCGAGGGGTAGTGCTGCCGCCGACAGGACCGGTCCGAGCGGACCGGGCGGAGTTCTCGAAAGGCCGACGCACACATGGCACAGCCCTTCTCCCTGCCGGACTTCTATGTGCCGTATCCGGCACGTCTCAACCCTCATGTGGAGGCTGCCAGAAGCCATACCCGGGAGTGGGCGCGCGGGATGGGGATGCTCGAGGGGTCCGGCATCTGGGAGGAGAAGGACCTCGAGTCCCATGACTACGCGCTGCTGTGCGCGTACACCCACCCCGACTGTTCGTCCGAGGCCCTGTCCCTGGTCACCGACTGGTATGTGTGGGTCTTCTTCTTCGACGACCACTTCCTGGAACTGTTCAAGCGCACTCCGGACCGCGAGGGTGGGAAGCGGTATCTGGACCGGCTGCCCGCCTTCATGCCGATGGAGCGGGGAGCAGCGACGCCCGAGCCCACCAACCCGGTCGAGGCGGGTCTCGCCGACCTCTGGGCCAGGACCGTGCCGGCCATGTCCGACGCCTGGCGGGCCAGGTTCGCCGAGGCCACGGAGAATCTGCTCAACGAGTCCTTGTGGGAGCTCGCCAACATCAATGAGGGCCGGATCGCGAACCCGGTCGAGTACATCGAGATGCGGCGCAAGGTGGGCGGCGCCCCCTGGTCGGCGGGGCTGGTGGAGTACGCGGCGAACGCCGAGGTTCCGGCATCGCTGGCCGATTCGCGGGCACTGCGGGTGCTGCGGGACGCGTTCTCCGACGGAGTCCACCTGCGCAACGACCTGTTCTCCTACCAGCGTGAGGTCGAGGACGAGGGCGAGAACAGCAACGGAGTGCTGGTCCTGGAGAAGTTCCTGGGCTGCTCCACCCAGGAGGCGGCCGAGGCGGTCAACGATCTGCTGACTTCGCGGCTCCAGCAGTTCGAGAACACGGCCCTCACCGAACTCGGGCCGCTCTGTGCGGAGAAGGGGCTCACCCCCGAGGAGACGGTCGCCGTACTCGCGTACGTCAAGGGGCTCCAGGACTGGCAGTCGGGCGGCCACGAGTGGCACATGCGCTCCAGCCGCTACATGAACGACGGCGGTACGGACGGCGCTGTGCCCGGTTTCGGAATGGCGGCCGCCTCCATCCGCTTCACGCCCCGTTCGGAATCGGCCCGGCTGCGCAGCCACACCCATGTGCCGTACCGGCACGTCGGCCCGTCCCTGCTGCCCGACTTCGACATGCCGTTCACCACGACACCGAGTCCGCACCTGGACGGCGCCCGGGTACGGATCGTGGACTGGTCGCGCCGGATGGGGCTGCTGGAAGCTCAGCCGGGTGTGCCGGGTTCGCACATCTGGGACGAGGAACGGCTTGTCGCGACCGATCTGCCGCTCTGCGCCGCGGGCCTGCACCCGGACGCCACGCCGGACGAGCTCGATCTGTCATCGCAATGGCTGACCTGGGGTACGTACGGCGACGACTGGTTCCCCGTGGTGCACGGCCGGACGCGTGACCTTGCCGGGGCCCGCCTGGCCAACGAGCGCCTGTCCCTCTTCATGCCCTTGGACGGCGGTTCGGTGCCGGAGCCGGTCAACGCGCTCGAGCGGGGGCTGGCCGACGTCTGGCGGCGGACCGTGGAGCCGATGGACGTGAGCGGGCGCCGCACGTTCCGTGAGGCGGTCGAGTCGATGACCGCGAGCTGGCTGTGGGAGCTGGCGAACCAGGCGCAGAACCGGATCCCGGACCCGGTGGACTACGTCGAGATGCGCAGGGCGACGTTCGGCTCGGATCTGACGATGGGCCTGTGCCGGCTGGGTCACGGCAGGAAGGTGCCCGCCGCGGTCTACCGCAGTGGTCCCCTGCGCTCCCTGGAGAACGCGGCGTCGGACTACGCCTCCCTCGTCAACGACCTCTTCTCGTACCAGAAGGAGATCGAGTACGAGGGCGAGGTGCACAACGGCGTCCTGGTCGTGCAGAACTTCTTCGGGGTGGACTATCCGACGGCAGTGTCGATCGTGGACGACCTGATGAATTCGCGGATGCGCCAGTTCCAGCACATCGCCGAGCGCGAACTCCCGGTGCTGTACGACGACTTCGCTCTGGACGCGGAGGCGCGGGAGGTTCTCGCGGGCTATGTCGTGGAGCTGCAGCACTGGATGGCGGGGATCCTGATCTGGCACCGCGACTGCCGGCGCTACCGGGAGCAGGATCTGCGGCGGGGCACCGGTGCCCCGTGGCATCTCAGTGGTCCCACGGGGTTCGGGACGTCGGCGGCACGGGTGACGCAGCTGCTGACCTCGCAGGGACGTTTCAGCCCTGCTGGAAGAGCTCCGCGGGCAAGGGCTTCAGCAGCGCGTACAGGTCGTCCGTGATCGGCCGGTCCCAGCTGGCGATGGTGACCAGCACGCCGTCGCTCCGGTCGAACTGAACGCAGGAGATACGGCTCTCCGAGAGCTTGACCCTGCGCACGATCAGGAGGCCGTCCCCCTGCATGACGGGGACGTCCTCGGTGCCGGTCACCTCGACCGGCTCGTCGTTCTCGAGCGCGAGGAGGAGCTGGGCGACCTCGAAGGGGACCTGGCCCTCCTCGGTCTCGCGGGCGGGCGAACCCTCCGGCAGATTGCCGATGATCATCGCCGGGCCGCGGCCGCCGAACAGGTCGTAGCGCAGGAAGACGCCCTGACAGCTCCCGTCGGGAGCGGGGAGCAGACCGGCGCCGAGGTTGCCCGGCCAGTCCCCCGGGTCCATGGCCAGGACGTCGAAGTCCGGGCCCGCGGGTGTGGCGGCGCTACGGCGGCGGAGGAAGGACATGCAGCCATGTTACGTGTCCCGGCTCACGTTGCGGAGCCGGGCACTCCCTAGCCGGACTCCGCGGCCAGCGCTTCCAGCAGCTCGACGGCTTCGGTCGCACGCGCGTACGGAACGAAGAGGTGGTCGTGGTGGAATCCGGCGACCACATTGCAGCTCACCCCCGCGTCGGTGAGGGCCAGCGAGACCGCGGCGGTCAGGCCGACCGCGTCCAGGGAGGAGTGCACCCGGAGTGTGATCCAGCCGGCGACGAAGTCATGGACCAGCCCGGACTCGAGCGCCTGCGCCTCGGGGACGACGAGGGTCAGCCCTTCGCGCTCGGTGACGGCGACCACCGGGGTCACACCGCCGGGCACCTCACCGTCCGGCACCGTCGTGAAGACGTAGCGGCCCGGATTCAGCTCCGGTCGCATGCCGTGCAGCAGTTTTCGCAGATCGCGCTCGCCGGTCATGGGAGCAACGGTACGGCTCCCGTGTGCGGTGCCGCTCGTGGTGACGGCACCCGCGCGCGCCCGCCGGGGCCCGGCTCACACGAGGTCGAACTCGCCGTCCCGCGCGTTGATGACGAAGGCCCGCCACTCGGCCGGGGTGAAGATCAGCGAGGGGCTGCCGGGTTTGCCGGCGTTGCGCATCGCTATGAATCCCTCCACGAAGGCGATCTGGACATCGCCCGTGCCCTGGCTGCCCGACCGCCAGTCCGCGTTACTGAGGTCGAGCTCCGGCTTGTCCCAGCCGGCGAACTGCTGGCGGCCGGTGGTGCTCTCCGTCACGGCTTCTCCTCCCGCTCGTCGTCCGGCCAAAGCCTAGCCACCGCCGACGGTCCGGGACAGGGCGCGGCGGATCCCGGCGTCACGCGGCGGGCCCGGCGGGCGGCGCGACGAGTAAGCCATTCAGGCACGCCATGTATCCATACGCTCACCTTGCGTGGCAGCGGCGGGTCATCGCCCATAGCTTCAGCTCATGAGGAGAAACCACATCAAATGCCTGGTGGGCATCACTGTCACCACGGCTACAGCGTTGGGCGCGGCAGTGGTCCCGTCCGCGGCGGCCGCACCGAGGGACCTGGTGGTCCACCCCGGCCACTCGATCCAGAAGGCGGTGAACGCCGCGGCACCCGGCGACACCGTCGTCATCCTGCCCGGTACCTATCGCGAGAGCGTCCTGATCACGAAGCCGGGACTGACGCTGCGCGGCACCGACGGCCGGACGGTCATCATGCCGGCAGCCACACCGGCCAAGAAGACCAAGAAGACCAAGACGACCAAGGTCGCCAACACGTGCGCGGCGGACGGCAACGGCATCTGTGTCGTGGGCACGAAGACCCGCACCGTCGACGATGTCCACATCCGGGCGCTGACCCTGTCCGGCTTCAAGAAGAGCGGTATCTGGGCCTCCTGGACCGACGGACTCTCCGTCCGCCGGGTGACCGCCAAGAACAACGGCACCTGGGGCATCGCCCAGGAGCGGTCGACGCGTGCGGACTTCCGGCGCAACACGGCCACCGGCAACGGTGACGCGGGGATCTTCATCGCGAACTCCGTCAGCGAGGAGGGCGGGGCCACCGACACCGGGGGGACGGAGGTCCGGGAGAACACCCTCACCGGGAACCGCATCGGCGTGACC
This sequence comes from Streptomyces sp. NPDC056452, assembly GCF_042796085.1. Lineage (NCBI taxonomy): Bacteria > Bacillati > Actinomycetota > Actinomycetes > Kitasatosporales > Streptomycetaceae > Streptomyces > Streptomyces sp. NPDC056452. Next base: position 119,030 of record NZ_JBHTRI010000028.1, read on the forward strand.
GCCCGGCGGGTCAGGAACCTCCTGATCGACGACAACCGCATCAGCCAGAACTGCAGCGGTGTCTTCGTCGTGGGCGACGAGTCCAAGCCCGCGGCCGGCGCGATGACCATCAGCGGCAACCGGATCATCGGCAACAACAAGTTCTGCGCGGCGACCCCCAGGCTGTCGGCCATCCAGGGGTCCGGCATCGTCCTGACCGGCAGCGAGGCCACGGTCGTACGTTCCAACGTCATCCGGAACAACGTCGGCGCCACCCCGCTCTCCGGCGGGATCCTGCTGTTCAAGAGCTTCGTGGGTGCCCTCAACACGAACAACACGATCACCGAGAACCACGTGCAGGGCAACAAGCCCGCCGACCTGGCCAACCGGGACACCTCGGGAACGGGCAACACCTTCACCAGCAACGAGTGCGGGACGTCCGCACCGGGCGGGATGTGTGCCCGGTGACGGCCGACCGCCGCACCCGGAGAAAGGAGACGGCATGACCACCGTGAGTCCCACCCCCGACACCACCCCTGTGGCATCCACCATCGCCGCGCCCCTCGCCCCCACCGCCGCTCCGGCCCCGCCGCCGGCCATGCGGCTGCGGGAGCTGGCGTTCGGAGCGGCCTGCGCCGCGGCTGTACGGGCGGCGGCCCGGCTGGGCGTTGCCGACGCGCTGGGAGACACGCCCGCCTCGGCCGCGGAGCTCGCCCAGGTCGTCCACACCGAGCCCGTACCGCTGCAGCGGCTGCTGCGCGCGCTGTGCTGCTACGGCATCTTCAGCGAGAACGGGGACGGCACGTTCGTCCACACGGAGATGTCCCGGCTGCTGCGCGAGGACGATCCGAACAGCCTGCGGTACATCTCCCTGTGGTGCACGGAGCCCTGGACGTGGGAGGTCTGGCCGCGGCTCGACGACGCCGTGCGCTCCGGGACGAGCGTCTTCCCCGAGACGTTCGGCAAGGGCTTCTTCGACTACCTCCACCAGGACGCCGGCGAGTCGGCCCATGTGTTCAACCGGGCCATGACCACGTCCAGCATGCAGTCGGCGCGGGATGTCGCCGAGCTCCTCGACCTCACCGGGGTGTCCTCGGTCGTCGACATCGGCGGCGGCCAGGGGCATGTGCTCGCGAGCCTGCTGGAGAAGCACCCCACGGTCCACGGAACGCTCCTGGACCTGCCCGGTGTCGTCGCGAAGGCGGACCCCCGGCTCCGGGACGGCGGCTCACTGGCGTCGCGCGTCTCGATCGTGCCCGGGGACTGCCGTGAGGACATCCCGGTCGAGGCGGATCTCTACATCATCAAGAACATCCTCGAGTGGGACGACGAGAGCACCCGCAGGACCCTGCGCAACGTGGTAGCCACCGCCCGTCCGGGCGCCCGTGTGGTGATCATCGAGAACCTTGTCGACGACACGCCTTCGATGCGGTTCACCACGGCCATGGACCTGCTGCTCCTGCTCAACGTCGGCGGCGCGAAGCACACCAGGGAGAGCCTGCTCGGCCGGATGTCCGAGGCGGGCCTCCGGGTCGGCGAGGTCCGCCCGGTCAACGCGTACCTCCACGCTTTCGAGTGCGTCGTACCGGGCTGACGTCCACGACGTCCGCGGTACACAGAGACCGCCCCGGGTCCGGCACCTAGGTGCCGGAC
>NZ_JBHTRI010000029.1:0-119067 GCF_042796085.1 Streptomyces sp. NPDC056452
TGTGAAGGGGGGCCGTCCGGATCCGGACGGCCCCCCTTCACATGCGTTCTTCCGCGCTTCGCCTACGGCTTGAGGTCCTCGCCGTCGATACCCAGGCCTGGGAGCAGGCCGGGGAGCAGCGGAGGCAGGGTCACATCCGGTGCTTCGGACGCGCCGTCCTCGCCGCCCGGGGACGACGGGGTGCCGTCGTCCGTCGGGAGGTCGTCGAGCAGGCCGTCCGTACCGCCGTTGATCAGGCCGTCGGCCGGAGTGCTGCCGGATCCGGACGGCTTGGGCGTGGTGCTGCCGGCCGGGCCGCCGTCCGGGGCCGTGGACGAGGGTGCCGGGCGGTCCGCGCCGGAGGGGCCGGTGCCGTCCGGGGATTCGGGCTGCGTCCCTTCCTCGCTCGTGCCCGGGGTACGGGGGAGCAGGGCCTGGAGCGGTGCGACCTCCTGGTCCATGGCGTCGAAGACGGAGCTGACCTTGTCGCCGATGTCGGTCAGTTGCACGGGCAGCCGGTCACGGAGACTGCTCCAGCTCGCGCGGTGCGAGCGGGAGAAGGAGTCCAGTGTCTGGATCGGCCCGATGGCGCCGTCCCGCTGGTAGGCGGAGTGGAGCAGCCGGTGTCCCTCGGTGGCGTCGTGGGTCATGCCGTTGAGCGTGCGTCTGACCTCCCCCAGGGACTCGTGGTCCATCTCGCCCGAGCGGGCCCGCTCCATGAGGCGGCGGGCTTCGCTGAGGCGGGTCGATGCCTGGTCGAGGTAGACCTCGCCCCGGTCGGCATCGCCGTTGGCCATGGTGAGATTGATGTCCTCCATGCCGCGCTTCAGCCCGTACAGGGAATCACCCGGCAGGGCGTCGGAACTGGCAGCGGCCACTCCGCCGAAAGCTCCTGCGGCCACACCGACGGTGAGTCCCCCCGCGGTGAGGCCCTTCGCCCAGCGGGAGCGAGGGCGCAATTTCCGGAGCGGGGAGGCCCGGTGGGCCCCCCTGCCCCGTTGTTCGGGCACGGTAGGGCCCGTGGACGCACCGCCCTCGGCGAACATGGTCTCCATGGCGGCGACGAGCTGGGCTCGCTGCACCACTTTGACCTCGGGATCCAATTGCGGCTTCGGTAGCTCACCGAGGCCGTTCGCCAGGGCCAACAGCGTTCCGTGGTCGGCCGGTTCGGCCGGTTCCTCGGGCTGTACGGCCGCCGCACCCTGGGGCGACTGCTCCTCCAGGGCCTGGGCGAAGGCGTTCGCCCGCCGGTGTGCCGAAACGTTTGCGATCACTGGCGGCACCTCCTCTCGTCATGACGGTCGACTCCCCTGAGCGTCCGGAAGGTTGCGCACCGGACGCGTTTCCACACGATCGAGCGAGTGGACTGCGGGTCGCGGTGCGACGACAGGGGGCCTGCATCCGGCACAACGAGTGGCGCGGCGTTTGGGTTACGGACGAAGGATGATCGGACCAGTGTGTCACGTACCCGTCACCCATGGTGTAGCGGTCCGTCACCCGTGGTGATCTCAACGGGCGTCGTCGGGCAGGAGTCGGGCGAGTGTTCGGACGGCGCGGTACTGCAGGGTTTTGATCGCGCCCTCGTTCTTGCCCATGACACGGGCCGTTTCGGCGACCGAGAGCCCTTGCAGGAAGCGGAGGGTGACGCACTCCTGCTGTTGAGGATTGAGTCGTCGCACGGCTTGCAGCAGTGCGGCGTTGGAGAGGGACTCCAGGACGGAGTCCTCGGGGCTGCGCGCGACCTCGTTCGCGTCGAGCATTTCGCCGGTGGTCACTTCCAGTCGGAAACGACTGGATTTGAAGTGGTCGGCGACCAGGTTCCGGGCGATCGTGACCAGCCAGGCACCGAAGTCGCGGCCCTGCCAGGTAAAGGTGGAGATGCGGCGGAGAGCGCGCAGGAACGTCTCGCTGGTGAGGTCCTCCGCTGTCGCCTTCCCTCCCACGCGGTAGTAGATGTACCGGTACACGGTGTCGCTGTACTGGTCGTACAGGCGGCCGAAGGCCTCGGCCTCACCGGCCTGTGCGCGCTCGACAAGATCCATCATGCGCGCGCTGTCGCTGTCGGCTGTGGGCCGGCGAACGGCTGACGTGGTCGTGGCGCCGCGGTTGCTGCGTCTTCCGACCGCCGCGCTGCGTTCGGCCAGCGCGTAGCAAGGGCCGGCAGGTGCAGGGGTGGCAAATGCGGGGACGGCGTACGCGGTGGGGACGAAGCCGCGCAAGTGGTCGAGGACCGTTGCGCGCAGCGTAGCCAGGCCCGAGGTGTCAACCCCGACGTGTGGGTACACGGGACTCCCAGAGGCAGAGCTTCCATCACGTGCAGTTCGAAAACCGTCACTCGTGGTAGCGGGTGGCGGGCTCCTTGTGCGTCTGAGGAGAATAACGCTTCGTACAGGCCGGGCTACACCCAGTTGCTCAAATCATCGATTCCGTCGCTTCTGTAACCTCTAAGTGACGGAGTAAGTCGCACATCGTGACCGCTTATTGATCGAAATGCTTCGTGATCTGCCTGCGGGCGCGACGGGTTGTGGTCGCTCGACGTCAATCCGACTGGCCGGAGGGGTGAGCGGGTGCGGGCGGCTCCGCCCTCCCGATTGGCCGTACGTCCCCGGGCGTGGCCCGCCGGCCCGCAGCCTCGGGGCATGGGCCGGCGGCGGCGCAGGTCAGTGGTGGAGGCGGGCCGGCGGAGGGGTCAGCGGCGGCGGCGGTGGAGCGCGACCGCGGCCGCGGTGCCACCGGCCAGGGCGCCCACACCGGCGGCGGCCGGGATGCCGACCTTGGCGGCCTTGCGGCCGGTGCGGTAGTCGCGCAGGCGCCAGTCCAGGGCGCGGGCGTGCTTGCGGAGCTTGGTGTCCGGGTTGATCGCGTACGGGTGGCCGACCAGCGACAGCATGGGGATGTCGTTGTGCGAGTCGCTGTACGCGGCGCAGCGGTCGAGGTCCAGGCCCTCGGCCGCAGCCAGTGCGCGTACCGCCTCGGCCTTGGCCGGGCCGTGCAGGGGTTCACCGACCAGGCGGCCGGTGTAGACGCCGTCCACCGATTCGGCGACGGTGCCCAGTGCGCCGGTCAGGCCGAGGCGGCGGGCGATGATCGTGGCGGTCTCCACCGGGGCGGCCGTGACCAGCCAGACCTTCTGCCCCGCGTCGAGGTGTGCCTGGGCGAGGGCGCGCGTGCCGGGCCAGATGCGGTCGGCCATGTACTCGTCGTAGATCTCCTCGCCGATGGACATCAGCTCGGCGACACGGTGGCCCTTGACGATGGACAGGGCGCTGTCGCGGGCGTCCTGCATGTGTTCGGGGTCCTCGACGCCGGCCAGCCTGAACCAGGCCTGCTGCCAGGCGAACCGTGTCAGTTCGCGGCGCTGGAAGAACTTCCGCTTGTAGAGGCCGCGGCCGAAGTGGAAGATCGCGGCGCCCTGCATCACGGTGTTGTCGAGGTCGAAGAAGGCGGCGGCCCGGTCGTCCCCGGCCACCGGGAACACGGGCTCCCCGTCGCCTTCGGCCGCGGTCAGCAGATCCGCGGCGTCTGCGGGGAGAAGGGACTCGTCGGCGGGAAGTGTCGACTTCCGCGCTGCCTCGGCTGCTGCCTCGCCTGCCAGCACGCTCCGTGCTGTCGCGGGGCGCCTGCGGGGGGTGAGCCATCCAAGAGCGGCCATGTCGTGAGCATAGCGATTCTGTTCGGTCCTTCCCGACCTGGCGGGATGCGACCGTGTGAACTCTCCGGGACCGCCGCGTTAAACGGGTGACCCCGGGAGTGGTGCGGAGCGGCGCAGAATGGAGGCATGAGTGCCTTGTTGCGGCGTACGAAGAAGAAGCCTGCCGACCGGGTGGTGACCCTCGTGGGGAAGCCCGGCTGTCACCTCTGTGACGATGCGCGACTCGTGGTGCGCGCCGTCTGTGAGGAGACCGGCGCGTCCTGGGTGGAGAAGGACATCACCGAGGACGAGGAGCTGTACAAGGAGTACTGGGAGCAGATTCCGGTGGTCCTGATCGATGACGAACAGCACACGTTCTGGCGGGTGGACCCGGCGAGGTTGCGCACGGCACTGGGTACCTAGACGAAACCCGGTTAACATCATGGGCGTTTTGAGTGGTCTCGGGGGCGTGGACATGAGGAGTGTGTACCGCTTTGCCCCCTTCGGGCCTGCAACGGGCTGATGCGGTCCCGGGTTCCGGGACCGCGCGAGGAATATGCGTGACCCCGGTCACTTTGACCAGACAAAACGGACACTATCTTTGTGCACGCGTTCACAAAGACATAGCCTGCATTCGACGGGGCGGTCTTGGGACATACGGCCGCCTGCAGCCCCGCTCATCCCGCAGGAGCACCGTGGCAACTGGCCGAACTCACCGACCGGCGACCCGTAGCCGAGGAATTCCCGAGGCCACCGTCGCCCGGCTTCCGCTGTACCTCCGCGCACTGACCGCGCTCTCCGAGCGCTCGGTGCCCACGGTCTCCTCCGAGGAGCTCGCCGCGGCGGCGGGGGTCAACTCCGCCAAGCTGCGCAAGGACTTCAGCTACCTGGGGTCCTACGGCACGCGTGGAGTCGGGTACGACGTCGAGTATCTCGTCTACCAGATCTCCCGTGAACTCGGGCTCACCCAGGACTGGCCGGTCGCCATCGTCGGTATCGGTAACCTCGGCGCCGCGCTCGCCAACTACGGCGGCTTCGCCTCCCGTGGTTTCCGGGTCGCCGCGCTGATCGACGCCGACCCGGCCATGGCGGGTACGCCCGTCGCCGGTATCGCCGTCCAGCACACCGACGACCTGGACCGGATCATCAGCGACAACGGTGTGTCCATCGGCGTCATCACCACCCCGCCCGGCGCGGCCCAGCAGGTCTGCGACCGGCTCGTCGCCGCGGGTGTGACCTCCATCCTGAACTTCGCGCCGACCGTGCTCTCCGTGCCCGAAGGCGTCGACGTGCGCAAGGTCGACCTCTCGATCGAGCTGCAGATCCTCGCCTTCCACGAGCAGCGCAAGGCCGGCGAGGGAGCCGCCGCCGAAGGCAACGCGGCCGCGGACGACGACGCCGACGAGGCGCCTCCGATGCGCGCCACTCCCGTGAGCCGGAAGGGACCCGACGGGGACATGCCCGCCGTGATGCCGGCATGAGCCTCCTTGTCGTAGGACTGAGCCACCGCAGCGCCCCCGTCTCCGTGCTGGAGCGGGCGTCGCTGTCGCCCGAGGCGCAGACGAAGCTGCTCCAGGACACCCTCGCCGCGGAACCCGCGACCGAGGGAGCGGTGCTTGCCACCTGCAACCGCATCGAGCTGTACGCGGACGTGGACAAGTTCCACGCGGGTGTCGCCGAGCTGTCCACGCTGCTCGCGCAGCACAGCGGCGTCGGCCTGGACGAGCTCACTCCCTATCTCTATGTGCACTACGAGGACCGCGCCGTCCACCACCTCTTCTCGGTGGCGTGCGGGCTGGACTCGATGGTCGTCGGCGAGGGCCAGATCCTCGGCCAGATCAAGGACGCGCTCGCGCTGGGCCAGGAGCTCCACACCGCGGGACGGCTGCTGAACGACCTGTTCCAGCAGGCGCTGCGGGTCGGTAAGCGCGCCCACAGCGAGACCGGGATCGACCGGGCCGGGCAGTCGCTCGTCACGTTCGGCCTCGAGCAGCTCGCGGACGGTACCGAGGTCACCGAATGGGCCGCGGGCAAGCGCGCCCTGGTGATCGGCGCGGGCTCGATGTCCTCCCTGGCCGCCGCGACCCTCGTCCGTACCGGTGTCGCCGAGATCGTCGTCGCCAACCGGACCCGGGGCCGTGCCGACCGGCTCGTCGAGATCCTCGCCCAGAGCGGCGGGGCGACGGCACGGGCTGTGGAGATGACCGCAGTGCCGGACGAACTGACACGTGCCGACGTGGTCGTCTCCTGTACCGGCGCGACCGGGCTCGTCCTGACCGCCGAGGCCGTCGCCGGGGCGCTCGGCGTCGACTTCGACACCGCCGCGGAGCCGTCCGCGGCCCGCGCCGCGGCCGCCCCCGCGGACCTGGACCAGCATGCCGCGTGGGTGGAGAACGGTTCCGCCACCGCCGCCGCGCAGGACCGGGCCGTGCGCCGGGTACCCGTGCAGGCCCCGGCCTCCGGGACCGCGCGGCTCGCCCTGCTCGACCTCGCCATGCCGAGGGACATCGACGGGGCGGCCCACCGCATCGACGGTGTGCGCCTCGTCGACATCGAGTCGCTCGCGGAGGCGTCCGCGGACGCCCCGATGGCCGCCGATGTGGACCAGGTGCGCACCATCGTCGCCGACGAGGTGGCTGCCTTCGGCGCCGCCCAGCGTGCCGCCCACATCACCCCGACCGTCGTCGCCCTGCGCACCATGGCCGCCGATGTGGTGGCCGGCGAGATCGCGCGGCTCGACGGACGCCTTCCCGACCTGGACGAGAAGCAGCGCGCCGAGATCACGCAGACCGTGCGCCGCGTCGTCGACAAGCTCCTGCACGCGCCCACCGTGCGGGTCAAGCAGCTCGCCAGCGAGCCCGGTGGCGCCGGGTACGCCGATGCGCTGCGCGAACTCTTCGACCTCGACCCGCAGACGGTGGCCGCCGTCTCCCGGGCAGACCTGAACGACCCGAATAGAGGGCGGTCATGACCGACAACTCACCCCTGGGTGGGGAGACCACGAAGCCGCTCCGGCTCGGCACCCGGCGCAGCAAGCTAGCCATGGCGCAGTCCGGCATGGTCGCTGATGCGGTCCGTGAGGTGACCGGGCGCGCCGTCGAGCTCGTCGAGATCACCACGTACGGAGACACGTCCCGGGAGCACCTGGCGCAGATCGGCGGGACCGGCGTGTTCGTCGTCGCGCTGCGCGAGGCGCTGCTGCGCGGCGAGGTGGACTTCGCCGTCCACTCGCTCAAGGACCTGCCGACCGCACAGCCGGAGGGCCTCGTCCTGGCCGCCGTACCGGAGCGCGAGGATCCGCGCGACGTACTGGTGGCCCGGGACGGGCTGACCTTCGCGCAACTGCCGTCCGGTGCCCGTATCGGCACCGGCTCGCCGCGCCGCATGGCGCAGCTCAACGCGTACGCCCGGTCGCACGGCCTCGACATCGAGACCGTGGCGATCCGGGGCAACGTCGATACGCGTATCGGTTTTGTACGAAGCGGGGAGCTGGACGCGGTGGTACTCGCCGCCGCAGGGCTCAGCCGCCTCGGCCGGACCGGTGAGGTGACCGACTTCCTGCCGGTCGACACCGTCCTGCCCGCTCCCGGTCAGGGAGCACTGGCGATCGAATGCGCTGCAACCAGCGCGGACCTCGCCGCGGCGCTCGCCGAGCTCGACGACCCGTACACCCGGGTCGCCGTGACCGCCGAGCGCGCCCTGCTCGCCGCCCTGGAGGCCGGCTGTTCCGCACCTGTGGGTGCGCTGGCCGACCTCCTGGTCGACGGGCAGACTGTCAACGAACTGCGCCTGCGCGGTGTCGTCGGTTCCACCGACGGCGCCTCCCTGGTGCAGCTGTCCATCACCGGTCCCGTCCCCACGTCGCACGACGACGCGGCGGCCCTCGGTCGCGAGCTCGCGGCCGAGATGCTCGCCAAGGGTGCGGCCGGTCTTATGGGGGAGCGAGCACTTTGAGCCCCAACGGCCCCGCCGCATCCGATTTTCCGGTCCTGTCCGCAGGGCACGTCACCTTCCTCGGCGCCGGTCCCGGCGACCCGGGACTGCTGACTCTGCGCGCCGTCGAGGCGCTCGCGAGCGCGGACGTCCTTGTGGCCGAACCCGACGTCCTCGACGTCGTTCGCTGCCATGCGCGGGCAGGGGTAAGCACCCCTGAGCTGACGGTTGTTGACATGTCGTCAACAGCCGTCGGGGTACCCGTTCTCAGGGACGCCGCCAATCTTGTCATGGAGGCCGCGAAGGGTGGCAGGCGGGTTGTCCGTGCCGTCGCCGGCGACCCCGGTCTGGACGGGAACACGGGCGTGGAGATGCTCGCCTGCGCCGCCGCGGGCGTGCCTTTCGAGGTCGTGCCGGGTGTGGCGAACGCCGTCGGCGTGTCCGCGTACGCCGGTGTGCCGCTGCGTGACGCGCAGGGCGCCGATGTGCGCTTCGTCGACGCCCGTACCGCCTCGGACCGCTGCTGGTCCGAGGTCGGCGCGAGCGATGCGACGGCCGTCGTGTCCACGTCGCTCGACTCGGTGGCCGCGGCCGCCGGGGAGCTGGTCTCGGCGGGCCGCAAGCCCGACACCCCGCTGACGGTGACGATCGCGGGAACGACGACGCGCCAGCGCACCTGGACGGCGACGCTCGGGACGATCGCCCAGGTCCTCAAGCAGGCCAAGGTCCTCCCCTCGCCGGACGGGCACCAGCCCGTCATAGCCGTGGTCGGGGAGCGAAGCTCTGCCGCCCAGCGTGACCAGCTGTCGTGGTTCGAGTCCAAGCCGCTGTTCGGCTGGAAGGTGCTCGTGCCGCGTACGAAGGAGCAGGCGGCGTCGCTCTCCGACCAGCTGCGTTCGTACGGTGCCGTACCGCACGAGGTCCCGACGATCGCCGTCGAGCCGCCGCGTACGCCCCAGCAGATGGAGCGTGCGGTCAAGGGTCTGGTCACCGGCCGGTACGAGTGGATCGCCTTCACCTCGGTGAACGCGGTGAAGGCCGTACGGGAGAAGTTCGAGGAGTACGGGCTCGATGCCCGTGCCTTCGCGGGGATCAAGGTCGCGGCCGTCGGCGAGCAGACTGCCGCCGCGCTGATCGACTTCGGTGTGAAGCCGGATCTGGTGCCCTCCGGCGAGCAGTCCGCCGCCGGTCTGCTGGAGGACTGGCCGCCGTACGACCCGGTCTTCGACCCGATCGACCGGGTGTTCCTGCCGCGTGCCGACATCGCCACGGAGACGCTGGTGGCCGGGCTGATCGAGCTCGGCTGGGAGGTCGACGACGTCACCGCGTACCGCACGGTCCGCGCTTCGCCGCCGCCGGCCGACACCCGTGAGGCGATCAAGGGCGGCGGCTTCGACGCGGTGCTCTTCACCTCGTCCTCGACGGTCCGCAACCTGGTCGGTATCGCGGGCAAGCCGCACAACGTGACGGTGATCGCGTGCATCGGTCCCGCCACGGCGAAGACCGCCGAGGAGCACGGCCTGCGGGTCGACGTCCTGTCTCCGGAGCCGTCGGTCCACAAGCTGGCCCAGGCGCTGGCGGACTTCGGCGCGCAGCGCCGGGACGCGGCAAAGGAGGCCGGTGACCCGGTGACGCGTCCGAGCGAGCGGCGCCCGGGTGCGAGACGCCGTCGGACGACCACCTGAGTATCGGTACCGGATGTGCGGGCCCGGCTGCTTCCTCGTGAAGCGGCCGGGCCCTTTTTCGTGGGTCCGTTTTTCCGGCTCGGCTGTCGGTAAACCGGTGATGTGTGCGGGTCTAGTCTCGGAGGATGACCGATTACGGAAACTTCCCCGGCTCGCGGCCCCGGCGGCTGCGGACGACGCCCGTCATGCGGCGCATGGTCGCCGAGACCCGGCTGGACCCCGCGAATCTGATCCTTCCCGCGTTCGTGCGCGAGGGCATCGACGCCCCGGTTGCCATCTCGGCCATGCCAGGCGTGCAGCAGCACACCCTGGACACCCTGCGGAAGGCCGCGGTCGACGCGGTCGCGGCCGGTGTCTCCGGGATCATGCTCTTCGGTGTCCCGCTGGACGAGAAGAAGGACGCCCGCGGCACCGCGGGCACCGACCCGGACGGCATCCTCCAGGTCGCTCTGCGGGCGGTGCGGGAAGAGGTGGGCGACGACCTCGTGGTCATGTCCGACCTCTGCCTGGACGAGTACACCGACCACGGCCACTGCGGCGTGCTGACCGAGGACGGCCGCGTCGACAACGACGCCACGCTGGAGCGGTACGCCGAGATGGCCCAGGTGCAGGCGGACGCGGGCGCCCATGTGGTGGGTCCCAGCGGCATGATGGACGGCCAGGTCGGAGTGGTCCGCGACGCGCTGGACCAGACCGGGTACGAGGACGTGTCGATCCTCGCCTACACCGCGAAGTACTCCTCCGCGTTCTACGGGCCGTTCCGTGAGGCGGTGGGCTCCTCGCTCAAGGGTGACCGTAAGACGTACCAGCAGGACCCGGCGAACATCCGTGAGTCGATGCGCGAGCTGGCGCTCGACCTGGAGGAGGGCGCCGACATGGTCATGGTCAAGCCCGCCGGACCGTACCTGGACGTCCTCGCGAGGGTCGCCGACGCGGTGGACGTGCCGGTGGCCGCGTACCAGATCAGCGGTGAGTACGCGATGATCGAGGCCGCCGCGGAGAAGGGCTGGATCGACCGGGACGCGGCGATCCTGGAGAGCCTGACGGGGATCCGGCGTGCGGGTGCGCAGATGATCCTGACGTACTGGGCGACGGAGGTCGCGCAGCGGCTGCGGCGCTGACCCGGTCCCGTGCCGGGGCGGAACCCTCGCCGGTGATCAATTCGGTTGAGGGTGCCCCCGGTTACGGGGAGGATCGCCCGCATGTTCTCGCGCAGGAATCGCCGTCCCACGTCCCCCGAACTGGCCGAGGCCCGGGCCTGCCTCGACGGAGGTGACGTCCCGGGTGCGCTGCGCAGGCTGCGGCAGGCACCCTCGGCGCCGCTGGAGGAGGTCGCGACCGTGGTCGGCCGGGCCGCCGAGGCGGCCGGGTTCGACGACCTCCGCAAGGCCGCGACGGCTCTGGCCGCGAACCCCGGCCGGGTGCGCCCGCTCTACGACTACGGGTACGCCTGCGTCGAACGCGGTGTGTCCTACCTGGCGATACCCGCGCTGCAGGAGGCGCTGCGCCTGGCGCCGGGTTCCTCCGGCATGCTGCGTGAGCTGGTCTCCGCGTACGAGGACGAGGGCCGGCACCGTGATGCCGTCGACGCACTGCTCGCGCAGGAGGACGGCCTCGGTGACTGGCCCGATCGCTATCTCCTGGTCTTCAACGCCGTTCTGGCAGGTGACCTGGAGCTGGCCCGCCGTCAGCACGCGCGTCTGCCCGCCCCTGCCGACGACACCTGGCGGGGTGCGTGGGACCGGCAGAACCGTGTCCTGGGGCGTGCCGCGACCGCCGGGCCGGTGAGCCCGCTGGACCACTCGGACCTCCGCGGCTGGCAGTACGTCATGGGCGGCACCATGCTGGGCACGCTGTCCCCGCACGGGTACGACGCGGGGATGACCGGCCGGTACGCGTGGTTCCAGGACTCCCACGACCAGTGCCTGCAGGGCTTGTTGCGGTTGAAGTCGGTGCTCGCAGCAGCCGGGGTACGGCCTCGTTCGGTGTCCCTGCTGCCGGACCGGGGGAGCCGCATCCTGGGTCTGGCCGCCGCCGGGGTACTGGGCCTCCCGGCGGAGCCATTCGAGGCCGGACGGGAGGACACCGTCGTGATCGCCTACGACCTCAACGACACCGCGGGAGTGGACCAGGGCCCCGAACTGCTCGGGCAGCTCTTCAGCCGGGTGCCGGGGCAGGTGCTGCACGAGCACGCGAGCTGCTGGACCGACCCGCCCGTCGTCTCCGCCGACAGCGTCTCGCTGCTCCACCAGTCGGTCGTGCCTCCGTGGGGGGAGGTCCTTCGGCTGGGCGACGACGGCGCAGCGGAGCGCGGGGAGGCCGACGGGAGGCCGGAGGCGGAGATCGCCGCGGACATCGTGGGGGCCGATCCGACGCCCGACGGTGGGGACGGGTCGGCGCCCGCCGATCCCGTCGAGAAGCTCACGGACTTCGTCTCGGCCGTGCGCGCCACGTGGCTCCAGGGCGATCGGGCCCGACTGCGGTCACCGGGTCCCGTGGCCAGTTCACGGTTCCTCTGAGGTCCGGACGCCTGCCCGGTGTTCGGACCTCAGGCTCCGAGCGCCTTGAGCGCATCGCGTCAGGGCCAGTCGACGAGGGCCACGAACGCGATGAAGGCGCAGAGCACGACGGCAGGCGCGGTCATCGCGAGCACCACGCGGTTCGCCGCATGCCGTCGGTGCCACGGCAGGGCCCAGCTCGCCACCAGAACGGCCAGGGCGAGTACGAGTCCCGTGCACAGCACCGCCCATCCGGAGTCGAAGCTGCGGGTGAACCGGTCTTCCTGGGCGCCTTCGCACGAGTCGCAGGCCATGGGGGAGAGTCCGCCGAAGAACAGGGCGAGAGCGGCTCCCGGCAGAGTGACGACCGTGGAGACCAGAGGAGCTGTCCAGGCCTTCGGGGCGCGGGTGCCGAGCGGATCGGGCGTGTCATCGGGCATGCACCCGATTCAACGCGGCAGCCGGCCCCGGCACATGAGTGCTCCTACTCAAGGCCGGCCCGTGCGCGGGACGCACTACCGGGCCCTCTCGACGGGACGGCGGCCACGCCCCATCATGACTGTCATGGCCACGACACGACTGGGTCCTGCCCTGTCCCTGACCGCTGCCCTTGTCCTTGCCCTGATCTCCACCGGATCCGCGCACGCGGATCCGACGGTGCCGGATCACGCCGTCATCGTCTGCGACAGCGCCAGCTTCTACGCGAACTACGACAGTTCCTCCGGACCGGCCGGACTCAAACGGACCCTGCTGCGCGGTGACAAGGTCGGACACACCCGCGGCGCCCACCCCGTCTACAACGGATGGGCGGCCACCTTCGACTTCGGCCCCAACGACTGGGGCTTCGTCAGGCAGGAATGCCTGGGTGGCTTCGGATCCTGGTGACCCCACACCTCACACCCGCGAAGGACCGCCCATGACCCGCACCAGCAGGCGCACCACCCTCGTCCTGGCCCTGACCGCCGCGACGGCCGTCCTGACCGTCAATCCCGCCACCGCCGCGAACGGCACCGTGGGGCAACGTGAAACCGTCTGCGCCCAGGACCTCTTCGTCCGGGTCACCGCCCCCCCACGGGGCCTGGATGGGCACGCTGTACCGCGGGCAGACCTTCCTCGTCGAGGAAGCCGGCGGGGACTGGGTCTACGGCTTCGCCTACGGCGACATCAACCGCCGGGGCTGGGTCCAGAACGGCTGGTTCTGCTGACCCGCCGCCCCTGGTCCCCGATATGCGGAACGTGCTTCAGTCCCACCAGAACGACCACGTCTCCTGACCCAGGAGGTACTTCTCGGCGTAGGCGTCCAGGCCGTTCGGAGGGGCCGCGTCGATGTTGTCCGGGCAGAACGCGAAGTGCTCGGCTGCCAGCGCCCTGGCCTCCGCAGGAGTCGTGGGAGGCCGTCCCACGGACACGGTCAGGGTGTCGAAGCCGAGCACCACGACCCGGATGTCGAAGCGGTCCTCCCAGGAGCGCAGCACCGCGCAGAGCCGGGCCACGTCGTTCTCGTAGTTGAGCGGGCCCGACCAGCCGATCGCCGCTGGTATGTCCGCGCTGCGCCGGGCGGGCACGAGCGCCGTCCGCGCGCCCTCCGTGAGCTGGTCCGCTATCTCGGCGGCCAGTTCGTCGGGGGTCTCGGACGCGCTCGCGGACGGGGTGGGCGCCAGGCCCGGCCACTCCGCCCCGTCCTCCAGTTCGTCGGAGGCGTACTCCTCCCAGAACTCGCCGAGGACGTCCTCCGCGTCGTGGTCTCCCGGATACGAGGTCCGGGCCGGGTTGAGGTCCCAGTCCTCGGGCCACTGGGCGCGGCGCCCGCCGTCCACCAGCACCGGGAGCAGGCCGAGCGGCCTGCCGGTCGCCCGCAGCCGGGCCCAGTCGCCCGGCTGCGCCGGCTCGTCGGCGTACCAGAGCAGGGGCTCGTGCCAGGGGTCGTCGATCGTGGTGTCCACGAGTGTGCCCGGCGGAAGGTCCAGCAGGGGCAGGGGATTCGGGAGCGTCGCCATGCAGGTGACTCTAGGATCCGCCACTGACAACGCCCCGTTCGGCTCCGGGTGGCACCCGGCGGGGGTGCCACCCGTGCGCCCTCGGCGCGGTCAGTACATGAGGGCGTCGTCCAGGCCCGTCTGCCAGTACGTGACGGCCAGCGTGCTGTCGACGAAGACGGCCTTGGTGAGCGGTACGTCAGAGGACGGGCCGCTGGAGCCGGAACCTTCGCGACCCTGGAAACTGACCGTCAGTTCCTTGGTGGAGTAGCCGCCCGTGCCGCTTCCGTCGGCGGACGCGGTCATGACGCCGGCGTAGGCGGACTCTCCGGGGCCGAGAGTGACGACGGCCTGCGGCTTGCTCTCCTCGAAGGTCCGCGGGACGGCCTGCGCCTCGCCGAACTTCAGGAACGGGTAGTAGTAGGCGTTGCAGGCCTTCGAGCCGGTGTTCGTCACGGTGAGAAGCATGTGGTTGACGGGCCGGGGCACGGCCGTGAGCGTCACCTTGGAGTTGCCGCCGTCGCAGGCGAGGGTGACAGGTCCGTTGTCGTCGCCCGTGTCCTGCGGCTGCTTCGCGGCGGGCTCGGTGTCGGTCGAACCGGAACCCGAACCGGACTCCGCACCCGAGCCGTCGGTCCCCTTGTCCTTGCCGTTGCCCTTGTCCGCAGGCGCCTTCGTGCTGTCCGAAGGCTGCTCGGACGGGGAGGCGGTCGCCGGGGTGGAGGTGTCCGCTGCTGCCTGGCCGTCCTCCTGACAGGCGGTCAGCGACAGCGCGGCCAGCAGTGCGGCGGTGCCGAGGGCGGAGGAGCGGGCGGTGCGACGGAAGTTACGGTTGCGCATGAGGTGGTTCTCCCCGTTCAGAAGGTCTGTCGTGTCCGGGCGCCGCTCGGGGCACGCCGGGTGGTACTGGCGGTGCTGGAGAATGACGTGTGGTCAGAGGTGCCACAGGAGTGTGATGACGGTCGCCGTGGCGGCGATCAGTACCCCTGCGGCGACCGCGTCGGTCAGGCTCGGTTCGAAGCGGGT
This sequence comes from Streptomyces sp. NPDC056452, assembly GCF_042796085.1. NCBI lineage: Bacteria > Bacillati > Actinomycetota > Actinomycetes > Kitasatosporales > Streptomycetaceae > Streptomyces > Streptomyces sp. NPDC056452. Next base: position 14,729 of record NZ_JBHTRI010000029.1, read on the forward strand.
ACGCACTGCGTCTCCCGGTGTGGACGAAGGTCGGTCCGGCGGTGTGTCCACATCTTGTGCGGGGCCTGATCCCGGTGGCAACGGCTGCCGGGTGGTTCGGGACGTTGGAACGGTTGAATGCCCTCTGGCCTGGGGGAACGAGGCCTCCCTGGAACGCGGTTCCGGGATGGATCAGTGGGAGGAACGGTCGGCGTGGGTACGGAGATCCAAGATTTCGCGGCAGAGCTCAGTGGCCTCAAGGAGCGTTCCGGGCTGAGCTACGGAGCACTCGCCCAGAAGCTGCACATGAGCACGTCGACAGTTCACCGGTACTGCAACGGCGACGCCGTTCCACAGGACTACGCGCCGGTCGAACGCTTCGCCCGGGTGTGCCGGGCGTCGGCGGACGAGCTGGTCGGTCTGCACCGGAAGTGGATCCTGGCCGACGACGCGAAGCGGCGGGGGGCGCGGAAGGCGGAGGCGGCCGGCACGGCGGAGCCCCGCCCCGCTCCGCAGGAGAGCGCGGAACCGGAATCAGGACCGGAGGCCGAGGACGTGACGCCACCCGAGGCGTCCGGCACCACCACCCCCGCCCCCGGCCGGCGGCCGTCCCGGCGGCTGCGCGTCCTGCTCGCGGCGACCGCCGTCGTCGCGCTCACCGTGCCCGCCGCCCTGGCGTTCCGTGGCCTCACGGACGGCGACGCGGGCGACGGCAAAGGCACCGAGGCGGCCACCGGAACGGCCCCGGTCACGCCGCGGGGCAGCGGGAGCGGCACAGGCACGGGCAGCGCGTCCGCGACGCCGAGCGGGAAGGCCTCTCCGTCGGCCGGAGGCAGCGCCACCGCCTCTGCCTCCGCTCCTCCCGGTTCACCGGCGCGGCAGGGCGGCGGGGCGGAGGACCGCGGTGCCCCTGTGAGCGCCGTCATCAGCTCGTACAACTGGGAGTCGCCCTGCGGGCAGTACTACCTGCTCGACAGTGAGCCGGGCACCGTGCCACCGCCGCCGACCGACCCCCAGGAAGCCCGCAGCTGGGCGAGGGCCCTCGGTGGTGTGGACGGGGGCGACATGATGCTCGAACTGACCCTCCAGGGGGCATCGAAGGAAGCGGTGGTGCTCAAGGGGCTGCACGTGCGGGTCGTGGGGCGCGAACCGGCGCTCGCCTGGACCGCGTACTCGATGGGGGAGGGCTGCGGGAGCGGTATCACCCCGCAGTCCTTCGACATCGACCTGGACGACGGCCAACCCTGGACGCAGCCGGTCGCGGGGCAGGACGGCGGGTCCGTCGTCCCGGCGAAGGACTTCCCGTACCGGGTGAGCTCCACCGACGTGGAGGTGTTCAACCTCGACGCGCATGTGGAGGGACACGATGTGACCTGGTACCTGGAGCTGGAGTGGAGCAGCGGCAGCCGGAGCGGGTCCCTGCGCATCGACGACAACGGCAAGCCGTTCCGTACGAGCAGCATCACGGGGCGGCCGGAGTACCGCTACCGGGCGGATACGGCCCAGTGGGTGGTGCCTGACCACTGATCCGGGCGCGGAGTACAGTCGGCGGGTCCCCGCCCCCTCGATTCGGTCAGGTGTTCCATGTCCACCGATACAGACGACAGACCTGCCACCGGGTACCCGGAGCGCATCCTGCGGCTGCGGCGACGGCTGGAGCGGCTGATCGGCATCGCCGCCACCGAGGGCAATGCCCTCGTCCCCCTCCACAACGGCGACGAGATATTCGCCGCGATGCTGGGCGCGATACGTGATGCTGAGCACACCGTGGACATGATGACGTTCGTGTACTGGCGCGGTGACATAGCCCGTGACTTCGCGGAGGCGCTGTCGGAGCGTGCCCGCGCCGGAGTGCGGGTGCGGCTGCTCCTGGACGGCTTCGGCAGCCGGCTCATCGAGAAGGACCAGCTGGCGATGATGGACGAGGCAGGGGTGGAGGTGGCCTGGTTCCGCAAGCCGCTGTACCTGTCGCCGCTCAAGCAGAACCACCGCTGCCACCGCAAGGTCCTCGTGACGGACGAGGAGACGGCGTTCACCGGTGGCGTCGGCATCGCGGAGGAGTGGTGCGGCGACGCCCGTAACGAGCGCGAGTGGCGCGACACCCATGTACAGCTGCGCGGCCCCGCGGTGGACGGTCTCGCCGCCGCGTTCGCCCAGAACTGGGCGGAGTGCCACGACGAGCTGTTCACCGAGCGCGACCGCTTCGTGGAGCTCCGGCCGCAGGGCGACGCGATCGTGCAGGTGGTGCGGGGTTCGGCCAGCTTCGGCTGGCAGGACATGCAGACCCTGCTCCGGGTCGTCCTGGAGTCCGCCGAGGAGCGGGTGCGGCTCACCACGGCGTACTTCGCGCCCGACACGTACTTCGTCGAGCTGCTCTGCGCCGCGGCGGCGCGGGGCGTCACCGTGGAGATCCTGCTGCCCGGACCGCACACGGACAAGCGGGTCTGCCAGCTGGCGGGCCAGCACCACTACGAGGATCTCGTCGCCTGCGGTGTGAAGATCTACCAGTACCAGCCGACGATGATGCACACCAAAGCGGTGACCGTGGACCGGGTCGCCTCGCTGATCGGCTCGACCAACTTCAACCGCCGCTCGCTGGACCACGACGAGGAAGTGATGCTCGCCGTCCTGGACCCGGCGTTCACCGCGACTCTGGACAAGCACTTCGAGGACGACCGCGCCGACAGCGTGCTGATCGACGGCACCCGGTGGAGGCGCCGCTCACCGGTGCAGCGGATTCGGGAAGCGGCGGTCCTGCCGATCCGCCGCTGGCTGTGAACTGAGGCGCCTCGGCGCCGGAGTGGTTACGCCGTGCCGGTTTTGCCGCGCGGGGGGACGGTGACGACGGTGAGCGCGAGGCCGCCGCGTACCTGCCAGCGGCCGTCGAAGCCGGTGAGCGGGGGGCCGGCCGTCGTGGTGCCCGGGACGAGCAGGGTGGCTGCGAAGGTGCCGTCCGGGCGCAGGGTGATGTGCGCGTCCTGGAAACCGAGCCAGCGGCCGGTGAGCGGGGACCAGGCCTTGTAGACGGACTCCTTGGCGCTGAACAGCAGCCTGTCCCAGGGGATTCCCGGCCGGTGGGCGGCCAGTTCGCGCAGCGCGGTGCGTTCGGCGGGGAGGGTGACGAGGTTCAGCGATCCCTCGTCGCTCAGTGGTTCGGCCGGTTCGGCGTCGATGCCGAGGGAGGCCAGCGTCGTGTTCTCGGCGACGGCAGCCGCCCGGTATCCGTCGCAGTGCGTGAGGCTGCCGACCATGCCGTCGGGCCAGCGCGGCGCGCCCCCGGTGCCCGGGAGGATCGGTGCGGGAGGCAAGCCATAACTGGCCAGAGCGGTGCGGGCACAGTGGCGGACCGTGGTGAATTCGTGCTTCCGCTTGGCCACGGCCCTGGCCACCAGGGCCTCCTCCTCGGGGAACAGGAAGGGGTCGGGGCTGTCGAGGAAGGTGTCGACGGCGGTGACCAGCGGGGGAAGCAGCGGGGCCAGTAGGCCCGCGAGAGCAGGACCACCGGTCGGAAGCAAGGTCATGAACGGTCACGGTACCGGGCTCCGGCGCGCGCCCTCGAGCGGCGCTGGATGCCGTATAGGCCAGATATAGCCAGTGAACGCACGCTCGACTCATTCGAACGGATGGGGGCAGCATGCCGGACCAAGAGGCACAGGTGGCACTGGTGACCGGGGGGTCGCGCGGGATCGGGCGGGCGGTGGCCACCCGGCTCGCACGGGACGGGTTCGACGTGGCCATCTGCTACCGCTCCGACGACGCGGCGGCGGAACAGGTCGAGAAGGAGATCCTGGCGGCGGGCAGGCGGGCACTGATCCGCCGCGTCGACGTCGCCGACCGGGTCGGCGTCCGGTCGTTCGTCGCGGACGTCGAGGCGGGGCTGGGACCGGTGTCGGCGGTCGTCACCTCCGCGGGGATCACCCGCGACAGGCCGCTGGCGCTGATGTCGGACGACGAGTGGGACTCGGTGCTGCGCACCAACCTCGACGGAACGTACAACCTGCTGCGCTCCGTGGTCCGTTCGATGATCCGGCGCCGTGCGGGCACGGTCGTCACCCTCTCCTCCGTGGCCGGGGTCGTCGGCAACGCCGGACAGACGAACTACTCGGCCTCGAAGGCCGGGATCATCGGTCTGACGCAGGCGCTGGCCAAGGAGTTCGGCCGCTACGGAGTGCGTGCCAACGCAGTCGCACCGGGGTTCATCGACACGGAGATGGTCGCCGGTGTGCCGGAGGCCGTCGCCAAGGACGCCCTGACCCGCATCCCGATGGGCTGCTTCGGCACCCCCGAGCAAGTGGCCTCGCTGGTCTCCTTCCTGGCTTCCCCGCAGGCCGAGTACATCACCGGCCAGGTGGTCCGGATCGACGGGGGCATGGCGCTGTGAGTGCCTCCTCGGAGACCTGGTTCCGCAGGTATGCGCGGACGGGCGAACCGCGGCTGCGGCTGGTCTGCTTCCCGCACGCCGGCGGCAACGCCCAGCTGTTCCACGGCTGGCCCTCGCGGCTTCCCGCCGACATCGAGGTCCTCGCCGTCCGGTACCCGGGCAGGCAGGAGCGGATGGGCGAGCCGTGCATCGAGTCGATGGACGAGCTGGCCGGCCGGATCTCCGAGGCGCTCGTCCCCTACGGCGACCTGCCGATGGCCTTCTTCGGCCACAGCATGGGCGCCGCGGTGGCCTACGAGGTGGCGGTGCGTCAGGAGGCCGGTGCGGGCGAGGGCCCGGTCCGGGTCCTGCTCTCGGGGCGCAACGCCCCGCACCGGACGTCTCCCACGACCCTGCACCGGGCCGCCGACGACGTCCTGGTCGCCGGGGTGTCCCGGCTGGGCACCCTGGGCGGCGACCCGTACGCGGTCCCGGAACTGCGTGAGCTGCTGCTGCCCGTGCTGCGCTCCGACTACAAGCTCATCGAGACCTACCACCCGCACAGCCCGGTGGCGCTGCGCGCTCCGATCGTCGCGTACCAGGGCGACAGGGATCCGGGCATCTCCTACGAACAGTTGCTGGCCTGGGGGGAGTTGACGACCGGCGCCTTCGCGGTGCGGTCGTTCCCCGGGGACCACTTCTACCTTGCCCCCCGGGAGGCGGAGCTGACCGCGGACATCGCGGGGCGGCTGGCTCGGATCCCGTCCGGCCTGCGGGCCGGATAGCCGAAGGCTTCACCACAACAGCGAGAGGAGCGGCGCCGTGACGAGTCCGACGTCCTGGGCACCACTGGAGATCGAAGCGAAGGATGAGGGCGGGACCGGCGAACTGCTGAGCCGCCTGGAGGAACTGGAACTCGGCCTGGCCGGGACCCTGGTCAAGGAGAAGGCGCTCGTCTTCCGCGGCTTCGGGATCACCCCGCAGACGCTGGACACGGCCCTGGACCGGCTGCTGCCGAACCGGCTGGCGTACGTGCACGGCAACTCGCCGCGCACCAAGGTCGGCGGCAACGTCTACACCTCGACGGAGTACCCGCAGGAATTCACCATCTCGATGCACAACGAGATGAGTTACGCCCACGCCTGGCCGTCCCGCCTGGCCTTCTTCTGCCAGGTGCAGCCGGGCTCCGGCGGCGCCACCCCGGTGCTGGACGCCGAGCGCTGGCTCGCCGTCCTGGACCCGGAGGTCCGTGAGGCCTTCGCCGGCGGCGTGCGCTACGTGCAGAACCTGCACGACGGCTACGGACTCGGAAAGAGCTGGCAGGACACCTTCGAGACCGACGAACGGGCCGACGTGGAGGCGTTCCTGAAGAACGCCGGAGCCGAGTGGGACTGGCGGCGCGACGGGAGTCTGCGCGTGGAGTCCCACCGCCCGTCCACGACCAGGCACCCCGTCACCGGCGCCGAGGTGTGGTTCAACCAGGCCGACCAGTGGCACCCGGCCGGTCTCGGTGACGACACCGCGGCCGAGCTCGCGCAGATCCTGTCCGAGGACGAGCTGCCGCAGTCGGTGCGGTTCGCCGACGGCAGCCCGATTCCCCCCGAGTACGTCGCCCAGGTCCGCGACCGCGGGCTGGAGGCGGCCGTGGACGTCGACTGGCGCACGGGCGATCTGCTGCTCATCGACAACGTCCTGCTGGCCCACGGCCGGCGGCCGTTCACCGGGGACCGCCGCGTCCTCGTGGCGATGTCCGACTGACGCCCCGGCCCCAAGGGCTGCCCCGACTTCTTCGACCACGGAGCGAGCTGACCATGACCATCACCTCGGAAGAGACACCCGCCGGCTGGGTGGGGAGCGGGACCGTGCCCGGGATGCGACGTCCCGCGGCCCCCGGCACCGGCATCCACGGCTACATCACCGAGAACCGGGCGGAGCTGCGCGAGCTGCTCACCCAGCGCGGCGCACTGCTGCTGCGCGGATTCGAGGTCGGCGGTGTCGACGGCTTCGACGGCACCGTCCGGGCGTTCTCCGGCACGCCGCCGCTGGCGTACGCCGAGCGCTCCTCGCCCCGCAGCACCATCAAGGGGCAGGTCTACACCTCGACCGACTATCCGCAGAACGAGGAGATCTTCCTCCACAACGAGAACTCCTACCAGGCGGTCTGGCCGCGGACGCTGTACTTCTTCTGCGTCGAGCCGCCCGTCACGCAGGGCGCCACCCCGCTCGCCGACATCCGCCAGGTGCTCAGGTCCGTCGACCCGCAGGTGCGCGTGGAGTTCGAGGCGCGCGGCTGGCAGGTCGTGCGCAACTTCCACGCCGGGTTCGGAGTGCCGTGGCAGGAGGCCTTCAACACCTCGGACAAGGACGCCGTCGTGGCGTACTGCAAGGAACGCAGGATCGAGGCGGAGTGGCGGCCCGACGGCGGTCTGCGCACGACCGCGGTACGGCAGGCGGTGCACCGCCATCCGGTCACCGGCGAGGAAGTGTGGTTCAACCACGCGACGTTCTTCCACGTCAGCACCCTGGCCCCGGAGGTCGGTGCCGGTCTGCGCGCGATCTTCGCCGATGAGGACCTGCCCACGAACACCTTCTACGGGGACGGCGGGGTCATCCCCGACGAGGTGACGGACCACCTGCGCGCCGCCTACCGGTCGGCTGCGGTCCGCTTCGACTGGCAGCGCGACGACGTCCTGGTCGTCGACAACATGCTCGCCGCGCACGCGCGCGAGCCGTTCACCGGACCGCGGCGCATCGCCGTGGCCATGGCAGAGCCGTCCGACGCCTGACGGCTGACGGATCTATGGGGAGTTGAGGGAGACATGTTCGAGTTCGAGACGTACGGATCACGGATCTCCGGACTGGCCGTGTACCGGCCGGCCAGGCTGGTGTCCAACGAGGAACTGGCACCGCTGACGACGGTCTCGCCGCAGTGGATGGAGAGCCGGACCGGCATCAAGACCCGTCACCACGCCTCCGACGAGGAGGACCTGGTCACGATGTCGGCGGCCGCGGGCGAGAAGGCCGTCGTCTCGGCCGACATCGACCCGGGCGAGGTGGACCTGACGATCGTCGCGAGCGCCACCCGCCGTCGCCGTATGCCCGGCATCGCCCCCGAGGTGGCGAGCCGTATCGGACTGCCCAACTCGGGTGCGTACGACCTCAACGCGGTCTGTGCCGGCTTCACGTACTCGCTGGCCATGGCGTCCAACGCCGTGCGTCTGGGCGAGGCGCGCAACGTCCTGGTCGTCGGCGCCGAGCGGACCAGCGAGTGGATCGACCCCGCCGACCCCGACACCTTCGTCATCTTCGGTGACGGTGCCGGAGCCGCGGTGGTCTCCCGCTCGGACCAGCCCGGCATCGGCCCGGCGGTCTGGGGCAGCGACGGCGCACGGCACGACGTGCTCGGCATCACCGAGAAGGCGGACGGCCGGGAGTACGTCACCATGAACGGCCCGCTCGTCTACAAGTGGTCCACGGCCACCATGCCGGACGTCGCCCACCGGGCGTGCGCCGCCGCCGGGATCACGATGCAGGACATCGACTGGTTCGTGCCGCACCAGGCCAACAACCGGATCATCAAGACGCTCGCCGCGAACCTGGACCTCCCGCCGGAGCGCGTCGTCAACGACGTCGTCGAGACCGGGAACACCTCCGCGGCCTCCGTGCCGCTGGCGCTGAGCAGGCTCAAGGAGAGCGGCCGCAGCACCCCCGGCGAGAACGTCCTGCTGCTCGGCTTCGGTGCCGGCCTGACGTACGCCGGCCAGGTCGTCCGGATGCCGTGACCGGCTCCGGCGAACCCCCAAGACCCCCGCACTCCCCCCGCACGCACATCCACGCGCACACACCTATCGAGAGACGAAGGCCATGACCAGAGACGAACTGATTGTCGAGATCATCAACCTCACGCTGCGTACGGCGCCGGACCTGGAGGGCGAGGTCACCGCCGATTCCAGCTTCGACGAGCTCGGCATGGACTCCCTCACCCGCATCGACCTGCTGGCCGCCGTGGAGAAGGCCTTCAACCAAACAGTGCCCGACGAGCGGGTCGGCGACCTGCTGCGCGTCAGTGACGTCGCGGACTTCCTGACAGCAAACAAGGCAGGAGTCTGACCCATGGGCCACACGGACCCCATAGGCGGGGCGATGCCCCTGTCGGTGGGCCAGGAGGGGCTATGGCTGCTCCACAAACTGGCTCCCGACAGCGCGACCTACAACCTCGCGGGTGGTGTCCGGATGGAGCCCGCGCCGGACCCGGAGGTCCTGGCGCGGGCGGCCCGGGCGCTCACCGAACGGCACCCGATGCTGCGTTCGGTGTACGTCGAGGCCGACGGCAGTCCCCGCCGGCTGGTGAAGAACCCCGGAGACGTCGGCGAACTCGTCGTGCGTGACGTACCGGACGCGGACGACGACGAGCTGCGGCGGCTCGTCGCCGCGGAGGCGGGCACCCCCTTCCGGCTCTCGGAGGAGGGACCGTTCCGGGTGGCGCTGTGGCGCCGCCGTACCGACGCCGTTCTGCTGGCGCTCACCCACCACATCGCGACCGACGCCATCTCCCAGTGGATGCTGTGGCGCGACCTGCTCGCCGCGTACGAGGCGTTCGCCGAGGGCAAGGAGCCCGGCTGGGCTCCCGTCGCCGTCGACTACGGCCATTTCGTCGAGAGCGAGCGGGCCCTGCTCGAATCCTCGCGCGGTCAACGGCAGGCGGAGTTCTGGCAGGAGCAGGTCGAGGGTTCCGCACCCGCGGAGCTGCTGACCGACAAGCCCCGGCCGGCCGTCGCGTCGTTCACCGGTGCCAGCCTCGTACGCCGGCTGCCCGACGAACTCGCGGAGCGGCTCAAGCGTGCCGCCGCCGAACAGGAGATCTCGCAGTTCGCCCTGGCGCTCGGCTCCCTGCAGGCCCTGCTGAACCGCTGGACCGGCCAGACCGACTTCCTCATCGCCTGCCCGGCCTCGGTGCGCCGCTCGGCCGCCAAGGACGTCGTCGGCTACTACGTCAACCCGGTGCTCATCAGGGCCGTGTTCGACAGGAACACCCCGCTGGGCGAGGTGACGGCCGCGGCCAACGACCGCCTCAGGCAGGCGACCGCGCGGGCCACGTACCCGTTCCCGCTGGTCGCACAGGCCGCCGCGGCGTCCGGACCGCTGTTCCGTATCTCCATGACCATGGTCACCACGGACCGCTTCGGTTCCGAGCTGGCCGGTGCGGTCGCCGGCGTACCCCTCGACGTGGCCGGTCTGACCACCACGTACCTGGAGATCCCGCACCTCGAGGGCCAGTGCGACATCACCTTCGAAGTCACCCGTGACGTGCAGGGGCTCACCATCGCCCTGCGCTACGACACGGCGCTCTTCGAACGGGACACCATGGACCGGCTGTTCGACCAGCTCATCCGCTTCATGACCGCCGCCGGGGACACACCCGAGCGCCCGGTCTCCCGGATCCCGCTGACGGACGCCGCCCAGAAGCGTTCACTGCTCGCCCTGGGCAGCAACGCCGGCGACGGATCATGAAGCAACCCGTGCTCCGCGGCATTCTCGACGGTGTGGGCAACACGCACCTCGTCGAACTCGGCGGGCTGCTGCCCCGCTTCGGGTCCCGCGTCTTCGCGAAGCTCGAAGCCTTCAACCCCGGCGGCAGCGTCAAGGACAGGTCGGCGCTGTCGATGCTGCTCGGCAGGATCCGCAGCGGGGAACTGGTACCCGGCAGGTCCACGGTCGTGGAATCGAGCTCCGGAAACCTGGCGATCGGCATCGCGCAGATCTGCCGGTACTTCGGAATCGACTTCATCTGCGTCGTCGACCCCAAGACCACCCAGCAGAACCTGGCGATCCTGCGCGCCTACCGGGTCACGGTCGAGATGGTGACCGAGGTCGACCCGGACACCCGCGCCTATCTGCCCATGCGCCTGGCGCGGGTACGCGAACTGGTGGCCGCGACACCCGGCGCGTACTGGCCCAACCAGTACGCCAACCCGCTCAACCCCCGGGCCCATGTGCAGACCATGCGGGAGATCGCCGAAGCGCTGGACGACCGGGTGGACTACCTGTTCTGTTCGACCGGTACCGGCGGCACCATGACGGGCTGCGCCCAGTACATCCGGGAGCGCGGACTCTCCACCACGCTGGTCGGGGTCGACGCCATGGGCAGCGTGCTGTTCGGCGGCCCTTCGGGCCCGCGGCTGCTGCCCGGACACGGGGCGGCGATCAAGCCCCCGCTGTTCGACCCGACGCTGGCCGACGAGGTCGTGCTCGTCAACGACCTCGACTGCGTCGTCGCCTGCCGGACCCTGACGCACCGTGAGGCGATCCTCGCGGGCGGCTCGTCGGGGGCGGTGACCGCCGCACTCGGGAAGATGGCCGACCGCATTCCGGCCGGCAGCAACTGCGTGATGATCTTCCCCGACCGCGGCGACCGCTATCTCGACACCATCTACTCCGACGACTGGGTGCGCGCCCACTTCGGAGAGGTCTCACATCTGTGGAACGAACCCGAACACACATTGGCGGTGGGCGCATGCTGATCATCAAGCACGGTGAAGTGGCCGGGCTGCTGGCCGGACGCGAGAAGGAGGTCATCGACCTCGTCGCCGAGGCGTACAAGCGCCACGACGAGGGCCGCACGGTCCTCCCGCACTCCGTCTTCCTGCGTTTCCCCGACCGTCCCAGGGACCGGATCATCGGCCTCCCCGGCTACCTCGGGGGCGACACCGAAGTCGCCGGAATGAAGTGGATCTCCTCCTTCCCCGGCAACGTCGCCGCCGGGCTGCAGCGGGCCAGCGCCGCCGTCCTGCTGAACTCGCTGGAGACCGGACACCCCGAGGCGCTCATCGAGGGCTCCCTGATCTCCGCCATGCGCACCGCGGCATCGGCCGCGCTCGGCGCACGGATGCTCCTCGGCGACCGCAGGCCGTCCGGGATCACGCTCATCGGCACCGGTGTCATCAACCGCGAGGTGCTGCGCTTCCTGGCCGCCGAGCGGCCCGAGCTCGACTCCCTCGCCGTCCACGACACGGACATGGAGCGGGCCAAGCGCTTCACCGCGGACCACGCAAGGCTGCTGCCGGGCGCGAAGATCCGCCACTGCGCCACGCTCGACGAGGCGCTGGCCGCCCACGACCTGGTGTCCTTCGCGACGACGTCGGCCTCGCCGTACACCGGCCTGGACGCCTGCCCGCCCGGCACCGTCGTGCTCCACATCTCGCTGCGCGACCTCACCGTGCCCGCCGTACTCGGCGCGCACAACATCGTCGACGACGCCGACCACGTGTGCCGTGAGCAGACCTCACCGCACCTCGCGGAGCAGCACACCGGGGGGCGCGACTTCGTCGACGCCTCCATCGGCGCACTGCTGCGCGGCACCGCCCGGCTGGAACCGGAAGCCGGAAAGCCGCTCGTGTACTCCCCGTTCGGCCTCGGCGTCCTGGACCTGGCGCTGGCCGGCTTTGTCCGGGACGAGGCGCGAAGGGGTGGCATCGGCACCCGTATCGACGGGTTCGTTCCCGCGCCGACGCCCTAGGAAGGCTCCCGAACCCGGGTCACCGCCACTGAACGCTGCAACTGATCAACACCTCTGGAGAAGAGATGTCTGTCCCGCTGCACGAACTGATCGCCCAGCAGACCGTCCGTACCCCCCACGCCATCGCGGTCGACGACGCACAAGGGTCGATGACGTACGCGCAGCTGGACCGCCGCGCGAACGGAATCGCGCGGCTGCTGCGCGGGCGCGGTGTCCTCCCCGAGTCGAGGGTGGCCGTCTGCCTGCCGCGCGGGCGTGAGCTCGTCGCGGCTCTCCTGGGCGTCTGGAAGGCCGGCGCGGCCTACGTGCCGCTGGACGCCGGCCACCCGGCCGAGCGCATCGCCTGGATGGTCGCGGACAGCGGCGCGCGGACGGTCCTGACCGTCGGCGAGTCGGCCGGGGCTCTGGACGGTGTCGTACCCGACGGTGTCGTGCTCCTGGACGCGGCCGGCGGCGAGGCCGACGCCGAACCGGTGGAAACGGGCCCGCAGCACGCCGCCTACATCACGTACACCTCGGGCTCGACGGGCCGCCCCAAGGGCGTGCTCGTCGAGCACGGCGGGATCGCCAACCGTGTGTCGTGGTCGGTCGCCCGCCAGGAACTCGGCCCGGACGACCGGGTGTTGCAGAAGACCGTCCTCACGTTCGACGCCGCGGCCCTGGAGCTCTTCGCGCCGCTGGTCGCGGGCGGCACCGTGGTGATGGCCCCCGAGGGCGCCGAATCGGACCCCGCGCTCCTCGTCCGGACGGTGGCCGACCGGCACATCACCGTCCTGCAGGGCGTGCCCTCCGTGCTGCGCCTGCTCGCCGAGGAGCCCGCCTGGTCCGAGTGCACCGGGCTGCGGCTCGTCCTGTCCGCGGGTGAGGCGCTCGACGCCGAACTGTGCCGCAGGCTCGGCGAACCCACCGGTGCCAAGGTGTGGAACACCTACGGCCCCACGGAGTGCTCCATCGACGTCACGGGCCAGGAGTTCGACCCGGAGCTGCACACCGAGGCCGTGCCGATCGGCCGGCCGGTCGACAACATGCGCGTGTACGTGCTCGACGAGGAGCTCGACCCGGTCCCGATCGGTGTCGTCGGCGAGCTGTACGCCGGGGGCATCGGCGTGGCACGCGGCTACGTCGGCAACGCGGCGCAGACCGCGGAGAGGTTCGTGCCGGACCCGCACGGCCCGGCAGGCAGCCGCATGTACCGCACCGGCGACCTCGCCCGCTGGCGCTCCGACGGCGCACTCGCCTACCTCGGCCGCGTGGACCACCAGGTCAAGGTGAACGGCGTCCGCATCGAGCCCGCCGAGGTGGAGGCCGCGCTCAACGCGCACCCCGACATCCGGGGCGCCGTGGTCGGCGCGTACACCGTCGGCGGCGGAAAGCGACTCGTCGCCCACCTGGTGACCGCACGCCGCATACCCCGGGACGAACTGCGCAGCTTCCTGCGCAAGCGGCTCCCCGAGCCGATGGTCCCCGCCCTGTTCGTGCCCGTGGACGCCTTCCCGCTGACCGGCAACGGCAAGATCGACCGCAAGGCCCTGCCCGACCCCGAGCAGCCCGGCACGCGGACCGCGGGGGAGGGGCCGCAGTACACCGCGCCCCGCACCGTCGCCGAACGCCTCGTCGCCGAGGTGTGGGAGCAGCTGCTCCAGGTGGAACGGGTCGGTGTGCACGACGACTTCTTCTCCCTCGGCGGCTCCTCCCTGGTCCTGACCCGGCTGGCCGACGCCCTGGGCAGGGCCTCCGGAGACAGCATCCAGCTGCGCGGGCTCTTCGCGGCCTCCACGGTCGAGGCCCAGGCCAAGCTCCTGGAGGAGGCGCGGCCCGCCGTACCCGAGGTGGTACCGGTGGGACGCGACACCCCGCTGCCGCTCTCCTTCGGACAGCACCGGCTGTGGTTCCTGGACCGCATGCACCCGGGCAGCGCGGAATGGGTGGCGCCGCTGTTCCTCCGGCTCCCCGCCGGGACGGCCGCCGAAACGGTGCAGTCCGCACTGGACACGCTGGAGACCCGGCACGAGTCCCTGCGCACCCGGTACGTCCTCGAGGGCGAGGAGCCCCGCCAGGTGGTGGCCGGCCCCCAGCCGGTCGAACTGCGCGTGGTGGACGCGAGCGAGGCGGAGATCGAGAGGCTGTTCGGGGAGCAGTTCGCCCGGGGCTTCGACCTGAGCGACGGGCCGCTGTGGCGGGCTCTGCTCGTACGGGTTCCCGTCGGCGGCCCCGTGCTGCTGGTCACGACCCACCACATCGCCAGCGACGGCTGGTCGACGGTGCTGATGGACCGGGAGATCCGCGAGCTGTGCGCCGCCGCCTCGGAGGGCCGGACACCGGAACTCGCCGACCTCCCGGTGCAGTACGCGGACTACGCGGCCTGGCAGGCCGCCCGGTCCGACGACACGGTCCTCGACCGCGAACTCGACTACTGGAAGAGCGCGCTGCGCGGCATGCCCGAACTGCAGCTCCACACGGACCGGCTGCGCCCGGCCCGGCGCGACGGGCGGGGCGAGGGCGTGCGCTTCTCGGTGCCGGCCGGTCTCGCCGACGCTCTCAGCGGTATCGGGCGGAAGCACGGCGCGACCCAGTACGCGACCCTGCTGGCCGTCTTCGCGGCACTGCTCTCACGGCACAGCGGACAGGACGACTTCGGCGTCGGGAGCCCGGTCACCGGACGGCTGAGGCCCGAGACCCAGGGCACGGTCGGCTTCTTCCTCAACTCGCTCGTCATGCGCTGCGACCTGACCGGCGACCCGACCTTCGGCGAGCTGCTGGGACGTACGAAGGACACGGCCATGGCCGGCTTCGCGCACCAGGAGCTGCCGTTCGAACGGCTGGTGGACGAACTGCAGCCGGTCCGCGACCTGTCCCGCACCCCGCTCTACCAGGTCGCCTTCGACCTGCAGGACGAGGGCGCCACGTCGGTGGCCGCCGACGGGGTGCTGATGGATGCCTTCCAGGGCGCCTGGCGGGTGGCCAAGACCGACCTGACGATGTTCGTGTGGCGCCAGGCCGACGGCTCGCTGAACGGTGCGCTGGAGTACGCGACCTCGCTGTTCGACCGGCCCACCGTGGAGCGCATGGCCGACCACTTCGTGAGGCTCGTCGAGGGCGTGGTGGCGGCGCCCGAGGCGGCACTGTCGGCCATCGACATCACCTCGGTGCACGAGCACCGGCTCCTGCGGGTCTGGAACGACTCGGCGGTGGTGGTGCCGGAGATCTCGGTGCCCGAGCTGATAGGCCACTGGGTTGCTGCGGCGCCGGGTGCGGTGGCTGTGGAGGCTGGTGACGGGTCGTTGTCGTTCGCCGAGTTGGATGTGCGGGCGAATCGGTTGGCGCATCGTTTGCGTGCGGTGGGTGTGGGTCCGGAGTCGACGGTTGCGGTGCTGCTGGATCGTTCGGTTGATCTGGTGGTGTCGTTGTTGGCGGTGTGGCGTGCGGGTGGTGGGTTCGTTCCGATGGACCCGGTGCTGCCGGCGGGTCGTATCGCGGGCATGGTCGAGGACGCCAGGGTGGGTGTGGCGTTGACGTCGGCCCGGTATGCGGATCGTTTCCCGGGTGTGGAGACGGTGCTGGCCGATGGTGATGTGTCGTCGTTCCCGGCGTCGGTGCCTTCGGGTGTGCTGGATCTGGATTCGGTGGCGTACACGGTGTTCACGTCGGGTTCGACGGGGCGGCCGAAGGGTGTGCAGGTTTCGCATCGCAGTCTGGTGAATCATGTGGACTGGGCGGTGCGGGAGTTGGTGGCGTCGGGTTCGGGTGGTGCGCCGGTGTTCTCGTCGGTGGCGTTCGACCTGGTGGTGCCGAATGTGTGGGCTCCGCTTGCTGCGGGTCAGCGTGCGTGGTTGTGGGACGGTGAGCTGACGGAGCTGGGTGAGAGCCTGGCGGCGGCGGGCCCGTTCTCCTTCATGAAGCTGACTCCCGGCCATCTGGAAGTGCTGTCCGGGCAGTTGTCTGACGAGCAGATCCAGTCCCTGACCTCTCGTGTGGTGGTTGCGGGTGAGGCGTTGCCCGGTGGTCTGGTGGAGCGCTGGCGGGTGCTGCTCGGCGAGGGCCGTGTGCTCAACGAGTACGGTCCGACCGAGGCGACCGTGGGTACGTGTGTGTTCCCGCTGGTCGAGGCGTTCGAGGGTGTGGTGCCGATCGGGCGTCCGCTGCCGAACATGACCATGCGGGTGTTGGACGCGGGTCTGCAGCCGGTGCCGGTCGGTGCGGTGGGTGAACTCTTCGTCGGTGGTACGGGTGTGGCACGCGGCTACGCGTTCCGTCCCGCAGCAACGGCTGAGCGGTTCGTGCCCGACCCCTTCGGGCCGGCGGGTGCGCGTCTCTACCGCACTGGTGACCTGGTGCGTTGGCGCAGTGATGGTGCGGTTGAGTTCCTGGGCCGTATCGATGACCAGGTGAAGGTGCGGGGGTATCGCATCGAGCTGGGTGAGATCCGTGCCGCGTTGGTCGCTCATCCGCAGGTCACCGACGCCACCGTCGTGGTGTCCGAGGACCAGCGCCTCATCGCTTACGTCGTCGGTAGCACCGACGGTCTTGCGGAAGGGCTCGGGGCTTCGCTGCCGGAGTACATGGTCCCGTCCGTGTTCGTCGGGCTCGACGCTCTCCCGCTGACCGCCAACGGCAAGATCGACCGACGCGCCCTCCCCGACCCCGAGGCCACGGCCGCGGACGCTTTCATCGCTCCCGGTACGCCCACCGAGGAACGTGTCGCGGCCATCTGGCGCGACCTGCTGGGCAAGGAAGCGAGCACCCAGGACAGCTTCTTCGACCTGGGCGGCCACTCCATCCTCGCCGTCCGGCTGGTCTCGCGCCTGCAGAACGAGTTCGACCTGGACCTGCCGATGCGCGTCGCCTTCGAGAGCCCGACGATCGCGCAGCTCGCGGTGGAGATCGAGGACCGGATCCGGGCCGAGATCGACGCCGTACTCACCGAGTCCCACTGATTCCGTCGAGACGAAGGACGTGCTCATGCGCCACCTCATCTCCATCAGCGACCTCACCGACGACGACCTGCGGGGCCTGGTCGAGCGGGGGGCGGAATTCGCCGCCGGGGCCCGGGCGAAGTCCCTGGAGGACGCGATCGTCGGCATCTACTTCCGGCGGACGTCCACCCGTACCCGTACCGCGTTCACCAGCGGTGCCCTGCGGCTCGGGGCGAAGGCGGTGACCTTCGGCCCCGACGACCTGCAGCTGAACACGGGGGAGACCACCGAGGACACCGGCCGGGTGCTCTCCGGCATGCTCGACCTGCTGGTGGCCCGTACCGCGGACGCCACCGAGGAGCTGCGGACCTGGGCGGCCGGCGGGCAGATGTCCGTCATCAACGCGATGAGCGCGGAGGAGCACCCCACCCAGGGGCTCACCGACCTCACCACGCTGCAGCACCACTTCGGCCGCGTCGAGGGCCTGCGGGTCCTGTACGTCGGCGAGGGCAACAACAGCGCCGCGGCCCTGGCCCTCGCCCTGACCCGGTTCCCCGGGACGGAGCTCGAGCTTCGGACACCGCCCGGCTACGGGCTGGCGCCGGAGATTCTCGCCACCGCCACCGAACAGGCGGCGCGCAGCGGATCGAAGGTGTCCGAGCAGCACGACATGGATGCCCTGCCCTCGGGTCTCGACGCCGTCTACACCACGCGCTGGCAGACCACCGGGACCAGCAAGCCGACCGCCGACTGGCGGGAGGTCTTCGCACCGTTCCAGGTCACCCGTGAGCTGTGGGAGGAGAGCCCGGACGCGGTCTTCCTGCACGACCTCCCCGCCCACCGCGGCCAGGAGGTCACCGCCGAGGTGCTGGACGGGCCGGCGAGCATCGCCTTCACCCAGGCCACGCACAAGCTGCACAGCGCGATGGCTGTCCTGGAATGGTGCTGGGCCGATCGGCCATGAGTGACGAGGGGGGGTATCGAGTACGGCGAAGAAGCAAGCACGCGCTTCCGACGCTCCGCAGCTACCGCGACTTCCGGCTGCTGTGGACCGGCTCCGCCATGTCCGTCATGGCGGAGCGCTGCTCGGGCATGGCGTTCACGCTGCTCGTGCTGTGGGACACCGGGTCGGAGAGCGCGGCCGGACTCGTGGGCTTCGCGGGGCTGTTGCCGGCGCTGCTGGTCCAGCTGCCGGCCGGTGTCATGGTGGACCGGCTGAACCGCCGGCGGGTCATGATGACGTGCGTCATCGTGCGCATGGTCGCGGTCGCCACGGTGGCTGTGTCGCTGCTGGGGGACACCGTCTGGGTCTGGCACATCGCGACGGTGGCGTTCATCCAGAGCAGCATGACGGTCTTCTACCAACTGTCCGAGCGGGCCATGGTCCGCGGTGTGGTGCCGCCCAGGCAGCTGGGGGCGGCGATGGCGACGAACGAGGCACGTTCACGGGGCGTCAACTTCGTCGGACATCCGGTGAGCGGTGCCATGTTCGGTCTCTCGGCGTGGATGCCGTTCATGTCGAGCGTCGGGCTGTACCTGCTCTCGCTGATCACGCTCGTGCGGCTGCGGGGGGAGAAGGAGCCGCCTCCCAGGCCGGGCAACAAGCGCCGCAACATGCGGGCCGACATCGCGGTCGGACTGCGGTGGGTATGGGATCGCGCCTTTTTCCGAACGGCGCTGTTGATCATCGCGGGAAGCAATCTGGTCTTCCAGGGGCTCATCCTCACCGTGGCGGTCGTGGTCAGGGAGGACGGCGGCGCCGCGGGCACCATCGGGCTGATCATGGCGTCCGGCGGTATGGGAGGGCTGTTCGGGGCCTTGGTCGGCGGCTGGCTGAACAAGCGGCTGGCGATGCGCCAGATCATGATCCTGGCGCATGTGACCTGGGCGCTGGTCATGCCCGCAGCGGTATTTTTCAGACAACCCGTGGCACTCGGTGTGCTCTTCTTCATAACGTCTCATATAGGAGCCGCTGTTACTGTCTCCGGCATGTCCTACCAGGTGCGCATCACCCCCAACAACATGCAGGGGCGGGTCGGCAGTGTCGTCATGCTCCTTGTGTCGGGGGCGAGTTCACTCGGCGCGCTCGGAACCGGGTACCTGCTGGAGGCAGTCGGCACCCGGCACACGCTCATGGTCGTGTCGGGAGTGATGGTGGTGCTCGCCCTGGTCGCCACCGCGGTCTTCACCAGGCCGGGTGCGGCGCTCGAGGACCGGCAGGACAGCGCACCGCCCCCACAGCCCGAGCCGGTTGCCATCGCGGACGGGTCGACGGCCGATCCCCTCACCACCCTGGAATTGCGGAGAATCGATGGATGACGCAGTGCGGCTCGAGTCGCTGACCAAGACCTATGGATCCGGGGACAGCGCGGTGACGGCGCTGCGCGAGATCGGTCTGTCCTTTCCCCGCGGGAGCTTCACCGCCATCATGGGCCCGTCGGGCTCCGGCAAGTCGACCCTCCTGCAGTGTGCCGCGGGACTCGACAAGCCCACATCGGGGCGGGTGTTCATCGACGGCAAGGACATCGTCGGGCTGAACGAGACCCAGCTCACCGAACTCCGCCGCGAGACGACGGGGTTCATCTTCCAGGCCTTCAACCTGCTGCCCTCGCTCACCGCCGAGCAGAACGTGGCGCTGCCGATGCGGCTGGCCGGGCGCAAGCCCAAGCGCCGGACCGTGCAGCAGGCCCTCGCCCAGGTGGGACTGGAGAAGAAGGCGGGCAGCCGGCCGAGCCAGCTGTCCGGCGGCCAGCAGCAGCGTGTCGCCATCGCCCGTGCCCTCGTGGCCCGGCCGGCCGTGCTCTTCGCCGACGAACCCACCGGCGCGCTCGACCTCACCACCGGACGCGAACTGCTGGACACGTTGCGGCAGCTGGCCGGCGCGCCCGTGCCGGATCCCGGTGTCGTGCCCGCCCCCGGTCACGGCGAGCGGGTGACGACGACGATCGTGATGGTCACGCACGACCCGAACGTGGCCGCGTACGCGGACAGGGTGCTGTTCCTCGCCGACGGGAGCCTCGTCGGCGAGCTGCGCTCGCCCACCGCCGAGGCGGTCGCCGCGCGGATGACGGACCTGGCGGTGTCGCGGTGATCAGGGTTGCTTTCCAGACCCTGCGGGCACGGTGGGTGTCGTTCCTCGGCACCGTCGTGGCGCTGGTGCTCGGGGTCGCGCAGGTCGCGGCCATGGGCGTACTCATCATGACCATGCTCGACCTGCCGGACCGGCCGGTGGAACGGTTCGCCGAGGCGCCCGCCGTGGTGCAGGCGTCCGACCCGGACTGGGACCCGGCCCATCACGACCTCGGGATCCGGTCGCTCGCGGCCGCCCAGGGGATCTCGGCCGAGCTGAGCGAGAAGGTCGCCGCCACCGGCGAGACCGTGGTCGACCGTGCCTTCTACGCCCAGATCGAGGGCGGCCCCGCCGATCAGGTGGGCCACCCCTGGCCGGTGGCGCGGTTCGGCGGCTACGACCTGTCCGACGGCAAGGAGCCGTCCGGCGCCAAGGAAGTCGTGGTCCCGTCGGACCAGGCTCGCACCGGCGACAAGGTGACGGTCCTGACCGCCGCCGGCGTCGAGCGGTACACGGTCAGCGGCACGGTCTCCCCGGTCGGCTGGGAGGACGCCGTCTTCTTCACCGACGCGGAGGCCGCCCGGCTCTCCCCGCGCATCGAGTCCCTGGTGGCGCTCGGCCCGGTCGCGGACGTGCGGGCCGCCGTCGGCGACAGTGCCGCGGTGCTCACCGGACAGGACCGGCACAAGGCGGACGCCAGCGAGGCAGCCGACCGCGAGACGCTCGACAACACCATCACGCTCGTGCCGGTGATGGCCAGCGTGGCGGGCACCACCGCGATCTTCGTGGTGGCGTCCACCTTCGCCTTCGCGGTGGTCCAGCGCCGCCGTGAGGTCGCCCTGCTGCGTACCGTCGGCGCCACCCCCAAGCAGGTGCGCAAGATGGTCCGCAACGAGGCGCTGCTCGTCGGCGTCGTCGCCTCCGCGGTGGGCACGGTCCTCGGGCTGTTCGGCGCGCAGCTCCTCGCCGACATGCTCATCGCGATGGACATCTCGCCCGAGTGGTTCACGGTGGAGCCCTCGCTGCACTGGACCGTTCTGGCACCGCTCGCCGCCGCCTTCCTGGTCGGCCTCCTGGTGGCGGTCGGCGGTGCGGCAGCCGCGGCACGCCGGGCCGGCAGCATCCGTCCCATCGAGGCGCTGCGCGAGGCCTCCGTCGATGACACGGGGGTGACGCCCGGCAGGGCGCTGCTCGGTGTCATCGCCCTCGTGGGCGGTGTCGGGTGGACGGCGTGGATCGCCGTCGCCTCCCCGACGAGTGTGCTCTCGCCCACGGTCTACGTCGTGTCGCTGATGGTGCCGGTCCTGGCCGCGGCGGTGCTCGCGCCGCTGGTCGTCGGACCGCTCACCAAGCTGCTGATGCTGCCCTTCCGGGGCGCTTCGGGGCCCACCGCGATGCTGGTGCGCGAGAGCGCGCTGACCTCGCGGCGGCGTACCGCCGCCACCGCGGCCCCCGTCCTGCTCACCGTCGGGCTGGCCTTCTCGCTGCTCGCGGCCACCGACTCGCTCGGCGCCGCACGTGACAACGGCCTGCAGAACCGGGTCAGTTCGCAGTACGCGCTCGCACCCGACGGAACCCCGGGCATCAGCCCGCAGGTGATCGAGCGCGTCGCGGCGATCGACGGTGTGCACATCGCGGCCCCGATCCTCACCACCGTCTACACCAAGGACGAGAACCGGTACGAGGAGAACGACGGCCTCGTCGTCGATCCCGTCGCGCTGAAGAAGACGATGGACCTGAAGGTCATCGACGGGTCCCTCGACGATCTCGACGAGAACAGCACGGCCGTGGCCGACCTGTGGGGCATGGACGTCGGCTCCCGGCTCGCCGTGGAGATGCCCGACGGCGAGCGCGTCGAACTGCGGGTCGCGGCGACGTACAAGGCGCTGCGGGGCGAGGACGTGGCGTACCTGCCGCAGCGGTTCGCCCCGTCGGCCGTCTACGCCCGGGACGGACTCGCTCGGCGTGCCTACATCACCCTGGACACCGGTGCCGATCACGCCGCGGTCACCGCACAGATCCGCAAGGCGGTGGCCGGCGGCGGAGCCGAGTTCATGACGAGGGACCAACTGGTCGCTTCCGAGAGCGCGTACGCACGCCACCTCACGGAGGTGCGGCAGCGTTCCACCGCGGTGATCATCATGATCTTCTGCTTCATCGCGATCCTCAACACACTCCTCATGGCGACGGCCGACCGGCGCCGCGACCTGGCGGTGCTGCGGATGGCAGGAGCCACGCCCAAGCAGGTCGTCAAGTTCTTCGTCGCCGAGTCCCTGCTGGTCTCCGCCATCGGGGTGGCCCTGGCACTCGCGGCCACCGCGGTCAACCTGACCGGCCTGTGGGGTGCCCTGCTCCAGCTGTTCGGTACGACACCGATCGTCGTGCCGTACACGATCGTCATCGCCGTCGCCCTCGTCTCCACGCTCCTCGCCGTGATCGGCACGGTGCTGCCCGTCGGCGCGGCACTGCGGGCGCGAACCGTCCAGTTCCTCGGCTCGCGCGAGTAGCCCGGCCACACCCCCCAAGGGGTGCCCGACAGCCTCCCGGCACCTGGGCGCCCCCACCCGCAGCACCCCGAGACCCACGCGGTCCGGTCCCGCCTCCCCCGACGGGACCGGGCCGCGTGCTGCGTTGTGGCCGCGTGTGTACGGATGTGTTCAGTAGAGGGCCGATATAGGCGGGCGTCCGAAGCTGAGTGCGAATCCGACCACCGAAGGGAAACCGACATGGCTGACGAGCAGACCGACAACCGCGTCTACCGGGTCGTCCTGAACGACGAGGAGCAGTACTCGATCTGGGACGCGGACCGGGAGCTGCCGGCCGGCTGGCACACCGAGGGCACCGAGGGTGCCCGGCAGGTCTGCCTCGACCGGATCGAAGAGGTCTGGACGGACATGCGGCCCGCGAGCCTGCGCCGCCGCATGGAGACGTCCGGCGCCTGAGCAGGAACCGCCGGCAGGACCGGCGGCAGCACCACGCAGGAAACCCAGTGAGACGTACGGAACGAAGGTCGGGAGGGGCGCTCAGCATGAGTACTGGCGAAGTTCGCACGGGCGGACAGGCCGAGGAGAGGCGCGAGGAACTGGTGCGCGCCCGACTCGCCGGAGGCCGCAGCGGCCGGCGTGCCGCAGTGGTGCCGGTCGAGCGGAGCGGCCCGCTGGCGCTCTCCCACGGTCAGCAGCAGATGTGGTTCCTGAGCAGGCTCGACCCGGACAGCTGGGAGTACAGCGTCCCGGTCGCCCTGCGGCTGCACGGGCCGCTCGACACCTCGGTGCTGCGCCGCAGCTTCGAGGAACTGGTGGCGCGGCACCAGATCCTGCGCACCCGGTACCGCCTCGAAGGTGCCGAGCCGGTCCAGCTGATCGACCCTCCCGCCCCGTTCGGCCTTCCGGTCGACGACCTCACGGGCACGGCGGACATCGCCGAGCGGGAACAGCGCGCCCTGGCACTGGCCGAGGCCGAGCCCGGCCGCCCCTTCGACCTGGAGAACGGCTCGCCGCTGCGGGCCCGGCTCATCCGGATCGCCGACGACCACCACCTGCTGGTCGTGGTCTTCCACCACGTCGCCTGCGACGAGTGGTCCGTCGGCCTGTTCATGTCCGAACTCTCCGAGGTGTACGGGGCGTTCAGTGAGGGCAAGCCGTCGCCGCTGGCGCCGATGGCCGTCCAGTACGCCGACTACGCGGCCTGGCAGCACACCCGCCTCGCCGGTGACGGCCTGACCAAGCAGCTCGACTACTGGCGCGGCCGGCTGGCCGGCAGCACCCCGCTCGAGGTGCCCACCGACCGGCGCCGTCCCGCCTCCCGCAGCTACGACGGCGACGCGGTGCCCGTCGAGATCCCGGCCCCGCTGGCGGAGAAGCTGCGCACGCTCGGCTCCGCACACGGCGCCACCCCGTTCCAGACCCTGCTCGCCGGCTACCAGGCGCTGCTCTCCCGGTACACCGGTCGCGACGACATCGCGGTCGGCACCGTGGTGTCGGGCCGGAGCCGCCCCGAACTGGAACAGCTCATCGGCTACGGCATCAACACCCTCGTCCTGCGCGGACAGTGGCAGGGCGACCCGACGTTCCGGGAGCTGCTCGTCGGCGCCCGCGAGACCGTGCTGGACGCCTTCGACAACCAGGAGTTCCCGTTCGCGCGGATCGCGGACGAACTCGTGCCGGTGCGGGACATGTCCCGCACCCCCCTGTGCCAGGTGGCCTTCACCATGCACCGGGAGCGCACCCGCGACTTCCGGCTGCCCGGTGTCGAGACGGAGACCCTGCACGCGACCTCGCGCGTCTCGCGCTTCGACCTCACCCTCCAGCTGAGCGAGTCCGCGGACGGAAGCGTCCGGGGCGCGCTGGAGTACAGCACCGCCCTCTACGACCGGGCCACCGCCGAGCGCATGGCCCGGCACTTCGTGCGTCTGGTCGAATCGGCAGCCGCCGACCCGGACCTGCGGCTCTCCCGCCTCGACATGCTGGACGAGTCCGATCTGGCCGTCCTGCTGCCCGAGCCCGAGCACTTCGAGGCGCCCGACCGCTGCATCCACGAGCTCGTCGAGGACCGGGCCGCGGCCACCCCCGACGCGATCGCCCTCGTCTTCGGCAACCAGCAGCTCAGCTACGCCGAACTCAACGCACGGGCCAACCGGCTCGCCCACCACCTGCGGGCCCACGGCGCCCGCCCCGGTGGACTCGTCGGCGTCAGCCTGGACCGCAACCTCGACCTGGTGCCGACCCTTCTCGCCGTGCTCAAGACGGGGGCCGGCTACCTGCCCCTGGACCCGGAGCACCCGGCCGACCGCATCGGCTACACGCTCAAGGACGCGGGAGCCCGGATCGTCGTCACCTCCGGTGCGCACGCCGCGCACCTGACCGGCGTCGTCGACGGCCTGCTCGTGGTGCTGGACGGCGAGGCGGAGACCGCCGCCCTGGCCGCGGCCCCGGACAGCAACCCCGAGTCCGGAGTGGTGCCCGAGGACCTGATCTACACCATCTACACGTCCGGCTCCACCGGCCGCCCCAAGGGCGTCGGCCTCAGCCACACGAACGTGCTGCGCCTGCTCACCGTGACCGAGGAGCACTTCGGCTTCGACGAGTACGACGTATGGACGCTCTTCCACTCCTACGCCTTCGACATGTCGGTCTGGGAGATCTGGGGCGCCCTCGCCTACGGCGGCCGCCTCGTGGTCGTACCGCCGGACGTGGCCCGCGCCCCCGAGGACTTCCTGCGCCTCCTCACCGAGCAGCGGGTCACGGTCCTCAACCAGACCCCGTCCGCCTTCCGCAGCCTGGTCTCCCTCGCCGCCGACGGACACCGGCTCCTCGACGAACTCTCGTTGCGCGTCGTCTCGTTCGGCGGGGAGCGGCTGGACATCCCGGGCCTCAAGCCCTGGGTCGCCCGCCGCAGCCTGGAACAGACCGCGCTTGCCAACCTGTACGGCATCACCGAGACCTGCGTCCACACGACGTACCACCTGCTCACCGAGTCCGACCTGGAGTCCGACACCGGGAACGCGATCGGGGTGCCGCTGCGCGACCTGCAGGTCCACCTCTTCGGCCCGCACGGCGAGCAGGTGCCCGTCGGAGTGCCCGGCGAGATCCACGTCGGCGGCCCCGGCGTCGCCCGCATGTACCTCAACCGGCCGGCCCTGACCGCCGAACGCTTCGTACCCGACCCGTACGGAAAGCCCGGCTCCCGGCTCTACCGCAGCGGTGACCTGGCGAGCAGGCGGCCCGACGGCAGCCTCGACTACCTGGGCCGCATCGACCACCAGGTGAAGATCCGCGGTCACCGCATCGAACTGGGCGAGATCAAGGCCGCGTTGACCACCCACCCGCGGGTACGGGACGCCGTCGTCGTCGCCCGGGAGGACACCCCCGGCGACCGCAGGCTCGTGGCGTACGTCGTACCCACCAGCGATGCCGTGGCCGCACCCAGCGAACTGCGGACCCTGCTGGCCGGATCACTCCCCGACTACATGATCCCGACGGCCTTCCTCGTCGTCGGGAAGATCCCGCTGACCGTCAACGGCAAGCTGGACCAGGCCGCACTGCCCGCCCCCGACCGCAGCGCACTCGGTGTCGAGGCCGCCCACGTCGCGCCGCGCACCGCGGCCGAGGAGGAGATGGTCTCGGTCTGGCGCGAGGTGCTCGGGGTCGAACAGGTCGGCGTCGAGGACAACTTCTTCGACCTGGGCGGCGACTCGCTGCGCGCCGTCGCCCTCGTCGGCGCACTCCGCGACGGCGAGTACGACGTCACGGTCCGCGATGTGTTCGAGCACCGCACCCCCGCCGAACTCGTCGCGTTCATCACCGGACGCCCCGCCCCCGCCAAGGCCGAACCGGCCGTCGAGCCCTTCGCCCTGCTCGCGCAGGAGGACCTCGACCGGCTGCCGGCCGGACTCGTCGACGCCTACCCGCTGGCGCAGGTGCAGCTCGGCATGGTCGTCGAGATGCTCGCCGACGACGGCCGCAACCACTACCACAACTCGACCTGCTTCCGGATCCTCGACGATCAGCTCTTCGACCGCGAGCTCCTCCAGCAGGCCGTGGACACGGTGCTGGCCCGGCACGAGATCCTGCGCTCCTCGTTCGCGATCGAGGGCTACTCCGTACCGCTCCAGCTCGTCCACGCCCCGTCCGACGTCACCTCGCCGGTCGACGCACGGGACCTGCGGGGGCTCGACGGCGCCGCCGTCGAGGCGTCGCTGCGGGCTTTCATGGCCGAGGAGCGCACCCAGCTCTTCGACCTGACCCGCGCCCCACTCATCCGCTTCACCGGACACGCCTGCGACGACGGCTCCTGGTGGCTGACCCTGACCGAGTGCCACGCGGTACTGGAGGGCTGGAGCCACCACTCCCTGCTGATGGAACTGGCCACGACCTACCGCGCGCTGCGCGACGGGTCGCCGGTCGAGGAACCCGCACCCGCCGCCGTGCGGTACGCGGACTTCGTCGCCGCCGAGCTGGTCTCCCTGGCCGGGGACGACGACCGCGACTACTGGCGGACGGTCCTCGAGAACAACGCCTCCTTCGAACTGCCCGCAGGCTGGGGCGACGACCCGGAGGAGACACCGCGCGGACTGCACCGTGCCTGGGTGCCATACCACGACCTGGACGCCGGACTGCGGACCCTGGCCAGCAAGGCGAAGGTACCGATCAAGAGCGTCCTGCACGCGGCGCACCTCAAGGTGATGAGCCAGCTCACGCCGGAGGAGTCCTTCTTCACCGCCCTCGTGACCAACGCCAGGCCGGAGGCCGTGGGCGCCGAGCGGGTGTACGGGGTCTACCTGAACCCGCTGCCCTTCGCCTTCACCCGTGGCGCCGCAACCTGGCGGGATCTGGTGCGCCAGGTCTTCGACCAGGAGATCGAGGTGTGGCCGCACCGCCGGTACCCGCTCGGCGTGATGCAGCGGGAGCTCAGCACGAGCGACCGGCTCGTCAACGTCCGCTTCAGCTACCAGAACTTCCGGCAGGTCGACCAGGACCTCGTCGACTACCCGGCCACGCTCGACGACAGTCCCACCGAGTTCCCGCTGGGTGTCTCCACCCGCGCCGGATTCATGGTGATCACCGCGAACCGGCACCTCATCGGCAGGGAGGGCACGGACCGCCTCGCCGCGATGTACCGGTCGGTGCTGGAGTCGATGGCCGCGGACGTGGAGGGTGACGCCCGTCAGGTGTTCCTGCCCGGTGGTGAGCGCGAGCAGGTGCTGACCGGGTGGAACGACTCGGCGGTGGTGGTGCCGGAGGTGTCGGTACCGGAGCTGGTGGCGCGTCGGGTGGTCGAGTCGCCGGGTGCGGTGGCTGTGGAGGCCGGTGGTCAGCGGTTGTCGTTCGCTGAGTTGGATGTGCGGGCGAATCGGTTGGCGCATCGTTTGCGTGCGGTGGGTGTGGGTCCGGAGTCGACGGTTGCGGTGTTGCTGGATCGTTCGGTTGATCTGGTGGTGTCGTTGCTGGCGGTGTGGCGTGCGGGTGGTGGGTTCGTTCCGATGGACCCGGTGCTGCCGGCAGGTCGTATCGCGGGGATGGTCGCCGATGCGCGGGTGACGGTCGCTGTGACGTCGGATGCGTACGCGGACCGGTTCGATGTGGCCGTGGTGCGGGTCGACGAGGACGGTGTGTCGTCGTTCCCGGAGTCGGCTCCGGATGTGGTTGTTGATCTGGATTCGGTGGCGTACACGGTGTTCACGTCGGGTTCGACGGGGCGGCCGAAGGGTGTGCAGGTTTCGCATCGCAGTCTGGTGAATCATGTGGACTGGGCGGTGCGGGAGTTGGTGGCGTCGGGTTCGGGTGGTGCGCCGGTGTTCTCGTCGGTGGCGTTCGACCTGGTGGTGCCGAATGTGTGGGCTCCGCTGGCTGCGGGTCAGCGTGCGTGGTTGTGGGACGGTGAGCTGACGGAGCTGGGTGAGAGCCTGGCGGAAGCCGGCCCGTTCTCCTTCATGAAGCTGACCCCCGGCCATCTGGAAGTGTTGTCCGGGCAGTTGTCTGACGAGCAGATCCAGGGTTTGACGTCTCGTGTGGTGGTTGCGGGTGAGGCGCTGCCGGGTGGTCTGGTGGAGCGCTGGCGGGTGCTGCTCGGCGAGGGCCGCGTACTCAACGAGTACGGTCCGACTGAGGCGACCGTGGGTACGTGTGTGTTCCCGCTGGTCGAGGCGTTCGAGGGTGTGGTGCCGATCGGGCGTCCGCTGCCGAACATGGTCATGCGGGTGTTGGACGCGGGTCTGCAGCCGGTGCCGGTGGGTGCGGTGGGTGAGCTGTTCGTCGGTGGTACGGGTGTGGCACGCGGCTACGCATACCGCCCAGGCGCCACCGCAGAGCGGTTCGTGCCCGACCCCTTCGGGCCGGCCGGTGCGCGTCTCTACCGGACCGGTGACCTGGTCCGTTGGCGCAGTGATGGTGCGGTCGAGTTCCTGGGCCGTATCGATGACCAGGTGAAGGTGCGCGGCTATCGCATCGAGCTGGGTGAGATCCGTGCCGCGTTGGTCGCTCATCCGCAGGTCACCGACGCCACCGTCGTGGTCTCCGAGGACCAGCGGCTCATCGCCTACGTCGTCGGCAGCACCGAAGACCTGGCGGCCTGGTTGGCCGGCTCGCTGCCGGAGTACATGGTCCCCTCGGTGTTCGTCGGCCTCGACGCCCTGCCGCTGACGGCCAACGGCAAGATCGACCGGCGTGCGCTCCCCGATCCCGAAGGATCGGCCGAGGACACCTACGTGGCACCCCGTAACCCCACCGAGGAACGCATCGCCGCGGTGTGGAGCGCCGTTCTGGGGCTGGAAAGGGTCGGCGTCGAGGACAACTTCTTCGATCTGGGCGGTCACTCGATCAAGGCCATCGCCCTGGTCGGTGCCCTGCGCGCCGAGGGCTTCGAAGCCGGGGTACGGGACGTCTTCCAGCACCGTACGGTCGCCGGACTCGCCACCGCGCTCACGGGAACGGAACCTGTCACCGAGTCCGCCGTCGTCGCACCGTTCGCGCTGATCGGGGACGAGGACAGGGCGAAGCTGCCCGAGGGCCTCGTGGACGCCTTCCCGCTGGCGCAGGTGCAGCTCGGCATGCTGGTCGAGATGCTGGCCGACGAGGGCCTGAACAAGTACCACAACACGACCGCGTTCCGGATCAAGGACGGCCGTCCGTTCGACGTCGAGGCCCTGCGCCGCTCCGGGCAGGCCGTGGTGGAACGCCACGAGATGCTCCGCGCGTCCTTCGACCTCGAAGGCTTCGCCGTTCCGCTCCAGCTCATCCACGCGAGCACCGTCATCCCGGTGACCGTGCAGGATCTGCGAGAACTCGACGCCGAGCAGCAGGCAGCAGCACGCCGGGCGCACATCACCGCCGAGAGGGCCGAGACGTTCGACCTGTCCCGCGCCCCGCTGCTCCGCATCTCCGCACTCGTCGAGTCCGACGAGGCCTGGTGGCTGTCGGTCAGCGTCTGCCACCCGATCACGGAGGGCTGGAGCCACCGCACCCTGCTCAGCGACATCGTCGAGGGCTACCTGCGGGTGCGCGGCGGCGAGACCCTGCCCGAGGTTGCGGTCCCCGCCGTGCGGTACGCGGACTTCGTGGCCGCCGAGCTGGCGTCGCTGGCCTCGGACGAGGACAGGAACTACTGGCGGGACGTACTCGGCTCGCACGCCAAGTTCGAGCTGCCCTCCGGGTGGGGCGACCCCGAGCCGGGACACCGTGCGAACACCGTGCACGTACCGCTCGGCGACCTCACCCCGGCGCTCCGAGCCGCCGCGAGCGGCACCGGGACGTCACTCAAGGCTGTGCTGCACGCGGCGCACCTGAAGGTGATGAGCCAGCTGACCGCCGAGGACTCCTTCTGCACCGGCCTGGTCTCCAGCGGCCGGCCCGAGGTCGTGGGCGCCGAGCGGGTCTACGGCATGTACCTCAACACCGTGCCGTTCGCCTACGAGCGCGGCGCACGGACCTGGCGGGAGCTGATCCGCCAGGTCTTCGACCAGGAAGGCACGCTCTGGCCGCACCGGCGCTTCCCGATGCCGGTGATGCAGCGCGAGTTGAGTGACGGCACGCGACTCCTCGACGTGCGCTTCAGCTATCTCGACCTGGCGGACGCCCAGGCGGAGACGGACGTCGTCGACACCGACTCCGGGGACGGCGAAGGTGCCACGGAGTTCGGTCTCGCCGTCGCCGCCCGGGGCAGCGGTCTGCTTCTCACGGTCAACCCCCAGGTGCTCGGCGGCGCCGGCGCACAGCGGATCGCGGCGATGTACCGGTCGGTTCTGGAGTCGATGGCCGCGGATGTGGAGGGTGATGCCCGTCAGGTGTTCCTGCCCGGTGGTGAGCGCGATCTGGTGCTGACCGGGTGGAACGACTCGGCGGTGGTGGTCCCGGAGATCTCGGTGCCCGAGCTGATAGGCCACTGGGTTGCTGCGGCGCCGGGTGCGGTGGCTGTGGAGGCCGGTGACGGGTCGTTGTCGTTCGCCGAGTTGGATGTGCGGGCGAATCGGTTGGCGCATCGTCTTCGTGCGGTGGGTGTGGGTCCGGAGTCGACGGTTGCGGTGTTGCTGGATCGTTCGGTCGATCTGGTGGTGTCGTTGTTGGCGGTGTGGCGTGCGGGTGGTGGGTTCGTTCCGATGGACCCGGTGCTGCCGGCGGGTCGTATCGCGGGGATGGTCGAGGACGCCAGGGTGGGTGTGGCGTTGACCTCGGGTATGTATGCGGATCGTTTCCCGGGTGTGGAGACGGTGCGGGTCGATGAGGACGGTGTGTCGTCGTTCCCGGAGTCGGCTCCGGATGTGGTTGTTGATCTGGATTCGGTGGCGTACACGGTGTTCACGTCGGGTTCGACGGGGCGGCCGAAGGGTGTGCAGGTTTCGCATCGCAGTCTGGTGAATCATGTGGACTGGGCGGTGCGGGAGTTGGTGGCGTCGGGTTCGGGTGGTGCGCCGGTGTTCTCGTCGGTGGCGTTCGACCTGGTGGTGCCGAATGTGTGGGCTCCGCTTGCTGCGGGTCAGCGTGCGTGGTTGTGGGACGGTGAGCTGACGGAGCTGGGTGAGAGCCTGGCGGCGGCGGGCCCGTTCTCCTTCATGAAGCTGACTCCCGGCCATCTGGAAGTGCTGTCCGGGCAGTTGTCGGACGAGCAGATCCAGTCCCTGACGTCTCGTGTGGTGGTTGCGGGTGAGGCGTTGCCCGGTGGTCTGGTGGAGCGCTGGCGGGTGCTGCTCGGCGAGGGCCGCGTACTCAACGAGTACGGTCCGACCGAGGCGACCGTGGGTACGTGTGTGTTCCCGCTGGTCGAGGCGTTCGAGGGTGTGGTGCCGATCGGGCGTCCGCTGCCGAACATGGTCATGCGGGTGTTGGATGCGGGTCTGCAGCCGGTGCCGGTGGGTGCGGTGGGTGAGCTGTTCGTCGGTGGTACGGGTGTGGCGCGTGGTTACGCCTACCGCCCAGGCGCCACCGCTGAGCGGTTCGTGCCTGACCCGTTCGGGCCGGCGGGTGCGCGTCTCTACCGCACTGGTGACCTGGTGCGTTGGCGCAGTGATGGTGCGGTTGAGTTCCTGGGCCGTATCGATGACCAGGTGAAGGTGCGGGGGTATCGCATCGAGCTGGGTGAGATCCGTGCCGCGTTGGTCGCTCATCCGCAGGTCACCGACGCCACCGTCGTGGTCTCCGAGGACCAGCGCCTCATCGCTTACGTCGTCGGCAGCACCGAAGACCTGGCGGAAGGGCTCAGGGCTTCGCTGCCGGAGTACATGGTCCCGTCCGTCTTCGTCGGCCTCGACGCTCTCCCGCTGACCGCCAACGGCAAGATCGACCGACGCGCCCTCCCCGACCCCGACGGGTCTGCCGAGGACACCTACCTCGCCCCCCGTAACCCCACCGAGGAACGCATCGCCGCTGTCTGGCGCCGTGTTCTGGGGCTGGAGAGGGTCGGGGTGGAGGACAACTTCTTCGATCTGGGCGGTCACTCGATCAAGGCCATCGCCCTGGTCGGTGCCCTGCGCGCCGAGGGTTTCGAAGCCGGGGTACGGGACGTCTTCCAGCACCGTACGGTCGCCGGACTCGCCACCGCGCTCGCCGGGACGGAGCCCGGTCAGGAGGACGTGGCGGTCGCACCGTTCGCCCAGGTGTCGGACGAGATCCGCGCGACGCTCCCGGCCGGCCTGGTCGACGCGTACCCGATCTCCAAGGTGCAGCTCGGCATGCTGGTCGAGATGCTCGCCGACGACGGGCTGAACAAGTACCACAACACGTCCACGTTCCGGATCAAGGACGGCCGTCCGTTCGACGCCGACGCCCTGCGCCGGGCCGGGCAGACGATCGTGGAACGCCACGAGATGCTGCGTACGTCGTTCTCCCTCGAGGAGTTCGACATCCCCCTCCAGCTGGTCCGTGCGAGCGCCGTCATTCCGGTGACCGTGCAGGATCTGCGGGGTCTGGACGCCGAGCAGTTCGCCGACGCCCGCCGGGCACACATCGCGGCTGAACGTGCCGAGCTGTTCGAGCTCGGGCGGCCTCCGCTGCTCCGTATCGCCGCGCTCGTCGAGTCGGACGAGGCCTGGCACCTGGGCTTCACGCACTGCCACGCCATCACCGAGGGGTGGAGCCAGCAGTCGCTGCTGATGGAGGTGCTCGACGTCTACCACGCGTACGCGGCGGGTGAGGAGCCGGAACAGCCGGAGCCGACGGCCGTGCGCTACGCCGACTTCATCGCCGCGGAACAGGAGTCCCTGAAGTCGGAGGAGGACCGGAACTACTGGCAGGGGATCGTCGACCGGCACTCCATGTGTGTACTTCCCGCGGACTGGGGCGACGGCAACGGCGCCCCGCGGGAGGACTTCAAGCTGTCGGTGGAGTTCCGCGACATCGAGCCCGCCCTGCGCGCACTGGCCACGTCCAGCGGCACGTCGTTCAAGGCGGTCCTGCTGGCCACGCACCTGAAGGTGCTCAGCACGGTGACCAACGAGCCGGCCTTCCACACGGGGGTGCTGTACAGCGCCCGCCCGGAGGTTCCCGGGGCGGAGCGGGTCTACGGCATGTACCTCAACACGCTGCCGTTCGCCCACGACCGCACGGCAAGGACCTGGAGCGAACTGGTCCGGCAGGTCTTCGACCGCGAGGCCGAGGTGTACAACCACCGGCGCCATCCGCTTCCCGCGGTGCAACGCCTGGCCGGTGGGCGAAGGCTGTTCGACATCATGTACCGCTACCAGGACTTCCATCAGGTGGACACCGGGACGGTCGATGTACAGGGCGGGGCGGGTGACAGCTCCAACGAGTTCACCCTGTCGATCGCCAACGTGCCGGGGCGGCTGGTCCTGCGGGCCGTCAGCACCGGTCTGAACCGGGCGAACGCGGAGAGGCTCGCCGGCATGTACCGCGCGGTGCTGGAGGCCATGGCGGCCGACCCCGACGGGGACGTGGACGCAGCGCTCCTGTCCACGGCGGAGCTGACCCAGGTGCTCGAGGACTGGAACGACACCGAGGTGGAGTGGGGATGAGCAGATATGTGCACGAGGTGATCGAGGCGACCGTCTCGGCCACCCCCGATGCCGTCGCCGTGCAGGTGGGCGCCGAGACCCTCACCTACCGCGAGCTCGACGCCCGGGCCAACCGGATCGCGCACCAGCTGCGCGAGGCCGGGGTGGGGCCCGAGTCCGTGGTCGGTGTCCTGCTGAACCGGGGGCCGGACACCCTGCCCTGCCTGCTGGGGATCTGGAAGGCGGGCGGCTCACATCTGCCGCTGGACGCCGGGCTGCCGGCGGACCGGCTGACCTACATGCTCGGCGCTGCGGGAGCCCGGCTGATCGTCACGCAGGGAGGCCTGTACGAGCGCCTCGGCGGAGGTTACGACGGTGAGGTCATCGATCTCGACCGTGACCGTGCCCTGATCGCGGCCCGGCCCGACACCCGTCCTGACGCGTCGGCGGACCGGGACCCGAAGGACCCGTCCCGCAGGCACCGCCTCGCGTACACGCTGTTCACCTCCGGCTCCACCG
Organism: Streptomyces sp. NPDC056452; assembly: GCF_042796085.1. Classification (NCBI taxonomy): domain Bacteria; kingdom Bacillati; phylum Actinomycetota; class Actinomycetes; order Kitasatosporales; family Streptomycetaceae; genus Streptomyces; species Streptomyces sp. NPDC056452. The sequence goes on from NZ_JBHTRI010000029.1 coordinate 49,025, forward strand.
GACGCCCCAAGGGTGTGCAGATCGCGCACTTCTCCCTGCTGAACGTCCTGTTCTCGATGCGGGAGCGGTACGGGGCGGGCCCGGACCACGTCTGGCTGGCGCCCACGTCGCTGTCCTTCGACATCTCGACGACCGAGCTCTACCTGCCGCTGATCACGGGCGGCAGGGTGGTCCTCGCCGATGACGACGAGGTGCACGACGCGGCCGCGCAGCTGCGGCTGATCGAGTCCGCCGGGGTCACCCATGCCCAGGCGACCCCGGCGGGGTGGAAGCTCCTCATCGCCGCCGGGCTCGGCCGTGTCCCGCTGACCGCCATCACCGGCGGTGAGGACTGCCCGCCCGCGCTGGCCCGTGATCTGGGCGGCCGGGTGGACCGGCTGGTCAACCAGTACGGTCCGACCGAGGCGACCGTCTGGGCCACGGCCTGGGAGGTCGCGCCGGACGCCGGCAGCGTGCCGATCGGGCGCCCGATCCACAACTACCGGGCGTATGTGCTGGACGCCGTTCAGCAGCCCGTGCCGGTGGGTGTGGTCGGGGAGCTGTACATCGCGGGCGCCGGTGTGGCCCGCGGGTACGTCGGCCGGCCGGGGCTGACGGCCGGGCGGTTCCTCCCGGAGCCGTTCGGCGGTCAGCCCGGTTCGCGCATGTACCGGACGGGCGACCTGGCGCGGTTCAGGGCGGACGGTGAGCTGGAGTGCCTCGGCCGGATCGACAACCAGGTGAAGATACGGGGCTACCGCATCGAGCTGGGCGAGATCGAGGAAGTGCTCCTGGCCCACCCCGAGGTCGAGGACGCGACGGTGATCGCACGCGAGGACGGCAACGGCGAGAAGCTGCTCGTCGCCTACGCGGTCACCGGCGGGACCGCCGAACAGGCGCAGTTGCGCGCGCATCTGGCGGCGTCGCTGCCCTCGTACATGGTGCCCGCCGCGTTCGTCCTGCTCGACGCGATGCCGTTGAACGCGGCCGGCAAGGTCGACCGCAAGGCACTGCCCGCACCCGGCCGCACCGCACTGGTCGCAGACCGGGAGTACGTGGCGCCGCGCACCAGGACCGAGCGGCTGCTGGTGCAGACGTGCGCCGAGGTGCTCCAGGTGCCCGAAGTGGGCGTACGGGACCGGCTGCTGGACCTGGGAGCCGACTCGATGCGCATCGTCCATGTGATGGCCGCCGCGCGGAAGGCCGGGCTCGACCTCACCCTGCGCATGCTGCTGGACAGCGAGACGATCGAGGACCTCGCGCTGACGATCGACGGCGCCAAGGCGGATGGGACCGATGAGACCGATGGGGGAGCGAGCAGGCCGATGACGGTTGCTACCGCAGGAGGACCGCAGGCCGTGTCCGACGTGGCCGGGGCGATGGAGGCCCACGGAGTGCCGGGGGCCGCGGTCGCGCTCCTCAAGGACGGCCAGCTGGTCGGGGTTCAGGCCTACGGGATCAGGGCGACCGGGACCGGTGCTCCGGTGACGCTGCGGACCCGGTTCCAGGCCGGTTCGATCAGCAAGCACGTCACGGCGTTCGCCGCGCTGCGTCTCGTCGACCGGGGCGTGCTCGACCTGGACGCGGACATCGACGGCTATCTGACCGGCCGCCGCGCACCGAGGGCGGCGGGCGGCAGCCCGCTGACGCTGCGCCACCTGCTGTCGAACACGGCCGGCCTGTCCCAGACCGCCGGCACCTGGTGGCGGCCGGGTGAGGCCATGCCGAAGCTGACCGCCGTACTGGACGAGGTGAAGGCCGAGCACGAGCCCGGGGCGCTGTTCCGCAAGGCGGGCAGCCAGTGGGCCATGATCGAGCAGCTGCTGACGGATGTGACCGCACAGGAGTTCCAGGAGCTGGCGGCGGAGCTGGTGTTCGGCCCCCTGGGCATGCGGGACAGTTCCTTCCTGGCTCCCGAGGACCCGCACGCCGTCGGCCGGGACATCGCCGACGGTCACGACCAGCACGGCAGTGCGCTCCTGGACGGCTACCGGGTACGTCCGGTGCTCGCGGGCAGCGGGCTGTGGTCCTCGCCCTCCGATCTGGCCCAGCTGGCGGTGGAGATCCGGCAGGCCCATCTGGGCTTCTCGGACCTGCTGTCCGCCAAGTCCGCCGGGGTCATGCTCACGGAGGCGTTCCCCGGGAGCTTCTACGGCCTGGGCACCGTCGTCGACGGCTCGATGGCCGACCCGGAGTTCGGGCACGGCGGTCAGACCGCCGGGTTCCGTGCGCTGACCTCGCTGCAACTGCGGTCCGGCAACGGCTGTGTGGTGATGACGAACTCCGACAACGGCAAGCACGTGCACAAGGTCGTGGCGGCGCTCCTCGGCCGTGACGTCGAGGTCACCGCGGGCTGAACCGCACGTGGAAGCAGTGGAGATGACGGGTCGCCGGTTCTGCCGCGCGGCCCGTCCCGGCCCGGGGACCCGGCGTGGGGGCAGGCTTCCAGCCCCTCGTCACAAGGCCAAGGCCACGGCGTTACCGAACGAATAACCCGCGAATAAAGCCCCCGCATAGCTTCTGCAGCGAGCACACGTTCGTATTAGCCAGACGGGGGGTGCCGAATGGACTTCCGAGTCCTCGGCCCGGTTGAAGCTCACAAGGACGGCACACGCGTTGCGCTGTCCGGTTCCAAGGTGCACACGGTGCTCGCGACTCTGCTGCTCGCCAGAGGCCGCGTGGTGTCCGACACCCGACTCAATACGCTCCTGTGGGGATGGGAGCCGCCGGCGACGTCCGGCGCACAGATCTATACGTACATGTCCAGGCTGCGCAAACTCCTCGGCGACGAGGTCAGGATCGAGCGCCGCCAGCCCGGCTACCTGCTCGCGGCGCCGGACTGCAGGGTCGACCTCCTGGAGTTCGAGCGGCTGGAGAAGCTGGGGCGTGCCGCGCTGCGCCGCAAGCGGTTCGGCGAGGCCGGGGCGCTGCTCACGGAGGCGCTGGGTCACTGGCGGGGAAGCGCGCTCTCCAACGTCACCGAACACCTCGCGGACGCCGAGCTTCCCCAGCTCGAGGAGGCGCGGATGCACGCGCTCGAAAGCCGGATCGAGGCAGATCTCGCGCTCGGCAGGCACGAGCAGCTGACCGCCGAACTCACCGGGCTCGTCGCGCAGTTCCCCCTCCGGGAGAAGCTCCGTGCGCAGCTGATGACGGCGTACTACCGGGGCGGGCGCCAGAGCGACGCGCTGCAGAGCTACTACGAGGGCCGCAGCCTGCTCGCCGACCAGCTGGGCATCGACCCCGGCGAGGCCCTCGGATCGACGTACGAGGCCGTGCTCGCCGGCAACCGCGGACCCGGGCCCGGGAGCAGGATCCAGCAGCCCGACCACTCCGGCTACGAGGACGACGACGCCCCGGCGATGCTGCCGCCGGACACCGAGGAGTTCATCGGGCGCCAGGCCGAACTCGCCGCCCTGCGCACCCAGCTGGCGGACTCCGCGGCCGGGCGGGGACCGCGCCACCTGCTCGTCACCGGCATGGCGGGCGTGGGCAAGACCGCGCTGGCCCTGCACGCCGCCCACACGAGCGCCGCGCACTATCCCGGCGGCTTCCTCTTCGCCGAGCTCGCCCAGCCCGACGGCCGGGCGAGACCTCCCGCCGAGGTCCTCACGACGCTCCTGCGGGGGCTGGGCGAACATGTCGGCAGAGGCGGCACGGGCAGCGGTGCGGACGGGCGCCTCGAACTGGACGAGCTGGTGCGCCTCTACCGGGCGCGCACGGCGGGCAGACGGCTCCTGGTGGTCCTCGACGGTGCGGTCGACAGCCGCGGGCTCGACCCTCTGCTGTCCGGGTCGCCGGACGCCGTCGTCCTGATCACGAGCCGCGCCCGGCTCACCCAGGTGACCGGCGCGCGAACGACCGCGCTCGCCCCGTTCGGCGACGGCGCCGCCTTCGATCTGCTGGCCGCGTCCGCGGGTCGCGCACGGCTGCTGGCCGAACCCGACGCCACGGACGATGTGCTCGCCTACTGTGCGGGGCTGCCGCTCGCGCTGCGCATCACCGGCAGCAGGCTCGCGGCACGCCCCTACTGGCCCGTCGCACGGCTCGCCGACCGGCTGGCGGATCCGGAGACCCGGCTCCGGGAGCTGTCCTTCGGCGGGATCGACGTGGTCGGCGCGCTGATGCCGGCGCTGCGGCAGCTGCCCGGATCGGACCAGGCACGGACCACGCTGATCCAGCTGGCGGACATCGGAGTGGGGTCGTTCCCCGCACAGCGGGCGGCCGCGCATCTGGGGACCCGGGAGTCAGCCGCGGAGCAGCGCCTGGAACAGCTGGTGGACGGGGCGCTGCTCGACATCTGCGGCGTCGACCGCCAGGGCCGGCCGCTCTACCGCTTCCACGAACTGGTGCTGCTCCTCGCCGGGTTGCTGAAGGAGACGGCGCACCGGGGACAGCCCGAAGCCACCGCCGCCCGCTGAGCGTGCGGTGTCACGGCACGTGCGGTGTCACGGCGCGCCGGGAAACGGGCGCGCCGTGCCTCCGGGCAGGTGCGTCCGTACCGGGCCGCAGGCCGGCTCGGTCCCGGCAGGCTGGGCGACGGCCGCTGCCGCGCGTCCGGAGAGCGCGAGATCCCGTACGACCCAGGCGGTCCGACCGTCGGGGTGCGGTTCGCCGGGGGTGCCGGGGGTGCCGGGGGTGCCGGGACAGTGCATCAACACGGTGTCCGTCGTGGCCGGGTAGGACTCGATCTGGTCCGGCCGGACGCCGTCCGGTACGTGCCCCAGCGCTCTGAGGACGGCCTCCTTCCGGGCCCAACATCGGTAGAAGACCTCATCGCGGGCAGCACCTCGCGGGAGCTCCAGCAGATGGAGCGCCTCGTCCGCGGTGAGCCACGACTCGGCCAGCACGTCCTGGCGCACGGGCCGCAGGCGCTCCGCGGCCACGCCGATCGTTGCCCCGGTCCCCACCGCGAGAACGGTGTGACCGCCGGTACGGGCCAGGCTGATGGCCAGGGGCACGTCGGGGCGGCTCAGGCGCGTGGGCCCGTGCCCGGGGTCCCCGCAGACGGGACACAGCGGCTTCTCGATGTCGACGTCCTCGGGTGCGACGTCGAGGAGCTCCCCGATCGCCCTGCGGGCCGTCGCCCTCGTGTGGACGTACGCCGCGGCATCGCGCTCCGAGTGGAGGCACAGGGCCTGCCGGAACTCCTCGGTGTTGAGCAGAGCGAGATCGGCGGGGTCGGTGCGCAACGGCTGGCGCCACCACCAGACATGCGTGTCACCACCGGCGCGGAGCGCGCGGAACACGGCCGCGGAGCTGTCCTCAGCCCCGCGGCCGCCGCTGTTCTCGAACATGTTGTAAGGGGGCGCCATGGGCACTCTCTGTCATTTCGACTGCTGACTGCGTGGCGCGGACCGTACCGTCCCCGTATATCGCGGATATATTTTTCGCCGCCCGGACGACCCCGCCCCGGCCGCCGGAAGCGGGCGCGGGGAGGGCGGCGGGAGTGGTCTGCGGGAGCGGACACACGGAGCGGGCGCCGGTCCTCCGGCGCCCGCTGTTCACCTGCGCGGGCCGGGCGTACCGCTCCGGCCCCGGATGCTCAGTGCCAGCTCTCGTCATTCGTGCCGTCGGCAGCCTGGGCCGGGACACCGGCGGCCGACACGGCAAGCCCGTTGCCGGCGGACGGCGCGGCCGCCGCGGATCCGGCGCCCACGAATGCGCACAGTCCCACGAGAACAGTGGTGACCGCGACGGTGGCGATGGTGTTACGGACGTTCTGCATTCTTCCCCCATGTCGTCAACCTGCTATGCGATGAACGGTATGCCACAAGGGTTTCGGCTCATTATCGCTCCGCTTTCGGTTTTCCGGACACCAGATATCGCGGGAAAGGGATTCCGGGATTCCGGCGGCCGGATTTGAGCGGTGGGGTCGAGTGGTCGATGAAGTGGCGGATTGAGGAACCGTCAGGGGATTTCCGGCGTCTCCTCCTGGGGAAGCGTTCCGGCAAGTGCCAGTTGCGCCCGCTCCACCCACGTCCCGACACCGATCCGGGTGAAGTCGTCCCGGGCGTCGGCGAAATACTGCCGGGCAGCGGAGTGCTCACCGCATTTCCAGCACGCCTCACCGAGGGCCAGTTTGATTTTCCCCTCAACCAGGGCGCTGTCGACCAGTCCGACGATTTCCAGGGCATGCAGCAGGGTTCCCCTGGCCTGCGCCCAGCTCCGCGCCCCCAGCCGGGCCTCGCCCAGCCCGAGGAGCCCATGGGCCAGACCGAACATGTCGGCCTTGGCCCGTACGATCCGGATCATCCGCAGGAACGCTTCCTCGGCCAGGCCGTACTCGTTCTGCGCGAGGTACACCCGGGCCAGCCGGTGGGTTCCGAGCGCCAGACTGCGGGCCCCTCCCTCACCGATCGCCGTGGAGACCCGCAGGGACTCGAGGCTCAGCTGCTGCGCAGAATCCGTACGGCCACGGTCCAGCTCGATCTGCGCCATGTTGTTCAGCACATGGGCCTCCGAGGAGAGGTCGCCGACCGCCCGGAACGTCGCCAGGGCCTGCGCACTGCGGTCCATGGCGGTCTCCAGATCCCCCCGCATCTCGTCGATCATGGCCATGTTGCGCAGGACGAGGGCGTGGCCGTGCTCCTCGCCCGCCCGGTCGTGGAGCGCGAGAGCCTCGGTGAACGACGTGTACGCCTCACCGAAGTTGCGCTGCCGCATCTCCAGGGCGCCGAGGTTGTGCAGCATGGCGGCCTGGCCACGGGCGTTGCCGGCCGCCCGCGTCGCGGCGAGCGCCCGCTCGCTGCACTCGCGCCAGTTGTCGAGGTAGTTGCGCGTCTCGAAGAGCACCACGATGGACATCGTGAGATCCCAGGCGAGCTCGTCCATACCGAGGGCGGCGGCCTGGTCGACCACCGCGACCAGGGAGAGCCGCTCGGTCTCCAGCCAGTCGAGCGGTGCGGTGAGCAGCCCGGCACCGAGCTCGTCGGGCAGCGGATGGCGGGGCACCGAACTGTGGATGATGCTGAAGTCGCCCCCGTAGGCACGCCGGTGGGCCTGTTCGGCGAGCGAGAGATAGGCCCGGAAGGCGCGTTGCCGTGCGGCCTGACGCTCCTCGGGGGTCTCCTCCGCCTCGGCGCGTTCACGGGCGAACAGCCGCAGCAGGTTCTGGAACCGGTAGCGGGGATGCCCGGTCGCGTCCAGGCCGACCACGTCCAGGAACTGGGCGTCGACCAGCTGCTCGATGAGCTGCTCCCCGGTCATCAGGTCCGTGTCCAGGAGCGCCGCAGCGACCCAGGCGCCGAAGTCCGGCACATCGAGAAGCCCCAGGCTCCGGTACAGCAGCGCCGTCGGCGCGGAGAGACCGCGGTACGTCAGGGTGAAACTGGCGCGTACCTGCGACTCCCCCGAGCTGAGCTCGTCCAGCCGCAGCCGCTCGTCGCTCAGCCGGCGCACCAGGCGCGACACCGTCCAGTGCGGCTTGGAGGCGAGCCGCGCCCCGGCGATCCGCAGGGCGAGCGGCAACAGGTCGCACAGCTCCACGAGCCGGGCGGCGGACGGCGGATCGGCGGCGATGCGCTCCTCGCCGACGATCTTCCCGAGGAGCTCGACCGCCTCGTACGGTGACAGCCGGCCGAGCCGCACCCAGGCCTGCGGCGGCCAGGCGACCATTTCGGACAGCTGCTCCCGGCTGGTGACCAGGACGCAGCAGCCTCCGCTGCTCGGCAGCAGCGGACGCACCTGGGCGTAGGTCCGCACGTTGTCGAGCACCACCAGGACCCGGCGGTCGGCGAGCAGGCTGCGGTAGAGGGCGGCGCGCTCCTCGGGCTCGGCCGGGATCTGGCCTATGGGCACCGAGAGCGAACGCAGGAAGCGGCCGAGGATCTCACCCGCCGGGGTGGGCTCCAGGTGCTCGTCGTAGCCGCGGAGGTCGGCGAAGAGCTGGCCGTCGGGGAAGTGGTCGGAGACGCTGTGCGCCCAGCGGACGGCGAGGCACGTCTTGCCGACCCCGCCGACCCCGGTGATCAGTCCCGTGGCCGGGCCGTGCGCCACCGCGCCGAGTTCGAGCAGTTCGTCGAGCTGGGCCAGCTCCTCCTTGCGGCCGGCCAGCCCCGATACGTCGGGAGGCAGCTCCAACGGGTCGCCGACGGGCTTCGACAGCAGGAGCGGTTCGCCGCCCGTGCCCTCGGGGCCGCGCGCGGTCAGCGAGGGTTCGTCCTGCAGGATCGCGTTGTGCAGCTCGGACAGGGCGGGGCCCGGTTCCAGGCCGAGTTCGTCGATGAGCCAGCGGCGCCCGTCCCGGAAGGTCTCCAGGGCCTCGGCCCGCCGGCCCGAGTGGTACTGGGCGGTGATCAGCTGATGCCGGGCTCTCTCGCGCAGCGGATGCTCGCGGACCATCGCCGCCAGATCGGGAAGGATCTTCTGGTGGTCGCCGAGCTGCAGGTGCACGGCCGTGGCGTTCTCGTAGGTGTCGAGCCGCAGTTCCTCGAGCCGCTGGGCCTCGTCCTCCACCAGCCGTCCCGTCACACCCGCCAGCGGCCGGCCGCGCCACAGTTTCAGGGCGTCCGCATAGCAACGGGCGGCCTCGGCGGGCCTGTTGTTCCTGACGGCCAGTTCGGCCGCCGAGACCAGTGCGGAGAACTCCTCCGAGTCGAGCTGGTGCATGCCGACCTGGAGGAGATAGCCGGGATGGGCGGTGACGATGACCTCGCCGGGGAAACCGGCGGCCTTGAACGTCTTGCGCAGCGCGGCGATACAGATGGACACCTGGGTACGGGCTGTGGCCGGCGGGTGGTTGCCCCACACGGCCTCGATCAGGGTGTCGACCGGCACGATCCTGCCCGGGCTGAGCAGCAGCACGACAAGAATGGTCCGGTGCCGTGGCCCTCCCACCGGCACCTGTGCGGCCCCGGAGGTCACTTCCAGGGGCCCTAACACCTTGAAGGTCAGCCGCTTCTCCACGTATCCCCCTTGCCTCCCGAACGGTGGAAGCAATTGATCCTGTCGCCCGGCAGGGCCGCCCGGCCTGCCGCTCACTGCCCCCGCGCCCGTGTCCCGCCGGGTGCGTGATCCCGGGAGTCTCGCCCGGATCGGCGCTACGGACTGGAATACGGGTGCTGTCACACCGTGTTCTGCTGCATTTCCTGAGTTGGTCCTGTGATCCCACGATACGGCGACCCTGCGATCTACCGCCCAGTACGGTTGGCCTACTCCGCAGTAAGTATCAACTCTTCGGCCAGGAATGCCATGATGCTCGGCCAAGTGCGCCGTTAAAGGCCGAGCGGGTTTCCGGCAAGTGGATTCGCGGCGTATGGCGCGCGGATGGCGGCAAATGACTCAGGCATGGCAGTGCCGTGGCTTCCCCGTGTTCCCGTCCGGGGGTGTTGCGGGCCCCCGCGCCGAATCCGGGGTGCGTCCGTCGGTAACACTATTTCGGACGGCTCGGCGGCCGTTCTAATGTGAGCCCTGTTCATGTTTTCCCCCGTACTCAATTCCGCCCGTCACGGCTGTTGCGAATCAACCACGCAATGCCGGGGGAAGAGCGGGTTCGAGTCGAATGTGGTGCAGGTCACGCGCCGGGCGAACGGTTGTCGGCCACGCATACCGGAGAGCGGGCACCGTGCCCCCGTAGCGCGCCCAGGGGCGCCTTCGCGAGAGGGAGCTGCCGGGACATGACAGGGGGCTGCCCGGGGCGCGAGCCCCGGGCAGCCCCGGCAGTCGTACGGTCAGAGGCGCTCGGGCGTCCGGATGCCGAGCAGCCGCATGCCCTGGTGCAGCGTGCGGGCCGTCAGCTCGACGAGGAACAGCCGGTTCTCGACGACCTCCGCCGGGTTCTCGTCGCTCAGCACCTGGCACTGGTCGTAGAACGTGGTGAGGTGCGAGGCGAGCTGGTACAGGTACGCGGCCAGCTTGTGCGGCTCGCACCCCGATGCCACCTCGGCCAGGACCTCGCCGAACTGGTCCAGGTGCAGACCCAGCGCCCGCTCGGCCGGAGCCAGTTCCAGCTCCGGGTGCGCGACGGGCTTCGCGTCCCCCGCCTTGCGCAGGATCGAGCGGATCCGGGCGTACGCGTACTGGAGGTACACCGACGTGTCGCCGTTCAGCGACACCATCTGGTCCAGGTCGAACTTGTAGTCCCGCACCGCCGACGTCGACAGGTCGGCGTACTTTACGGCGCCGACTCCGACGTACCGGCCGTTCTCGACGATCTCGTCCTCGGACAGGCCCACCTTCTCGGCCTTCTCGCGCACCACGGCGGTGGCCCGCTCGACGGCCTCGTCCAGCAGGTCCTCCAGCCGCACCGTCGTGCCCTCACGGGTCTTGAACGGCTTGCCGTCCTTGCCCAGGACCGTGCCGAACGCCAGCTGGTGCGCATGGACGTCCTCGTTCAGCCAGCCCGCCCGGCGGGCCGTCTCGAAGACCATCTTGAAGTGCAGGGACTGGCGGGCGTCCACCACGTAGACCAGGGTGTCCGCCTTGAGGTTCTGCACCCGGTCGCGGATCGCGGAGAGGTCGGTCGCCGCATAGCCGTAGCCGCCGTTCGTCTTCTTGACGATCAGCGGGACGGGGTTGCCGTCCGGGCCCTTCACATCGTCGAAGAACACACACAGCGCACCCTCGGAGCGGACGGCGACACCCGTCTCCTCCAGGATCCGGCAGGTCTCCTCGAGCATGTCGTTGTAACCGGACTCGCCGACGATGTCGGGGTCGCGGACCTCCATGTCGAGCTTGTTGAAGACCGAGTAGAAGTAGATCTTCGACTCGTCGACGAAGCCCTGCCAGAGCGCCAGCGTCTCCGGGTCGCCGGCCTGAAGGGCCACCACCCGGTCACGGGAACGCGCCTTGAACTCCTCGTCGGAGTCGAAGAGGACCCGCGACGCCTTGTAGACACGGTTCAGGGACGACATCGCGGCCTCGCCGTCCGCCGCCTCGCCCTCCTTGTGGCCCAGCGCGCCCGGGTGCTCGATCAGGTACTGGATGAGCATCCCGAACTGCGTGCCCCAGTCGCCGATGTGGTGGCGCCGGACCACGTTCTCGCCGGTGAACTCCAGGATCTGCACCATCGCGTCACCGATGACCGCCGACCGCAGATGGCCGACGTGCATCTCCTTGGCCACGTTCGGCTGGGCGTAGTCGATGACCGTGGTGCCCGCGTCCGCGTTCACCGGGACGCCGAGCCGGTCGGCGTCCGCGGCACGCGCGGCGAGCGTCCTGGTGATCGCCCCGTCGGTGAGCGTGATGTTCAGGAAGCCGGGGCCGGAGACCTCGATGTCCTTGATCAGGTCACCCGTCGGCAGGGCGGCAGTGACCTTGGCCGCCAGTTCGCGCGGGTTGCCCTTGAGCTTCTTGGCGAGCGCGAGGATCCCGTTGGCCTGGAAATCGGCCCGGTCGCTTCGGCGCAGCAGCGGGTCCGCGGTGCCGGCCTCCGGCAGAGCTGCCGTCAGGGCGTCCGCCAGCTGCTGCTGGAGCGTGGAAGCGAGGGAAGTGACCGAAGCCATGAGCCGGCTGCCGTTTCCGTAGAGGACAAGAGATCACCCAAGTATCCCACGGGGCGTAAAGCCGTTTTCGCGCTGTGGGCGGTACCTGGGAGAATGGGCGCTGCCCCTATGAGTCCTACACGAGAGAAGGACGTGCCGACCGTGGCTCAGAGTCAGAGCAGCACCGAGACCGACTGGGTCTCCCGCTTCGCGGACGATGTCATCGCCGAATCGGAGCGACGTGCGCCTGGCAAACCGGTCGTCGTCGCGTCCGGCCTCTCCCCGTCCGGCCCGATCCACCTGGGCAACCTCCGCGAGGTCATGACCCCGCACCTCGTCGCCGACGAGATCCGCCGCCGCGGCCACACCGTGCGGCACCTGATCTCCTGGGACGACTACGACCGGTACCGCAAGGTCCCGAACGGGGTCGCGGGCGTCGACGCCTCCTGGGCCGAGCACATCGGCAAGCCGCTGACCTCGGTGCCCGCCCCCGCCGGCTCCGCGTACCCGAACTGGGCCGAGCACTTCAAGGCCGCCATGACCCAGGCGCTGGACGAGCTGGGCGTCGAGTACGACGGCATCAGCCAGACGGAGCAGTACCAGGCCGGCACGTACCGCGAGCAGATCCTGCACGCCATGAGGCACCGCGCCGACATCGACGCCGTCCTGGACCGCTACCGGACGAAGAAGGACGGCGCGGCGGGCGGCAAGAAGCCGCAGCAGAAGAAGGTCGACGAGGCCGAACTGGAGGCCGCCGAGGGTTCCGGCGCGGCGGACGAGGACGACGGCAGCGGCAACACCGCCGGCTACTTCCCGTACAAGCCCTACTGCGGCAACTGCGAGAAGGACCTCACCGTCGTCACCTCCTACGACGACGACTCGACCGAGCTGAACTACACTTGCTCGGCCTGCGGCTTCGCCGAAACGGTCCGGCTGAACGAGTTCAACCGCGGCAAGCTGGTCTGGAAGGTCGACTGGCCGATGCGCTGGGCCTACGAGGGCGTGATCTTCGAGCCCAGCGGCGTGGACCACTCCTCGCCCGGCTCCTCGTTCGTCGTCGGCGGTCAGATCGTGCGCGAGGTCTTCGACGGCGTCCAGCCGATCGGCCCGATGTACGCGTTCGTGGGCATCTCCGGCATGGCGAAAATGTCCTCCAGCAAGGGCGGCGTGCCGACCCCGGCCGACGCGCTGAAGATCATGGAGGCACCGCTCCTGCGCTGGCTGTACGCCCGCCGCAGGCCCAACCAGTCCTTCAAGATCGCCTTCGACCAGGAGATCCAGCGGCTCTACGACGAGTGGGACTCGCTGGCGCGCAAGGTCGCCGAAGGCTCGGTGCTGCCCGCCGACGCCGCCGCGCACGCACGGGCCGTCGGCACGGCCGCCGGGGCGCTCCCCAGCACCCCGCGCCCCCTGCCGTACCGCACGCTCGCATCGGTCGCCGACATCACCGCGGGCGCCGAGGACCAGACGCTCCGCATCCTCAGCGAGCTCGACCCGGAGAACCCGCTCACCTCGCTCGACGAGGCACGGCCCCGGCTCGACCGCGCCGAGAACTGGATCACCAGCCAGGTCCCGGCCGAAGCCCGCACCATCGTCCGCGACGAGCCGGACAAGGAACTGCTCGGCTCCCTCGACGAGAAGGCGCGCGAGTCCCTGCGGCTGCTGCGGGAAGGACTCGACTCGCACTGGTCGCTCGACGGGCTGACCACGCTCGTCTACGGCGTGCCGAAGGTCCTCGAGGGCCTGGAGCCCGACGCCAAGCCGACGCCCGAACTGAAGGTGGCCCAGCGGTCCTTCTTCGCGCTCCTGTACCGGCTGCTGGTCAGCCGGGACACCGGCCCGCGACTGCCCACGCTGCTCCTCGCGGTGGGGGCGGACCGGGTGCGCACGCTGCTCGGCGCGTAGAGCCGCGGATACGACAGAACCGGGCGGGCCGCTGGACGGCCCGCCCGGTTCTCTGCTGCGCGGGGACCCTCAGGCGATGTGGTCCGCGGCCATCTCGTTGTCGAAGCGCTGCTTGAAGCCGGGCAGCAGCCGGCGGAGCAGGGCCGCACTGCGCGGATGACGGACGTTGTGGCCGTCCGAGAGGTGGATGTCGAGCACCTCGGCGCTCGGGTAGTCCTGGTGCTGATGCGTGTACGCGGTGAACACGTCGTACGCGATCTCGCTGAACTCGATCTCGGCCTCGGCCCATTCGGCCGGGTCCGCCTCCGGGGCGTCGCCGAGGGACTCCTGCGACGCGCGTCGGGCCACCGGGGCCTCGGGGCGGGCCGCCTGCTGCTCCTGGTGAGGGGCGGGCTGCTCCTCACCGGGCTGCGGTTCCGCGCTGCGGGGGTGCGGGAACGCGCCGATCGTCCCCACATTGCCCAGCGGGCGGGTCCGGCCACCGGGACCCGAGGGAATCATGACCGGGGACGGCTCCAGGCCCTCCACGTACGTGGGGTTGTACGCGCCCTCGTACGCCTCCTGCGGCGCCGCGAACCACGGGCTGTCGTGCGAGCCGGGGCCCTCCGCCGGCCATTCGCCCTGATCGTCGGGCCGCTGCTCCTGAAGCTGCTCCTGCCCCTGGTGCTGCTGCGGATGCTGCCGGGGCGCGGCGGGCTGCTGCTCCGGCCCCTGCGGGGTGTAGGCGAGCTGGGGCTGCTGCCCCGCCTCGACGGCTGCCGGGGCCGGCGGCAGCAGGGCCGGTTCGATGCCCGCGGCGGCGAGGCCGGCCGGAGCGGTCTCCGCGAGCGGAACACCGTACTTCGCCAGACGCAGCGGCATCATCGACTCGATGGGCGCCTTGCGGCGCCAGTTGCGGCCGAACCGGGCCTGCAGGCGGGCCTGGTAGATCAGCCGGTCCTGTTCGAGCTTGATGACCTGCTCGTAACTGCGCAGCTCCCACAGCTTCATCCGGCGCCACAGCTTGAACGTGGGGATGGGGGAGAGCAGCCAGCGGGTGAGGCGCACGCCCTCCATGTGCTTGTCGGCCGTGATGTCCGCGATCCGGCCCACGGCGTGCCGGGCGGCCTCGACGGAGACGACGAACAGGATCGGGATCACCGCGTGCATCCCGGTGCCCAGCGGGTCGGGCCACGCGGCGGCACCGTTGAACGCGATGGTCGCCGCCGTCAGCAGCCACGCGGTCTGGCGCAGCAGCGGGAACGGGATGCGCATCCAGGTCAGCAGCAGGTCCAGCGCCAGCAGGACGCAGATGCCCGCGTCGATGCCGATCGGGAAGACGATCGAGAACTGGCCGAAGCCCTTCTCCTCCGCGAGCTCGCGCACCGCGGCGTAGGAGCCTGCGAACCCGATCGCGGCAATGAGTACAGCACCGGCGACGACAACCCCGATGAGTACGCGGTGCGTGCGTGTCAGCTGCATTGCGGCCACCCGCGTTCCCCTCCCGACTTCGATGGACCGGCCCTGCTTCGGCATCCGGCGCGGGCACAGCCTGGCACATGCGTGCGAGTGATGTTGCGCGGGGAGGGTGCGAAGCCCGGTCCTCGGGGGAGGACCGGGCTGGGCAAAGACGCCTCTGGGCAGGTGCGTTCGTGTCCCTGCCGGGCTTGGGTTACGAGGTGGTGTCGGCCTACCGGGAGGACTTGGCGGAGGTCTTGGCGGACGGCTTGGCCGAGGCCTTGGCGGAGGTCTTGCCGGACGGCTTGGCCGAGGGCTTCACCGTCGCGGCGGCCTCGCCCTTGTCCGCGGAGACCGCGGCGACCGCTTCCTTGGCCGCCGTCTGGGCGTCCTTCAGGATGTCGGCGGCGGAGGGTGCCTTGGCGCCCGCGTAGCCCGCACCGTTGTAGGTGAGGGTGACGACGACGTTGCCCGTACGGGCCACGATCGTCGCGTACTTGAAGTCCTCACTCGTCTTGGTGAGGTCATAGGTGACGGCGGTCGCCTGCTCGCCGATGCCGGCGGCGGGCGCGGCCGCGACCTTCTGGGCGCCCTCGGTCGCCTGCGCCTTGGCGATCTGCTTCGTGTAGTCGTCCGTCGCCCGCTTGGCACCGCTGCCGAGGGCGTCGTCCGACTCGAAGCGGGTGAAGCCGACGTCGAGCCAGCGGTACTGCGAACCCTTGACGCCGTTGTCGTCCAGGCCGTTCCAGGAGCAGCTGCCGCGGGTCGCGGTGTCGCTGGACCGTCCCGGCGTGCCGCCCTTGTTCTTCGTCTTCGGAACCAGGGTCTCGATCGTCTTCTTGCCGATCGACGCGCAGGCGTCGGGCAGCGCGGCGAACTTCGCAGGCTCGACGCTCGGCTGCGACTTCTTCGCACCCGGGGAGGTGGAGGAGCCCGAGCCCTTCGTGTCGTCGGAGTCCGACGAGCAGCCGGCGACGACGAGCATCACCGGAACAGCGGCGCAGACGAGTATGCGGGACAGTCGCGGGGCGGATCGGTGCATGGTTCCTTCACTCGGACGGCACGGCGGTCTCGGTCGTGCGGATGGTCGGGCGGGCGGGTACGTCGGCCTGGCCGGCCGTCGTACCGAAGGGCCACGGTACGACGGACGGCGGCCGGATGCCGCCTCGGTCGCATGTCCCGGGGAAGCACGGTACGGCCCCGGCGGGGCCGCCGGACCCTGGCTACTCGCTGAGCGTCTCGGCCAGCTTCCGGGCCAGGGCCTGGGCCTTCTCCTGCAGTTCCTTGCTGTCGGGAACCTCGGTGACGAGGGCGGACTGCTCGGTGTACTCGATGGTCACTATGACGTTCGATGTGCGGAATACCACGCTCACGGTGCGGTGCTGTGCGGTGGAACCTGCCCTGGTGAGCGCATCGTCCAGAAATGCGGCGTCGCCGAGGCCGTCGAGCAGACGTGGCCGCAGGTCCTCGTCGGAGCCGGTGGAGGGGGCGGACGGGGTCGGAGGCGTGCCGGAGGCCGACCCGCCGGGGGAACCGGAGGGCGTCCCGCTGGGCGACCCCGTGGGCGTCCCGGACACGGAACTGCTCGGCCCGCCCGACAGCCCGGCGGCGCTCTCCTTCTTGCTGTACACGTCCTGCGCCCGGTTGTCGTCGCTCACCGCGGGGTCGTACGACACGACGCGCTCGAAGTCGATGGACAGATTCCGGGACGCGTCCGGGGCGTCCGACTTCCAGCGGCAGCCGACCTTGCGGTCGGTGTCGAAGGTGACGGAGGCCGTGCCCTCGTACACCTTGTCCTGCTGCTCCTCGGGCAGCTCGGCGGCGCCCGGCAGCAGGTCCTTGAGGGTGGAACGCGGCACCGCGCTGCAGGATTCGGGCAGCGTCCGGTACTTGCCCGGGGGCGCGGCCGAGACCGTCGGGCTGCCGGGCTTGCTGTCGGCGGCGGGGTCGTCGGCGCCGGAGCCGGCGCTGCAGCCGGCGACGAGCGCTGCGAGAAGCGCGACGCCGGGTACGTACGCCATGTGTCGCACGGTCCCAGGCTCCCTTCGGTACGGAAAACAGGTTGCCGCTCGATGGCGGCCGATGGACACAATGTGTATCGCACGCGCCGCTGTGAATGCCGGTCGGCCGACCTGTTTGCCGACCTCGGCACCGGTTTTGCGCTTTGAATCTTTTTCGGGGGAGTTGAGGGGTTATGTCGTATGTAGAGGTGCCGGGTGCGAAGGTTCCCATCCGTATGTGGGCCGACCCGGCCTCGGTCGAGGACGTCGCGATGCAGCAGCTGCGGAACGTGGCCACGCTGCCGTGGATCAAGGGTCTGGCCGTCATGCCGGACGTCCACTTCGGCAAGGGCGCGACCGTCGGCTCGGTGATCGCGATGCACGGAGCGGTCTGCCCGGCCGCGGTGGGTGTGGACATCGGCTGCGGTATGTCCGCGGTGAAGACCTCGCTCACGGCCAACGACCTCCCGGGGGACCTGTCGCGGCTCCGGTCGAAGATCGAGCAGGCGATCCCGGTGGGCCGCGGAATGCACGACAGCATCGTGGACCCGGGAAGGCTGCACGGATTCCCGACGGCGGGCTGGGACGACTTCTGGTCGCGGTTCGACGGGATCGCCGATGCGGTCAAATTCCGGCAGGAGCGCGCCACGAAGCAGATGGGAACGCTCGGAAGCGGAAACCACTTCATCGAGTTCTGCCTCGATGAAGAGGGATCGGTTTGGCTGATGCTCCACTCCGGATCGCGGAACATCGGCAAGGAGCTCGCCGACTTCCACATCGGGCAGGCGCAGAAGCTTCCGCACAACCAGGGCATCATCGACCGTGACCTGGCAGTTTTCATCGCGGACACCCCGCAGATGGCGGCGTACCGCAACGACCTGTTCTGGGCGCAGGAGTACGCGAAGTTCAACCGCGCGATCATGATGGGGCTCTTCCAGGACGTGGTCCGGAAGGAATTCAAGAAGGCGAAGGTCGCTTTCGAGCCGGTCATTTCCTGTCACCACAACTATGTGGCGGAGGAGCGGTACGAGGGTATGGACCTGCTGGTCACGCGGAAGGGCGCGATCCGTGCCGGCTCCGGTGACTTCGGGATCATCCCGGGTTCCATGGGCACCGGTTCGTACATCGTGAAGGGGCTGGGGAACGCGAAGTCGTTCAACTCCGCCTCGCACGGCGCCGGGCGGCGGATGAGCAGGAACGCCGCGAAGCGCCGCTTCTCGACGAAGGACCTGGAGGACCAGACGCGGGGCGTGGAGTGCCGGAAGGACTCCGGCGTCGTGGACGAGATCCCGGCTGCGTACAAGCCGATCGAGCAGGTCATCGAGCAGCAGCGCGACCTCGTCGAGGTTGTCGCGAAACTGAAGCAGGTCGTGTGCGTGAAGGGCTGAGCCCGGATCCCCGAACGCAGACGGAGCCCCCGGGCCGCACAGCGGCGGTCCGGGGGCTCCGTCGTGCCGGGCGTGCTGCTCGCCCCGGCACCCGCCCGCTGCCGCTCGCCGGCCTCAGAGTGTGCGGTGGACCTTGGAGTTGGAGGCCTGGGCGCGGGGGCGTACCACCAGGAGGTCGATGTTGACGTGGCTCGGTCGGGTGATGGCCCAGGTGATCGTGTCGGCCACGTCGTCGGCGGTGAGCGGGGCGTCGACGCCCGCGTAGACCTTGGCCGCCTTCTCCGTGTCGCCTCGGAAGCGGGTGGTGGCGAACTCCTCGGTCTTGACCATGCCGGGCGCGACCTCGATGACGCGGACCGGGGTGCCGACGATCTCCAGGCGAAGGGTCTCGGCCAGGACGTGCTCGCCGTGCTTGGCCGCGACGTAGCCGCCGCCGCCCTCGTACGAGGAGAGCGCGGCCGTGGAGGAGAGGATCACGACCGTGCCGTCGCCGCTCGCGGTGAGGGCGGGGAGCAGGGCCTGGGTGACGTTCAGGGTGCCGATGACATTGGTCTCGTACATCTGGCGCCAGTCGTCGGGGTCGCCGGTCGCGACGGGGTCGGCGCCGAGGGCACCGCCCGCGTTGTTGACGAGGACGGCGAGGGAGCGGAACGCCGTGGCGAACTCGTCGACGGCGGCGCGGTCGGTGACGTCCAGGGCGTAGGCCGTTGCCTGGTGGCCCGCCTCGGTCAGCTCGGCGGCGAGCGCCTCTATGCGGTCCTTGCGGCGGGCGGTGAGCACGACGCGGTATCCGGCGGCGGCCAGCTGCCGGGCGGTCGCGGCGCCGATGCCGCTGCTCGCGCCGGTGATGACGGCGATGGGGGTGGCGGCCATGGCGAACTCCTCGGACAGTTGATCGGTACGGCCAAGAATAGGCAGTCGCCCGGAGTGCGGATTCAGGGGTTGCGGGGTGCGTACATGATCAACGCCATGCCGGCCAGGCAGACCAGCGCGCCGATCACGTCCCAGCGGTCGGGGCGGTAGCCGTCGGCGACCATGCCCCAGGCGATCGAACCGGCGACGAACACCCCGCCGTACGCGGCGAGGATGCGGCCGAACTCCCCGTCCGGCTGGAGCGTCGCCACGAAACCGTAGGCGCCGAGCGCGATGACACCCGCGCCGATCCAGATCCAGCCGCGGTGCTCGCGCACGCCCTGCCACACGAGCCAGGCGCCACCGATCTCGAAGAGCGCGGCAACGGCGAAGAGTGCGACGGAACGGGCGACCAGCATGGAGGCAGCGTTTCATGCCGGCCGGACGGCGCTGTGCGGGACCTGGCCGCTGCGGACCGCGGTGAGGTGGCCTGCGCCGCGCTCCGTTCCCCGGCGGTCACCGGGCTATCGCGTGACGCAGCGCTTCGGGGTCGGGGTGCTCGCCGGCCCAGGCGATGTATCCGTCGGGGCGGACGAGCAGCGTGGTGGTGCGGTCTCCGGTCCAGTGCGCGTGGACGAGTGGGACCGGGGTCTCCGGGGTGGGAGCGTCCGGGGGTGTGACCAGAGTGAAGGCGCCGTCACCCAGGAGGTCGTGGAGACGGCCTTCGAGGAGCTT
The DNA here is from genome assembly GCF_042796085.1 of Streptomyces sp. NPDC056452. NCBI lineage: Bacteria > Bacillati > Actinomycetota > Actinomycetes > Kitasatosporales > Streptomycetaceae > Streptomyces > Streptomyces sp. NPDC056452. Next base: position 68,744 of record NZ_JBHTRI010000029.1, read on the forward strand.
CAGGTCGGGGGCTCGGGTGCCCGTGAGGCGGTGGCTGCCGCGAGGCGCGGGGTAGGAGATCCCGATTCCGGTGATCATCCCGATCGCCTTGTCCGAGGCCGGTCGCACGACGGACAGCAGGCGGGTCACGGCGGTGCGTACGGCGCGTTGCAGCGGGGTCCTGGCCATGGCGAGGCGGATGATCGCGCCGCTGGCGCGGAGCACCTTCGTGCCGACCGGGTGCCGTTCGGCGTGGTAGCTGTCGAGGAGTGCTTCGGGGTCGGCGGAGTGCCCGTGCAGGACGGCGGCGAGCTTCCAGGAGAGGTTCGCGGCGTCCTGGAGCCCGGTGTTCATGCCCTGGCCGCCCGCCGGGGAGTGGACGTGGGCGGCGTCGCCTGCCAGGAAGACCCGGCCGGTGCGGTAGGCGGGCACCTGGCGTTCGTCGCTGTGGAAGCGCGAGATCCAGCGGGCGTCGTGCATCCCGTAGTCGGTGCCGAACGCGAGGCGGGCGGTCTCGCGCAGTTCGTCGAGCTCCACGGGATCGCTGTCGGAGGCCTGCCGGGTGCGGTTCCAGCCCATGACCCGGTACCAGCCGTCGCCGAAGGGAGCGATGAAGGCGAAGGCGTCCCCCACGCCGTTGACGGTGAGGAGGCTCGGGGGTTCCTCCGCGAGGCGGACGTCGGCCAGGACGATGGACCTGATCACGGACTCGCCCGGGAAGGGCAGCCCGAGGGCGTGGCGGACGGCGCTGCGGACTCCGTCGGTGCCGACGAGGTATTTCGCTTCGAGGGTGGAGCGGGTCCCTTCGGTGTCCCGTATCCCGGCGGTGACCGTGCCCCGGTCGGCGGACCGGCTCAGGCCCAGCAGCTCCGTCCCGTACCGGAAGGTCACGCCCGCTGCGCGTGCGCGGCGCTCCAGCAGGCGTTCCACCTCGTACTGCGGGGTGATCAGGAGGTACGGGAATCGGGTCCGCAGCCGCGACAGGTCGAGCGAGAGCCTGCCGAACAGCCGCATCCGGGTGAGGAGGGTGCCGGTCGCGATCAGCTCGTCGGCGAGGCCGCGGGTGCCGAGCAGCTCGAGGGTGCGTGCGTGGACGGCGAAGGCGCGGGTCATGTTGCCCGTCTCCTTGGGGCGGCGCTCGACGAGGGTGACCGACAGTCCTTGGGCGGCGAGGTCGCCCGCCAGGAGCATGCCCGTGGGCCCCGCGCCCACGACGAGTACGTCGAGGGTGCCGGAGGTGCTGGATTCGCTGCTGGATGTGCCGGTCATGACGGCCTCCCGGTGCCATGTGCCAACGGTTGTGGGTCAACGCTTGTTGGCAAACATAGAGCCCGTGGATATGGCATGTCAACGCTTGTTGGCCTACGATTGTTGGCATGCCAGCTCAAGCCTCCTCGTCCCCGCGCCGCTCGGACGCCACCAAGGCCGCGATTCTCGACGCCGCACGCGAGCGCTTCGCCGCCGACGGGTACGAGCGCGCCACCATCCGCGCCATAGCCCGCGACGCGCGCATCGACCCGTCGATGGTGATGCGGTACTACGGCTCCAAGGAGGGCCTGTTCGCCGCGGCGTCCGAGATCGACCTGCGGATCCCCGGTCTGGGCGCACTGCCGGGAAAGCACATCGGCGCGGTCCTCGTCGAGCACTTCCTGGACCGCTGGGAGCAGGACGACGTGCTCACGGGCCTGCTCAGGGTGGGTGTCACCAATGAAGCGGGAGCCGAGCGGATGCGGGCCGTCTTCGCCGAACAGCTCGGGCCGGTGGCCGCCGGCGTCTGCCCCGACCCGGCCGATGCGCCGCGCCGTGCGGCGCTCGTCGCCTCGCAGATCCTGGGCATGGCGCTCGCGCGGTACGTCCTGCGCATCGGGCCCGCCGTCTCGATGTCCCGGCAGGAGATCGTCGGCTGGCTCGCGCCGACGGTCCAGCGCTATCTGACGGCCGAGCAGCCGTAGGGGCGCGCAGCAGCCGTAGGAGCGAGCAGCTTGAGGAGCGCGCAGTCGTGCGAGTGGGCAGCCGTACGTGCGGGCAACCGCAGGAGCGCGCAGGCGGGCCGTGCCAGGAGCCGGACGCAGGCGGGCGGGTGCGCGGGCGCCTTCACCGGCCGGCGCGCAGGAAGGGACGGCCCGGGTGTCCGGACGCGGCGGCTAAGCGGTCTGCTGCACGGCGCCCGCGAGGACGTCGTGAACGCGAAGCCCTCCCGGCGGCGCACGGTCGCCGACCGGCTAGGCGGTCGGCGCCTCGTTGTGGAGCTCGCCGAACTCGCGCACGGCGTCCGCCACGACGGCCTCCAGGCGGGCGTGGTGGGCGCCCCGCCAGTACACCCGCCCGCAGTCCGTGCACTGCGCGAACACGTCGTAGGACTCCTGCGTGCCGTGCTCCAGATGGGCACTCACGGAGTCCTTGTCGGCCTGTGCGAGCTGCCCGTTGCAGGCGGTGCAGCGGGACCACGGTGCGAGTGCGGGCGCGAAACGACCCAGGACGTCGCGGAGCTGCTCCTCCGGGCGGTCGCTGTAGATGTACGCCCCCGCCCAGATCTCCCGCCGCCTGAGCAGCCCCCGGTCGCGGGAGAGCAGGATCCGCCGCTCCTTCGCGGAGAGGGTCGCCAGTGCCGGGTCGCCGATGTCCTTGCTCTCGTACGCCGCGTCGACACCCAGGAGCCGCAACCGGCGTGCGAGCGTGCCCAGATGGACGTCCAGCAGGAAGCGGAGCGGCGCGCCGGGGACCTGCTGCGGGCGTTGCACGGCCCGCACCTCGACCAGCTCGCCCGGACCGGGGATGTGTGAGACGGGCACGGGGCGGCCGTCGACCAGGAGCTGTCCGGCCTCGGTGAGCGGGATGCCGAGGGATTCCACGACGTGTCCCAGGGTCGAGGAGCCGTCGGTGATGACGCCGGTGCGCCCTGCCGACGCTCGTGGGCGACGAAGAGCCGCAGTTCCGGGGCTACTTCGAGGGCGATCTCGGGTCCGTTCACCTGGCCAGGATGCCATTGCGCGGGGCGCGGCAGCGAGAGGTTTCCGGGGCGCGCGGACGCGGGCCGGCGGCGGGCCGCGTCCGGGCGGTCGCGGTCAGCGGTCCGGGTGCAGGTCCAGTCGCCAGTCGTTGGCCACCATCGGGCGGCCCGGAGGGTACTCCAGGTCGCACGTGCCGATGAGCACGAAGCCCGCCTTGCGGCAGACCGCGTTCGACGCCGCGTTGGCGACGGACGGGAAGGCGTGCAGGAAGCGGTGCTTGTGCTCCGCCCGTGCCTGTTCGGCAACGGCGTTCGTGGCGGTCGTGGCGATGCCGAGCCCCTGGAAGCCGTGGAGGACCGCCCATCCCGTCTCGTACACCTGCTCGCCCTGCCAGGTCGTCTCCCAGAAACCGATCGTCCCCACGCCCTCGCCCGTTGCGGCCAGCGAGATCCGGAACATGCGGCCCTTGCCTGTCCGGTCGGCGCTCAGCGCCGCGTACCGCTCGTGGCGGGCTTCGAGCTGCTCCTGGGTCTCGGGACCGCCGAGGTGGTCCATCAGCTCGGGGGCGTTGGCCAGGCGGAGCAGTTCGAGGTCGTCGTCCGACCAGGGCTCGATCCGCAGGGGCGCAGGGACCGGTGGAGTGCGTTCCATGGAGCGACTGTAGTGCGCGCCTGCGACAGCGGGCCGGGCGTCAGCGGGGCGCGAAAGCCGTCGGCGGCACGCCCACCGTCGCCGTGAAGTCCCTGACCAGGTGCGCCTGGTCGCTGTAGCCGAGATCGGCGGCGAGCGCGGCCCAGTCGGTTTCCGGGTCCGTCTCGGCGCGCTGCAGTGCTTCGTGGATGCGGTACCGCAGGATGACCCACTTGGGCCCGACGCCCACGTAGGTGGCGAAGAGCCGCTGCAGTGAGCGTGCCGACAGGCCCTCGGCACGGGCCAGCTCATCGACGCGGAGCAGCGAGCGGTCCGTGCGTACGCGTTCGACGAGCGCCATCACGTGCTCGGCCTGCGGGTCCGGCGGGGGCACGAGCGGCAGCAGGTAGGCATCGAGTGCTGCGACCCGGGCGTCCTCCTCGGCGGGATCGAGAACGGCGTCGACGTCCGGTGCGGCGAGCACCTCCTGAGCAGGGAGCCTCTGCCCGGTCCACGCCGACACGGGCCTCTCCGGTGCGAACGGCCGGAATCCGCCGGGCCGGAACTTCACGCCGCAGACGCGTCCCCTGCCCTCCAGCCGTTGGCTGAACAGTCCCTGGACGATGCCGACCACTTCGGCGAAACCGGCCCGTTCCGCCCTGGTGCCGGACTCGTGCCGCTGGAGGACGAGGTGGACCGACGGGTGGGGGACCACATGCGAGGTGTACGGCTCCGTGAGGTCCCAGTCGATCAGCCAGTAGTGCTCCAGCCAGGGGCGCAGCGCGGGGGCGGGTTCGCGCAGACGGAACCGCACGCGGGTGAACAGGTCGGAGGCGTCGACGATGCCCCGTGTGTCGCGTGCGGGTCCGGCCATGATCGGGATCCTACGGCGGGCCCCCGGCGCACCTGTCGCGTTTCTTCAAGACGGGCGCGCCCGGCCGGGGGCATCGTCGGGAGCATGAAGAAGATCAGTGAACTTCTGGACGTTTCCGCCGAGCAGGCCTGTCCCGTCGTGCGGGGGATCGGTGACGAGGACCTTTCTGCCCCCACGCCGTGCACCGAGTACGACGTGCGGGCCCTGCTGAACCATCTGTTCCTCGTGGTCGCCAACTTCCGCGCTCTGGCGGCCCGGGAGCCCGTCGACTTCAGCCGGACGCCGGATGTCGTCACGGGCGACTGGCGCCGCAGGTTCGGGGACGGGACGGCGCGGCTGGTGGAGGCCTGGGACGAGCCGGGTGCCGAGGACGGTGTGGCCGGAGGCATGGGGCTCCCGGCCAGAACGGTGGGGCTCATGGTGCTGGGGGACCTGACCGTGCACGCCTGGGACCTGGCGCGGGCGACGGGTCAGGACTTTGTGCCCGACCCGGCCGTGGTGCGGGAGTTGGGCCCGGGTCTGGCCGGGATGGCGCCGCAGGCCCGGGAGATGAAGGTGTTCGGCGAGCCGTTCCCCGTACCGCCCGAGGCAGGAGCCTTCGAGCAGGTCCTGGCTGTGACGGGCCGCGATCCGGGCTGGTGCCCGCCGCGGCCGTGACATCGCCGGCCGTCCCCGCCGTCGGCGGCCGCATGCCCGGCGGGCAGTCGTAGAAACGGCCGAGTGAGGCGTACGCGCGGTCGACGACGGCCTCGGCCCGCGTCAGCACGTCCTGTTCGGCGAGACGTGCCGCGTGACGGGTGTACGGGGACGGCGGAGCCGGATGCCTGCGCCGCCACCAGCAGTCGCCCGCTGCGTGGATGCCGCCGGCGAAGGTCAGGAGCGGGATGGACAGGGCCAGCAGAATGTCGCCCATGCCGGGCCTCCTCCGACGTCGATGCCTCTTGCATCGGCACAGCCGGCGGGGTGGCTGGAGATCCTTCTTCGGACAATGAATGGCTGAATGGGGGCGTGACCTGGGTGGGTCAGGCCTCCGCCCCGTCATCCGCCGGTGCCTGCTCGGCCGTGCCGTCCGGGGCGATCTCCTCGATCAGGCCCTCGACCAGAACCCTGATCCCGTCCCGGACGGTGCGGACGGCCGCGACGTCCTGTCCGGCCGGGTCGTCGAGCTTCCAGTCCAGGTACCGCTTGCCGGGGAAGACGGGGCAGGTGTCGCCGCAGCCCATGGTGACGCAGACGTCGGACTCCTTCACCGCGTCGACGGTGAGGATCTTCGGGGTCTCGGCGGAGATGTCGATGCCGACCTCCGCCATCGCCTCCACAGCGGCCGGGTTCACGGCGTCCCCGGGGGCGGAACCGGCGGAGCGGACCTCGACGCGGTCCCCGGCGAGGTGGGTCAGCCAGGCGGCTGCCATCTGGGAGCGGCCGGCGTTGTGGACGCAGACGAACAGCACGGAGGGCTTGTCGGACATCGGGGATCTCTCTCCACTCACGGGGGAAGGGGGTTCCGTTCACGACGGAATCGGGTTCCGTTTCGCTTCACCGCCAGGTGATATCAGCAGCTGCTGATGTGTGAAAGTATCAGCCCATGATGACGTCAGCCACCACTGACCTGATCCGGGTTCTCGCGGACCCGCTCAGGCTGCAGATCGTGACCCTGCTCGCCCACGAGACCCTGTGTACGTCCCACCTCGTGGAGGAGACGGGCGCCCGGCAGACGAATCTCTCCAACCACCTGAAGGTGCTGCGCGAGGCCGGTGTGGTGGCGACGGAGCCGTGCGGCAGGTTCACGTACTACTCGCTGCGGCCCGAGGTCGTCGAGGCGCTCGCCGGCTCCTTCGGCGAGCTGGCCGCCACCGCGCGTACGACAGCCGAGACCGGCCGGAAGCGGGCCTGCTGATGGCCACGGCCGAACAGGGCACCGCCTCACCGGGGCGGACGCCCGCACAGAGCCGCGGCAGCGGTGCGATCGTCGCCGGTCTTTCCGTGCTCGACCGGTTCCTGGCCGTGTGGATCCTCGTCGCGATGGCTCTCGGTCTGGGGCTCGGCCGGCTGGTCCCCGGGATGGACGCCGCGCTCGCGAACGTCGAGGTCGGGGGCGTCTCGCTGCCGATCGCCGTCGGCCTGCTGATCATGATGTATCCGGTGCTGGCCAAGGTGCGGTACGACAAGCTCGATGCCGTCACCGGGGACCGCAGGCTCCTGGTCTCCTCGCTGGCCGTCAACTGGATCGTCGGCCCGGCCGTCATGTTCGCCCTGGCCTGGATCTTCCTGCCCGACCTGCCCGAGTACCGCACCGGCCTGATCATCGTCGGCCTGGCCCGCTGCATCGCCATGGTCATCATCTGGAACGACCTGGCCTGCGGGGACCGCGAGGCCGCCGCCGTGCTCGTCGCTCTCAACTCCGTCTTCCAGGTCGTCGCGTTCGGCGTGCTCGGCTGGTTCTACCTCGACCTGCTGCCCGGCCTGCTGGGCCTCGGCGACGGCGAGAAGCTCGACATCCCGATGGGGAGGATCGCCCTCAACGTCGTCGTCTTCCTCGGTGTCCCGCTGCTCGCGGGCTTCCTCACCCGGCGCCTCGGCGAGAAGCGGGTGGGGCGCGACACCTACGAAGCGGCGTTCCTGCCCAGGATCGGCCCGTGGGCCCTGTACGGGCTGCTCTTCACGATCGTCATCCTCTTCGCCCTGCAGGGGGAGACGATCACCTCGCAGCCCCTGGACGTGGTCCGGATCGCGCTCCCGTTGCTGGTCTACTTCGCCCTGATGTGGTTCGGCACGTTCCTGCTGGGCAAGGCCGTCGGCCTGGGTTACGAACGCACCGCGACGCTCGCGTTCACGGCCGCCGGCAACAACTTCGAGCTGGCGATCGCCGTCGCCATCGCCACCTTCGGCGTCACCTCCGGACAGGCGCTGTCGGGTGTGGTCGGCCCGCTGATCGAGGTCCCGGTACTGATCGCGCTCGTGTACGTGTCGCTGGCCTGGCGGCGCAGGTTCGCCCCCAAGGGCCTCGCCCCATCTCGGCTGCCGTGAGGCCCTCGTCACGGGCGGGGAGCGGATCACACTCGGGAAGCGTCCCGCCGAACGGGGCGTGACTGCGGGAATCCAGCGCCTGAAGCGGGCTCGGGGCGCGTCCGGAACGCACCGGCGCGTCCCCGACCCAATCGGGCGCACCGGCCGGGAACGGTAGAGTTGGTGAGCTCCCAGGCACGGGACGGGGCCGACGATGCCCCCGGCGGAATCCGGTGCCCGGGGAGTTGCGGGCCGCGGCCGGCGAAGCCTCTCGCCGCGGAACTCCGCCCCGACAGCAGCCCTGGATGCTGCTGCCCCCGAAACTTCCGTCCGCCGCGCGGACGATCCGCGGAACGCCGTCCGGGCTCCGCGGTCCACGCATGTCCCACGGTGCTGCCGGGCGTGCCCGAGTACGACAGGTGTCGCTCCCCTTGCCCTCTTCCGTACTTTCCGCGGCCGGCCTGCTGCGCGGTCACCGCCCGTCCTGGCTGTCCCCGAAGGTCTTCCGGACGGAAGCCCTGGCCGGCCTCGTCGTGGGCCTGGCGCTGATTCCCGAGGCGATCTCGTTCTCGATCATCGCCGGCGTCGACCCCGCGGTCGGTCTGTTCGCCTCGTTCACCATGGCTGTCGTCATCTCCTTCGTCGGCGGCAGGCCCGCGATGATCTCCGCCGCGACGGGGGCGGTGGCGCTGGTCATCGCCCCCCTCAACCGCGAGCACGGCTTCGGCTATCTGGTCGCCGGCGTCATCCTGGGAGGCGTCTTCCAGGTCGTCCTCGGGGCGCTCGGAGTCGCCAAGCTGCTGCGGTTCGTGCCCCGGAGCGTGATGGTCGGCTTCGTCAACGCGCTGGCCATCCTGGTCTTCATGGGACAGGTCTCCGAGATCACCGATGTCCCCTGGCCGGTGTATCCGCTGGTCATCGCCGGGCTGGCGATGATGGTGCTTTTCCCGAGGATCACCAAGGCGGTCCCGGCCCCGCTGGTCTCCATCATCATCCTGACCGTGATCACCGTCGCGGCCGGCATCGCGGTCCCGACGGTCGGTGACAACGGTGAGCTGCCCTCGTCGCTGCCCGTACCCGGCCTGCCGGACGTGCCCTTCACCCTGGACACGCTGACGACGATCGCCCCGTACGCGCTGGCCATGGCGCTCGTCGGCCTGATGGAGTCGCTGATGACGGCGAAGCTGGTGGACGAGATCACCGACACGCGTTCCAGCAAGACCCGCGAGTCCATCGGCCAGGGCGTCGCCAACATCGTGACCGGGTTCTTCGGCGGCATGGGCGGGTGCGCCATGATCGGCCAGACCATGATCAACGTACGGGTCTCGGGCGCCCGCACCCGTCTGTCCACGTTCCTCGCCGGTACGTTCCTGATGATCCTGTGCATCGTCTTCGGGCCGGTCGTCTCCGACATCCCGATGGCGGCCCTCGTCGCGGTCATGGTCATGGTGTGCTTCGCGACGTTCGACTGGCACTCCATCGCGCCCAGGACCCTCAAGCGGATGCCCGCCGGTGAGATCACGGTCATGGTCATCACGGTCGTCTGCGTGGTCGCGACCGAGAACCTCGCGGTCGGCGTCGTCGTCGGTTCGGTCACCGCGATGGTCATCTTCGCCAAACGGGTCGCCCACCTCGCCGACGTCACGGCGGTCACCGACCCGGACGGCAGCAGGGTCGTCTACTCCGTCACCGGCGCGCTCTTCTTCGCGTCGTCCAACGACCTGGTCGGACGGTTCGACTACGTGGACGACCCGGACAAGGTCGTCATCGACCTGAGCGCCGCGCACATCTGGGACGCCTCCTCGGTCGCGACCCTGGACGCCATCACCACCAAGTACGAACAGCGCGGGAAGAGCGTGGAGATCACCGGGCTCAACGAACCGAGCGCCCGCATCCACGACTCACTCAGCGGCGAGCTGACCGGCGGCCACTGACGTCTCAGGCCGCGGTGGTGCGCAGCAGCTGCCCCATCGCGGCCAGTACGGAGGGCTCGACCCGGTAGTAGACCCAGGTGCCGCGCCGCTCGGAGGAGAGCAGGCCGGCCTCCTTGAGCTTCTTCAGGTGGTGGGAGACGGTCGGCTGGGAGACGCCGACGTCGGAGATGTCGCAGACGCAGGCTTCCCCGCCCTCGTGGGAGGCGACCAGCGAGAACAGCCGCAGCCGGACCGGGTCGCCGAGCGCCTTGAACATCGCGGCCGTGCGTACGGCTTCCTCGGAGGTGAGGGCGCGCTCGGTCATGGGCGGGCAGCAGGGCACGGTCTCCGGCTGCAGCAGCGGCAACGCCTGCGTATTCGACATGCATCTATGTTGACACACATCGAATCAGACACTTCGAGATCTTCTGATTCGACATATGTCTATGTTGACGAGCGTCGAATCAAGTGGGAGGCTTGCGGCAGCAGCTCATCGACGGATGTCGAAACAGCAATCGAGGGAGTCGTCGTGACCGTGCCCACTGCCGCCCTGCCCACCGTGGTGATCGGCGCAGGCCCGATCGGCCTGGCCGCCGCAGCCCACCTGCTCGGACGCGGTATCGAGCCCCTCGTCCTGGAGGCCGGTCCGCACGCCGGCAGTGCCGTGCGCGAGTGGAGCCACGTACGGCTCTTCTCGACCTGGTCCGAGCTCGTCGACCCGGCCGCCGCGAAGCTCCTCGCCCCCACCGGCTGGGCCGCACCCGACGCCTCCGGCTATCCCTCGGGGGGCGACTGGGCCGAGCAGTACCTCCAGCCGCTCGCCGACGTCCTGGGCGACCGGGTCCGTTACGGGGCCCGGGTCGGCGGTGTCTCCCGACTCGGCCGCGACCGGGTCGTCGACGCCGCCCGCGACGAGCAGCCCTTCACCGTCCATGTCACCCGCGCCGACGGCGCCGAGGAGCGGATCACCGCCCGCGCCGTCATCGACGCCTCCGGTACGTGGCACACCCCGGGCCCGATCGGTGCCGACGGTCTCCCCGCCCTCGGCGAGCGTGCGGCGGCCGAGCGCATCTCCTACCGGGTCCCCGACCTCGACGACCCCGCCGTACGCGCCCGGTACGCGGGCAGGCGCACCGCCGTCGTCGGCTCGGGTGCCTCCGCCTTCACCGCACTCGCCCAGCTGGCCCGCCTGGCGAAGGAGGCCCCGGGTACGCACGCCCTGTGGATCCTGCGCCGCGGCATCGGCGGCTCCACCTTCGGCGGGGGAGAGGCCGACCAGCTCCCCGCCCGGGGCGCCCTCGGGCTCGCGGCGAAGGCGGCCGTCGACGACGGCCACGCGGACGCGGTCACCGGCTTCCGCACCCTGGCCACGGAGAGGACCGGTGGCGGGCTGGTCCTCGTCGCCGAGGACGGCCGCCGCCTCGACCCGGTGGACGAGGTCATCGCCCTCACCGGTTTCCGCCCCGATACGGACCTCCTGTCCGAACTCCGCCTGGACCTCGACGAACGCCTCCAGGCCCCGGCCGCGCTCGCCCCGCTCATCGACCCCAACCAGCACTCCTGCGGCACGGTCTACCCCCACGGAGTGAAGGAGCTGTCCCACCCGGAGAAGGGCATCCACGTCGTCGGCATGAAGTCCTACGGCCGCGCCCCGACGTTCCTGGCCATGACCGGCTACGAGCAGGTCCGTTCCATCGCCGCCTCCCTCGCCGGCGACCGGGACGCGGCCGAACGCGTCGAGCTGACCCTGCCCGAGACCGGGGTCTGCGGCGGCGCGGGACTCTTCGACGAGGCAGCCGCCACAGGGGCCGATGCCGACGGAGGGGGCTGCTGCGCCGCCCCGACCGTCCTGCAGATCGGTACAGGTGCCCCGGAGGTCACGACCGGCTGCTGATCCGCTCCGCCGGGGCGTCCGGAACGGCCGGCTGCCCGTCGGGTCGGCGCTCCGTGCCCCGGAAGAGCCGGCCCGGCCACCAGAACCAGCGCCCCAGGTCCAGAGCGAGGGCCGGCACCAGGACGGTCCGTACGAGGAAGGTGTCGAGCAGCACGCCGATGCCGACGATGACCCCCATCTGGGCCATCGTCACCAGAGGCAGTCCGGCGAAGACCGCGAAGGTCGCCGCGAGCACCACTCCGGCGGAGGTGATGACTCCTCCGGTGCTGGTCAGGCCCTCCTGTACACCGCGCGCGTGGCCGAGCCCGAGGACTTCCTCCCTGACCCGGTGCATCAGGAAGATGTTGTAGTCGATGCCCAGGGCGACGAGGAAGACGAAGCCCATGAGCGGAATGGACCAGTCGACTCCCGCGAAGCCGAGAACGTGCTCGAACAGGAGGTTCGAGGCCCCGAGTGCCGCGAAGTACGAGAGCACGACGGTGGCCAGCAGGAGCAGCGGGGCGACCAAGGCGCGGAGCAGCAGCACCAGGACGAGGAACACGACCAGGAGGACCACCGGGATGACGGTCCTCAGGTCCCGGTAGGCGGCCCGCTGGGTGTCCAGCGTCTGGGCGGTGGTACCGCCGACCAGCGCCTCCGCACCGCCGACGGCGTGAACGGCCTCGCGGAGGCTGTCGATGCTGTCCTTGGCGGCCCGGCTGTCCGGGGCGTCCTCCAGCACCACGGAGAGGGTGCTCAGTTCGCCGTCAGCCGTACGGTCCGTTTCTTCGACGCGGGCCACGCCGTCGACGTCCGACGCGGCTGCCTTCACCTCGGCCGCCTTTCCGGCGGCCGTGATGATCTTCGCGGGGTCGGAGGCCCCCGACGGGTAGTGCGCGGAGATCCTCTCCTGGGCGAGCACGGACTCGGGCTTGTCCTGGAACATCTCGGACTGGGTGAGGCCCATGTTGATGCCGATGGCACTGAGTGCGAGGACTCCGGGGACGGCGATCGACATCATCCAGGACCAGCGAGGACGACGGGCGACGGCCGATCCGATACGGGACCAGATCGTCCTGGCCCTGTGCGCGGGGGTACCGAACCGGGGGACGAAGGGCCAGAACACCCAGCGTCCTGCGATCACCAGCAGGGCGGGGAGGATCGTGATCATCGCAAGGAAGGCACAGACCACCCCGACCGCGCCGACCAGGCCCATGGAGCGTGAGGAGTTGATGTCGGCCAGCGCGAGGCAGGCGAGGCCGACGGCGACCGTGCCGGCCGATGCGAGGATCGCGGGGCCGGAGCGGCGCAGGGCGATCCTCATCGCCTCGTGCCGGTCCTCGTGCCGGTGGAGTTCCTCGCGGTACCGGGCGATGAGGAGCAGCGCGTAGTCCGTGCCGACGCCGAAGACGAGCACCATGAGGATGCCCGCGCTCTGCGGATCGACGGGCAGGTTCGCGTACGTGGCCAGCAGGTAGGTGCAGGCCTGGGTGAGCACGGCGGCGAAGCCGACGGAGAGCAGGGGGAACAGCCACAGGACCGGGCTGCGGTAGGTGATCAGCAACAGCACGGCGACGACGAGGCCGGTGGCGATCATCAGGGTGGAGTCGAGGGAGTCGAAGACCGCGACCTGGTCGACGAGCGAGCCCGCGGGACCGCCGACCTCGACGTCGACGCCGGGCGGGGCGTTGGAACCGGCGATGTCGCGCAGTTCCTTGACCGCATCGGTCACCTCGCCCTTCGTGTCGAGGGGGACGACAGTCATCAGCGCCTTGCCGTCCTCGGACGCGAGGGGCTGCGAGACCTGCTCGCCGTCGGCGGCGAACCGGGCGAACACCGTACGGTCGGCTGCGGCCTTGGAAGCTGCCGCGGCCGTTTCCTCGCCCGTGTAGACGATGACGGCCGGCATGACGGCGTCGTCTCGGAACCTCTCCAGTTCCGTGTTGACCTGAGCGGATTCGGCGCCGCGAGGCAGGAAGGCGTTGGGGCCGGTCTCCTCGACGTCGGCGACCTTGCCGGCCAGAGGTCCCAGTGCGACGGCGAGGATCAGCCACGCGGCGAGCACGAGCCATTTCGTGGTGCGACTGCCGGGGGCAACCGCGGCCCGCTTGAGCAGCGTTCTCATGAGTAGTCTCCTGGGGTGGAATGCGGCCGGTCGGTGACCGGCCCGGGACGCACGGACCCGCACCGCGGCGTGCAGGTTTGCCGACCTGCCGCGGTGTCCGGGTGGGATGTGCCTGGAATGTGTTCCGCATGGGTACGGCCGGGAGTTACCGCTCCCGGCCGTACCGCTCTGTGTGTCCGCCTGCTCGAACCCGGCGCCCGGCCTCCCGAGTACCCGGCCGGCGCGCTATTCGATCTCGCGCATCATCTTTTCCATCGAAGTGATCGAGGCGCGGGCCTGCGTCAGTTCGTCGAGGGTGCGGCGGTGCAGCTCGACGTTGTCCTCGAGGAGCTCCGCGTATTTCGCCGCCAGGCGCTTGTACTGCTCCTCGCGCGACGCCAGCATGCGGGCCCGCCAGGTGGCGGCCACCTGCCAGACGACCACGATCATGAGGAGGAAGACACCGCCGGCGCCGACCACTCCCGCCCAGTCCGCTCCGTTCATCGCGCAGTCTCCTTCACGGTCTCTTTGTCTTCGTCGGTGATCGTCCGGGCAGCTTGTGCCACGGCCTGAGGGGTCAGTCCGTAGCAGAACGGGGTGACCTCGAAGTACTTCATGGCCTTGCCGTCCTGCGACAGCTCCAGCTCGCCGGTGACGAGCCCTGCCGCCTCCAGCCGCTGCAGGTGCATGTGCAGGAGCGGACGGCCCATGCCCAGTTCGCGGGCGAGCCGGCTCACGTAGTTGCGGCCGCCGTCGACGAGCGCCGCGACGATCCGCATGCGATGCGGATTTCCGAGCGCCGCGAAGACCTTCAGCAGCTCGTCCCCGCTCGGCTGCGGGGCCGGGGCTCCGGGCATCGCTGCCCCCTTCCTGCGTACCTGTCACTCAAAGCTGACACCCCTCGTGCGGACCTGTCAAAGAAACCTGACACATCTCAGGGAGATCTAAGGGTGCCTCGGGGTGAGGTCGGGGGTGAACCGAGCGGAACCGGCGGCGGGGACGCGCGAAGAAAGCGCGCGAAGAAGGCGGCGCGAAGGAAGGCCCCGGCGAAAAGAGGGTCGCGGTGAGAAGGAGGGCAGCTCCCGGGGCGGTCCGCAGTCGTCCACTTGTCCGCCGGCCCGCTCGTCGGTTGGGCGGGCGCATGGCTACCGAGCTCCCCGGCGCAGGACGCGGGCCTGCGATACGGATCGGGCAGCCCGGCGCGAGGAGCGGTTCGGCCCTTCGGGGGGCCGTTCATCGGTTGATGAAGGACCAGGTCAGGGCCAGACCAGGCAGTACGCCTGGTGCCCCGCGTCATGCAGACGGTGGGAGAAGTCCTGCCACTCGTGGAGCAGCTGGTAGACGTTGAACGCGTCGCGCGGGCCGCCGCGGTCCGGGACCGTGGACCAGATGAAGGCCGCCGCGCCGACCGACTCCTCGCCGACGTCCCGCAGTGGGTCGACGACCGTCATCGGAAGTTTGACCACCGCGTAGTCGGGGTGGAGCACGACCAGTTCCAGCGGGGGGACCTTGTTCAGGGGTATGCCCTGTATGCCGGTGAGGACCATGGCCGCCACCGTCTCGGGCTTGATCTTGCTGAACATGCCGCCCATGCCCAGTTCGTCGCCGCCCAGCTCCTCCGGGCGCATCGAAATGGGCACACGTGCGGCAGTGGCGCCGTCGGGGGCACCGAAATACTTGTAGGTCACCCCCACCAGTCCACTGCTCCTGCCCTCGGGACTCCCGGCGCTACCCGCCTGGGTGTCCCGTACGCGTTCGCCCTCACGCCGGTGCCGCCCTCGCCGGGCAGGCTCGGGCCCCAGGTCGTCGGTCCCTTCGCCCACTCCGCCACCGCGATGCATATCTCATCCACCCGACTACTTCTTAGGAGACACAGCCCCCGCCGCGCAACCCGATCATCGTGTCAGTGACCTCCCCCACGAGCGTGCGGTGAAACACCTGTCCGCAAGACCGTCGGTGCCTCTGACACCATGGCATGTGTGAGCTTTCCCTATGACGCCCCAGTTTCGCAGACGCGAGGAGACTGAAGCCCTTTCGTTGTACGAGCCTCATACGGGGAGAGCGCGCTCCCTGCTCACCGGTGGCCGAGAATTCCGGCCAGACCCCCCGAACCTCGAATCGCAGATCAGGACCAAAGTGGCGTATTCATACGAAGCCCCAGTTTCGCAGACGCTTTTCGACCGTGCGTCCCTCGTGACGCCCGGCGGCGTGAACTCTCCCGTGCGTGCCTTCCGGGCCGTGGGCGGTACGCCCCGGTTCATGGTGTCCGGTACGGGTCCGTACCTCACCGACGCCGACGGCCGCGAGTACGTCGACCTCGTGTGCTCGTGGGGGCCGATGATCCTCGGCCACTCCCACCCCGAGGTCATCGCGGCCGTCCAGGACGCGGTCGCCCGGGGTACCTCGTTCGGTACACCCGGTGAGGGCGAGGTCGCGCTCGCCGAGGAGATCGTGGCCCGGATCGAGCCCGTGGAGCAGGTGCGGCTGGTGTCCTCGGGCACCGAGGCGACCATGTCCGCGATCCGGCTCGCCCGCGGGTTCACGGGGCGCGCGAAGATCGTGAAGTTCGCCGGGTGCTACCACGGGCACGTCGACGCGCTGCTGGCCGCCGCCGGCTCCGGTGTCGCCACCTTCGGCCTCCCCGACACGCCCGGTGTCACGGGCGCCCAGGCGGGCGACACGATCGTGCTGCCGTACAACGACCTGGAGGCGGTGCGCGCCGTGTTCGCCGCGCAGCCGGGCGAGATCGCGTGTGTGATCACCGAGGCGTCGCCGGGCAACATGGGCGTCGTACCGCCGCTGGACGGCTTCAACGCCGGGCTGAAGGAGATCTGCGCGGCCGACGGCGCGCTGTACATCTCCGACGAGGTGATGACCGGCTTCCGTACGTCCAGGGCCGGCTGGTACGGCATCGACGGGGTCCGCCCCGACCTGATGACCTTCGGCAAGGTCATGGGCGGCGGCTTCCCGGCCGCGGCCTTCGGCGGCCGTGCCGATGTGATGGCGCACCTGGCCCCCGTCGGCCCCGTCTACCAGGCGGGCACCCTGTCCGGGAACCCGATCGCCACCGCTGCCGGCCTCGCCCAGCTGCGGCTGCTCGACGACGCGGCGTACGTGAAGGTCGACGCGGTCTCCACGGAGCTCCGGGCGCTGGTGGGCGAGGCGCTCACCAAGGAGGGTGTCGCGCACACCGTGTCGGCGGCGAGCAACATGTTCTCCGTCTTCTTCACCGACGAGCCGGTACGCAACTACGAGGACGCGAAGAAGCAGGAAGCTTTCCGCTTCACCGCCTTCTTCCACTCGATGCTGGAGCAGGGCGTCTATCTGCCGCCTTCCGCGTTCGAGTCCTGGTTCGTCTCCACCGCCCACGACGCGCGGGCGGTGGAGCGGATCGCCGCAGCCCTGCCCGCCGCCGCACGTGCCGCATCGGAGGCCACCGCATGAGCGAGACCAGCGCGCGCAGCAAGGACATCACCGTCGTCCACCTGATGCGCCACGGCGAGGTGCACAACCCGGAGGGCGTGCTCTACGGGCGGCGCCCCGGCTACGGACTCTCCGACCTCGGCCGCCGGATGGCCGACCGGGTCGCCGAGCACCTGGACAAGCGCGACATCACCCATGTCGTCGCCTCGCCGCTGGAGCGCGCCCAGGAGACGGCCACCCCGATCGCCAAGTCGCACGGCGTGGACCTGGCCGTCGACGAGCGGCTCATCGAGGCGGCCAACGTCTTCGAGGGCAAGACGTTCGGCGTCGGCGACGGCGCGCTGCGCAAGCCGGACAACTGGAAGCACCTCACCAATCCGTTCAAGCCGTCCTGGGGCGAGCCGTACGTCGAGCAGGTCGTACGGATGATGAGCGCCCTGGACGCGGCGCGCGACGCCGCCCGCGGGCACGAGGCGGTGTGCGTCAGCCATCAGCTGCCGATCTGGATCGTGCGGAGCTTCGTGGAGCGGCGCAGGCTCTGGCACGACCCGCGCAAGCGGCAGTGCACGCTGGCCTCGCTCACGACCTTCACGTACCAGGGCGACAAGATCGTGTCCGTCGGGTACACCGAGCCGGCCCGGGATCTGGTGCCCGCGCATCTGCTCGCGGGGGCGAAGCCGGTGAAGGGGAAGTCCAAGGCGTTCGGGGCATAGAGCCCCGTACGACCCGGGCGTCACTCCTTCGCGGATGCGTGATGTGCAGTACCTGTAAGCGTCTGATCACGTAACAACTTTTGTGATTATCAGCGGAACCGTCGTGTTGCTTTCCTCATCTAAGCCTTCGCCAGTTTGTATGGGCTTGAGGTAAAACGACCGCAGATGGGGACGCTATGCGTGAGATCAACCGAAGGGGCCTGCTCGGGGCGGGGCTCGGCGCCGCAGCCGCTCTCTCCATGAACGGCTGCGGCACCCTGGGATCGTCGGACAGCGGACGTTCCGGTCCCGAGAAGACCCCCAAAGGCGACAAGGGAACGCACGGGAACGGCGGAGGCCCTCCCAAGAAGAACATCAGGCTCATCGGTGACGGTTCCACGGCCGATACCGGAAAGCAGCCGAATCAGCCCGCCGCCCCCGTCCCGCTCGAACCCGGCCAGAAACCGCCGCAGTTCGTGATCTTTTCCTGGGACGGGGCCGGCGAGGTCGGCAACGGCCTCTTCCCCCGCTTTCTCGAAATCGCCGAGGAACACAACGCCGGGATGACCTTCTTCCTCTCCGGGCTGTATGTCCTGCCCGAGTCGAAGAAGTCCCTGTACCGCCCGCCCAACAACCCCAGGGGCGCCTCCGACATCGGTTACCTCACCGACGATCACGTCAAGCAGACCCTCAAGTACGTCCGCCAGGCCTGGCTCGACGGGCACGAGATCGGTACGCACTTCAACGGGCATTTCTGCGGCGGTTCGGGATCCGTCGGCAACTGGTCGGCCGAGCAATGGCAGAGCGAAATCGACCAGGCGATCTCCTTCGTCACCGAATGGCGGACGAACACCGGCTGGACAGACCTCGATCCACTGCCGTTCGACTACCGGAAGGAACTCGTCGGCGCCCGCACCCCCTGTCTGCTCGGCCAGGACAATCTCCTGCCGACCGCGAAACAGCTGGGCTGGCGCTACGACGCGAGCTCGCCCGGCGGCCGGCAGATGTGGCCGGAGAAACGCCAGGGGATCTGGGATCTTCCGCTGCAGGGCGTGCCGTTCCCCGGCCACAGCTTCGAAGTTCTCTCCATGGACTACAACATCCTCGCCAACCAGTCGATGAATTCGACCAACGGCATGCCCGCGCGTTATCCGGGCTGGCGCACCCAGGCCACCGGCGCCTACCTCGCCGGTTTCGATCGCGCCTACGAGACGAACCGCGCGCCTTTCTACATCGGCAACCACTTCGAGGAGTGGAACGGCGGAATCTATATGGACGCCGTCGAGGAAGTGATCAAAAAGATCGCGGACAAGCCGGATGTGCGCCTCGTCTCCTTCCGGCAGTTCGTCGACTGGCTCGACGTGCAGGACCCTGCGGTGCTCGCGAAGCTTCGTACCCTCGAGGTCGGCCAGTCGCCGGACGGCGGCTGGAACACCTTCTTTAAACAGGCCTGACAAGGGGCTTTACGGGCATCGAGGGGGGTGCGGAAGATCCCTGGAACTGCCATGCGAAACTTTTCACATGAGCTCTGGCCGCGCATCCCGACGCCGCTTCACCCTGCTCGCCGCCACAGCAGTGGCCGGTGCACTGACTCTGTCCGCATGCAGCGGTGACGGCACCAAGGCCGGCGGCGGCGGCAACACCAACTTCGTCACCGGCAGCGGTGGCATTTCCACGGTGGCCAAGGGCGAACGCACCGACGTGCCGAAGCTCGACGGCACCACCCTGGACGGCAAGGCTCTCGACATCGCCGACTACAAGGGCAAGGTCGTCGTCCTGAATGTCTGGGGATCGTGGTGCGCCCCCTGCCGCGCCGAGGCCAAGCACTTCGCGAAGGTCGCCCAGGAGACCCAGGACCAGGGCGTCCAGTTCGTCGGGATCAACACCCGGGACCCGCAGAAGGCCGCCGCGATCAACTTCGAGCAGGACTACGGCGTCACCTACCCGAGCCTCTTCGACCCGACCGGCAAGCTCCTTCTCCGCTTCCCCAAGGGCACCCTGAACCCGAAGGCGATCCCGTCGACTGTGGTCGTGGACCGCGACGGGAAGATCGCCGCCCGCACGCTCGCCGCCGTCGACGCCGAGAAGCTGCGCGAGATGATCGACCCGTTGATCGCGGAGAAGTGATCCGGTGCTCCAGCTCGCCGCGACCACCGGAATGAACGAGACGGTCTTCAGCGGGGCCCTCCTGGTCGCCCTGCCCATCGCCCTTCTCGGCGGTCTCGTCTCCTTCTTCTCGCCGTGCGTCCTGCCGCTCGTGCCCGGCTACCTCAGTTACGTCACCGGGGTCAGCGGCACCGATCTGGCGGAAGCCCGGCGCGGCCGGATCGTCGCAGGCGCCTCGCTCTTCGTCCTCGGATTCACCGCGGTCTTCGTCTCCGGCGGCGCGCTCTTCGGCTACTTCGGCGACCGGCTCCAGGAACACAGCGAGGTGCTCTCCAAGGTCCTCGGCGTGCTGATGATCCTGATGGGGATCTTCTTCATGGGGCTGATGCCGTGGATGACGCAGCGGGAGTTCCGCATCCACAAGAGGCCGGTGACCGGACTGGCGGGCGCACCCGTGCTCGGCGCCCTCTTCGGGATCGGCTGGACCCCGTGCCTCGGCCCGACGCTCACCTCGGTCAGCATGCTCGCGATCGACCAGGGGACCGCGGGGCGCGGGGCGGTACTCACCGTGGCGTACTGTCTCGGACTCGGTATCCCCTTCGTGCTGGCAGCGGTCGCCTTCCGTAAGGCACTCGGCGCGTTCGGCTGGGTCAAGCGCCACTACGTATGGGTCATGCGCATCGGCGGCGGCATGATGATCGCGACCGGCGTGCTCCTCCTGACGGGCGCCTGGGACGTGCTCATGCAGGAGATGCAGGTCTGGTCCAACGGCTTCACTGTGGGGATCTGAGTCCATGAGCAACACGAACACCAAGGAAGAGCGCGACCTCGGCGAGGCCGGAGCACAGCTCTCCACCGCCCCGCGCGAGGAGTCCGCCTCCTCCGTACCCGCGATGGGTGTCATCGGCTGGGCCCGCTGGTTCTGGCGGCAGCTCACCTCGATGCGGGTCGCCCTGATCCTCCTGTTCCTGCTGTCGCTCGGCGCCATCCCCGGCTCGCTGATCCCGCAGAACAGCGTGGACGAACTGAAGGTGCAGACCTTCAAGGAAGCCCACACCACGGTCACCCCGGTCTACGAGGCGCTGCAGTTCTTCGACGTCTACAGCTCGGTGTGGTTCTCCGCGATCTACATCCTGCTGTTCGTCTCCCTCGTCGGCTGCATCGTCCCGCGCACCGGCCAGTTCGTCGGCCAGCTTCGCGGCCGCCCGCCCGGCGCCCCGAAGAAGCTGACCCGGCTGCCCGCGTACACCACGTGGCGCACCGACGCCGAACCCGAGCAGGTCCGTGAGGCCGCCCTCGCCATCCTGCGCAAGCGCCGCTTCCGCTCGCACACGGTGGGTGACGCCGTCGCCGCGGAGAAGGGGTACCTGCGCGAGGCGGGGAACCTGATGTTCCACATCGCGCTGATCGTCATGCTGGTCTCCTTCGCCGGAGGACAGCTCTTCAAGTCCGAGGGCGGCAAGCTCGTCGTCGAGAACGACGGCTTCTCCAACACGCTCACCCAGTACGACAACTTCAAGTCGGGCTCGCTCTTCGACACGGACGAGCTCACCCCGTTCAGCTTCACGCTGGACGACTTCGTCGGTACGTACGAGCGCAGCGGCCCCCAGCGCGGCACACCCCGGACCTACGAGGCCCGGGTGACCTACTCCGAGGGCACGGACGGCGCGCCGAAGAAGAAGGTCATCGAGGTCAACAAGCCGCTCGTCGTGGACGGCACCAAGGTCTACCTGAACGCGCACGGCTACGCCCCGGTGATCTCCGTCAAGGACGGCAAGGGCAAGGAGGTCTACAGGACCGCCGTGCCGCTGCTGCCCATCGACAACAACGTCACGTCGACCGGTGCGATCAAGGTGATGGACGGCTACCGCGGCGCCGACGGCAAGAAGACCCAGCTGGGCTTCCAGGCCTTCTTCGTCCCGACGTTCGCGGGTGACGGCCAGGGCACGATGTTCTCCCAGTTCCCCGGTGCCGACTACCCGGTCCTCGCGCTCAACGGCTACTACGGCAGCCTGGGCGTCGACTCGGGACTGCCGCAGAACGTGTACCAGCTCGACACGTCCCAGATGAAGGAGTTCAAGGACAGCAACGGGGACAAGCTCAAGCAGCGGCTGCGCCCCGGCGAGTCCATGAAGCTGCCCGGCGGGGCGGGCACCGTCACCTTCGAGAGCGTCGAGGAATGGGCCAGTTTCCAGATCTCGCGCCAGCCCGCCAGCGGCTGGGCGCTCACCGGCGCCATCGCCGCCATCGCCGGACTCGCCGGGTCGCTCTTCATCCAGCGGCGCCGGGTGTGGGTGAAGGCCGTACGGGGAACGGACGGCGTCACCGTCGTCGAGATGGCCGGCCTGGGCCGCAGCGAGTCCGCGAGGCTTCCCGAGGAGCTGGCCGGTCTCGCGGTCGCGCTCAACACCGAGGCGCCCACGGCGCCCGATCCCGATCCCGTGCCCGAACAACCTTCCGAAGAACCTGCTGAAGGGGCTGAGAAGTGAGTCTCGCCGCCGCAACCAACGAGAATCTGGCGAACATCAGCAACACGCTGATCTATTCGTCGATGGCCGTCTACACCCTGGCCTTCTTCGCGCACATCGCGGAGTGGGTGTTCGGCAGCCGCAGCAAGGTCGGCCGTACGGCCGCCGCGCTGACCGGGTCCGCCACCGCGGGCCCCGCGGTGAAGGCGCAGGCCGCACAGAACTCCGGCGGTACGGCCGTGCTGGACCGCCCCAGGATCGTCACCCGCTCCGCCGCGGGCACCCGGGACGTCCCGGACGGCCCCGGAGCCGCGGGCGGCACGTTCAAGGGCGACCTGTGGGGGCGGATCGCGG
Organism: Streptomyces sp. NPDC056452; assembly: GCF_042796085.1. Taxonomy (NCBI): domain Bacteria; kingdom Bacillati; phylum Actinomycetota; class Actinomycetes; order Kitasatosporales; family Streptomycetaceae; genus Streptomyces; species Streptomyces sp. NPDC056452. The sequence continues at coordinate 91,117 of NZ_JBHTRI010000029.1, forward strand.
TCTCCCTGACCGTGGTGGCCTTCGCCGTCCAGGCCGGCGGAGTCGTCGCCCGGGCCGCGTCGGTGCAGCGCGCCCCCTGGGGCAACATGTACGAGTTCTCGATCACCTTCTCCACCGTGGCGGTCGGCGCCTACCTCATCCTGCTGGCCCTGCGGAAGAACGTCCGCTGGATCGGTCTGCTGCTGATCACCACGGTCCTGCTGGACCTCGGCATCGCCACCACGACGCTGTACACCGACAGCGACCAGCTCGTGCCCGCGCTGCACTCCTACTGGCTGTGGATCCACGTCTCCACGGCCATCATCTGCGGTGCCGTCTTCTACCTCGGCGCCGTCGGCACGCTGCTCTACCTGTTCCGCGACAGCTACGAGAACAAGCTCGCGGGCGGCGGCACGCCCGGAAAGTTCGCGGCCTCCGTGCTGGAGCGGCTGCCCTCGGCGAAGTCCCTGGACACCTTCTCGTACCGCATCAACGCGGCCGTCTTCCCGCTGTGGACGTTCACGATCATCGCGGGCGCGATCTGGGCGGGCGACGCCTGGGGCCGCTACTGGGGCTGGGACCCCAAGGAGGTCTGGTCCTTCATCACCTGGGTCGCGTACGCCTGCTACCTGCACGCCCGCGCGACGGCCGGCTGGAAGGGCCGCAAGGCCGCCTACCTGGCGCTGATCGCCTTCGGCTGCTGGCTCTTCAACTACTACGGCGTCAACATCTTCGTCACCGGCAAGCACTCCTACGCCGGAGTCTGAGCACAGCACGAAGGGCGCGGTCCGCAGGTGCGGACCGCGCCCTTCGTCGTTCCTCATTCCTCGCCGATGTCCTCGTGCCACAGCTCCGGACGGTCCCGGACGAACGCACGCATCAGCGCGACGCACTCCGGGTCGTCGAGCAGCACGATCTCCACCCCGTGCCCGGCCAGCCAGTCGTGGCCGCCGTGGAAGGTCTCGGCCTCGCCGATCACCACCCGGGAGATCCCGAACTGCCGGACCAGACCGCTGCAGTACCAGCACGGCGAGAGCGTGGTCACCATCGTCGTGCCCCGGTACGAGCGCTGTCGGCCGGCCGCCCGGAACGCCGCCGTCTCCGCGTGCAGGGACGGATCGCCGTCCTGGACACGGCGGTTGCGGCCCCGGCCGAGCAGGGTGCCGTCCGCCCCGTACAGAGCGGCGCCCACCGGGACGCCGCCCTCCGCGAGGCCCTCCCGGGCCTCGGCGAGTGCGACCGCCAGCCAGTCGGCGTACGGAGGGCTCACCGGGCCAGCGGGGTGTCGAGGACGGCCTTGCGGTGGCTGAACGTCTCCAGGGAGTACCGGCCGTGGTAGTTGCCCATGCCGCTCTCTCCGACCCCGCCGAACGGCAGGTCGGACACGGTCAGATGGGCCAGCGGCAGGCCCAGGCCCACGCCCCCCGAGGAGGTCTCGGCCAGCAGCCGCTCCCGGACGGCGGGGGAGTGCGTGAAGGCGTACAGCGCCAGCGGCTTGTCCCGGTCGTTGATGAAGCCGATGGCCTCGTCGAGCCCGTCGACCGTCACGATCGGCAGTACGGGGCCGAAGATCTCCTCGCCCATGACGGGGGCGTCCGGCGCCACATCGGCCAGCACGGTCGGCGCGATGTACTTGTCGGCACGGTCGTGGGTGCCGCCCGTGACCGTACGGCCGGAGTCCAGCAGCCCCACCAGCCGGTCGAAGTGGCGCTCGTTGACGATCCGCCCGTACTCGGGGTGGGCCGAGGCTTCCTGTCCGTACAGCCCCTCGACCGCCGCCGCGAGCGCGTCCGCCAGGGCGGGCGCGGTCTCCGGGTCGGTCAGGACGTAGTCGGGGGCGACGCAGGTCTGGCCGGCGTTGAGGAACTTGCCCGCGGCCAGCCGTGCGGCCACCGTCGCCAGATCCGTGTCCCGGTCGACGAAGACGGGCGACTTGCCGCCCAGTTCGAGGGTGACCGGGGTGAGGTGGCGGGCGGCGGCGGTCATGACGATCCGGCCGACCGTGCCGTTGCCGGTGTAGAAGATGTGGTCGAAGCGCTCGGCCAGCAGCGCGGTGGTCTCCGGGACGGCACCCTCGACCACGGCGACCGCGTCGGCGTCCAGATACCGCGGCAGCAGCCGGGCCACGGCGGCGGAGGTCGCGGGCGCCAGCTCGCTGGGCTTGGCGACGACGGCGTTGCCCGCGGCCAGCGCACCGGCCAGTGGAGCGAGCAGCAGCTGCACCGGGTAGTTCCACGGCGCTATGACGAGGACCACGCCCAGCGGGTCCTGCACCGTGTGGGCGGTGGCTCCGGCGAGTGCCGCGGGTACGGGGGCGGGCTCGGGCCGCAGCCAGCCCTCCAGCCGCTCCAGGGTGTGGTCGATCTCGCGGACCGTGAAGTCGATCTCGGTCCGGTAGGCCTCCTTGCGGCTCTTGCCGAGGTCGGCGCGGAGCGCCTCGGCCAGCTCGTCACCCGACTCGGTGAGCAGGGCGCGCAGCCGCGTCAGCTGGGAGGTGCGCCAGTCGAGGCCCTTGGTGCGTCCGGTACGGAAGGTGCCGCGGAGGCGGGCGACGACCTCGGCCGGCGTCTCGGCGCCGCTCACAGGGCCGCCATGATCTCGCGGGCCAGCTGTTCCGAGGAGGCCGGGTTCTGTCCGGTGTGCAGATTGCGGTCGTGCACGGTGTGGGGCCCCCAGGGGTCCCCGGCGGAGTAGTCCGCGCCGAGTTCCACGAGCCGGTTCTCCAGCAGCCAGGGGGCCTTCGTGGCCAGGCCGGCCTGGGTCTCCTCCGTGTTGCTGAATCCGGTCAGGCGGTAGCCGGCGAAGGGCCAGCTGCCGTCCTCGCGGCGGGCGGGCAGCAGGGCGGCGGGGGCGTGGCACAGGATGCCCAGGTGCGTGCCGGAGTCCAGGGCGGCGGTGAGGAGGCGGCCGGACACCTCGCTGACGGCCAGGTCCTCCATGGGGCCGTGGCCGCCGGGGTAGAAGACCACGTCGTACGAGGTGGGCACGACGTCCTCGAGGCGGGCGGGGATGCGGAGCGTCTCGTCGATCGCCGCGAGGTACGAGGCGACGGCATCGGCCTGCTCCTGGCCCCCGTTGGCCTCGGCGGCCAGGCTGGCCGTGTCCACGGTGGGGGCGACGCCGCCCGGGGTGGCGATGGTGATGTCGAATCCGGCCTGGGTGAAGACGCGGTGCGGGGCGGCGAGCTCCTCGGCCCAGAAGCCGGTGGGATGGGTGGTGCCGTCGTTGAGGGTCCAGTGGTCTGCACCGGTGAGGACGAACAGAACGGAGGGCATGGGGGGTGCTCCCTACGAGACGCGAGACGCAAGACACGAGCAAAGCTTGATATGCTCAAGCAATACAGTTCATGTAACTGCCAAAAGTTGAGCATGTCAAATGAATGCGTCGCGTGGCGGGCACGGTTCCGGGCCTCGGGGCCACGCGTACAGATCGAAGGATGACCGACCATGACGACGGAACCGGCACCCCGCGCCGTCCCTACTCCGGACGAACTGCTGGAACCCCTCGCGGTCGTCGTCCGCGGTCACCACGACGACCTCACCGCCGTCGCCGCCCGCCACGGCCTCAGCACCTCGCAGGCGCGTGCGCTGATCGCCCTGAACGAACCCATGCCGATGAGTGCCCTGGCCCATCACCTGGTCTGCGACGCGTCCAACGCCACCGGCCTGATCGGCCGTATGGAGACCCGCGGCCTCGTCACCCGCACCCCGGCCCCCGACGACCGCCGCTCCAAGGTCGCCGCCCGCACACCGGACGGCACCGAGCTGGCCCACCGCATCCGCGCCGAGATGCGCGTCGTGCGTGGCGCCCTGGAGGCGCTCACCCCTCAGGAGCGCACGGCGCTGCTGCCCCTCCTCAACCGGCTGGGGCAGCTGCTGTCCTCATGAGGAGGCGTCGCCGGACCCTGCCCCGTCCTCGCGGCGCTTCATCTCGTCCTCGCGGCGGCGCAGATCCGCTTCCCAGTCCTTCAGGAGCGACTCGTCCCGGGCGTTCTCGTCCTTGATCGACTTCAGGAAGTCCGGGTTGTCGTCCGGCGCCACCCATGTGGTGCGGTGGTTGCGGTGCCACTCGGAGGGCGTACGGCCTCCGGTGGGCGGCACCCGCAGCTTGCCGGCCGCGAACCAGACGATCGGGCCCACGATCCAGAACAGCAGGATGATGAAGACCCAGGCCAGCTTCGGCAGGTGCTTGGCCTCGTCCTCCGGCGTGTTCAGGCAGTCTATGAACGCGTAGATCGTGAGTGCGAGCGGCAGAAGATAGATCAAGGCCCTGAGCATCGTGGAAGGGTCCCCCGAGAAAAGGTGAGGGGCGCACTGTCCCGCCCCGGTGACGGGCCCAGGGTAGCGGGTGGCCGATACTTGTCCGCATGGCTTACGACGATCTTCGCTCCCTGCTCCGGGCTCTGGAGCGCGAGGGCGATCTCAAGCGCATCAAGGCCGAGGTCGACCCGTATCTGGAGGTCGGCGAGATCGTCGACCGGGTGAACAAGGCGGGCGGGCCCGCGCTGCTCTTCGAGAACGTCAAGGGGGCGTCCATGCCCCTGGCCATGAATGTCTTCGGGACCGACCGGCGGCTGCTCAAGGCGCTCGGGCTGAAGTCCTACTCCGACATCAGCGACAAGATCGGCGGCCTGCTCAAGCCGGAGCTGCCGAACGGCTTCGTCGGGGTCCGCGAGGCGTTCGGGAAGCTCGGCTCGATGGTCCATGTGCCGCCGAAGAAGGTGAAGTCCGGGAGCGCACCGGTCCAGGAGGTCGTCCTGACCGGCGACGACGTGGACCTGGAACAGCTGCCGGCGCTCTTCACCTGGCCCGAGGACGGCGGCTCGTTCTTCAACCTGGGCCTCACCCACACCAAGCACCCCGAGACCGGCATCCGCAACCTCGGGCTCTACCGGCTGCAGCGTCACGACAAGCGCACCATCGGCATGCACTGGCAGATCCACAAGGACAGCCGCAACCACTACCAGGTCGCCGCCAAGCGCGGTGAACGGCTGCCCGTCGCCATCGCGTTCGGGGCGCCGCCCGCGGTGACGTACGCCTCCACGGCGCCGCTGCCGGGGGACATCGACGAGTACCTCTTCGCCGGCTTCGTCCAGGGCAAGCGGATCGAGATGGTCGACTGCAAGACCGTCCCGCTCCAGGTCCCGGCGCAGGCCGAGGTCGTCATCGAGGGGTGGCTGGAGCCGGGCGAGATGCTCCCCGAGGGGCCCTTCGGCGACCACACCGGCTTCTACACACCGCAGGAGCCCTTCCCCGCGCTGACGATCGACTGCGTGACGATGCGGAAGCGTCCGCTGCTGCAGTCGATCGTGGTGGGCCGGCCGCCGACGGAGGACGGGCCGCTGGGGCGGGCCACCGAGAGGTTCTTCCTCCCGCTGCTCAAGATCATCATCCCGGACATCGTGGACTACCACCTGCCCGAGGCGGGCGGCTTCCACAACTGCGCGATCATCTCGATCGACAAGAAGTACCCGAAGCACGCCCAGAAGGTGATGAGTGCCGTCTGGGGCGCGCACATGATGTCGCTGACCAAGCTCATCGTGGTCGTGGACGCCGACTGCGACGTCCACGATCTGCACGAGGTCGCCTGGCGGGCGCTCGGCAACACCGACTACGCCCGCGACCTGCTCCTCACCGAAGGGCCGGTCGACCATCTCGACCATGCCTCCTACCAGCAGTTCTGGGGTGGCAAGGCGGGCATCGACGCGACCCGGAAGCTGCCCGAGGAGGGCTACACGCGGGACGGGGGCTGGCCGGAGATGGTCGAGTCCGACCCCGACACGGCGGCGAAGGTCGACCGCCGCTGGAAGGAGTACGGCCTGTGAGCGCCTCCGCCGCTGCGATGCCGCAGCCCCGCAGCACGCCCCGTGCGTTCCTGCGGCTGGTGATGATCGAGCACTCGGTGTTCGCCCTGCCGTTCGCGTACATCGCCGCGCTGACCGCGATGTTCCAGCTGGACAAGGACATCCACTGGGGCACCCTGCTGCTCGTGACCGTCGCCATGGTCGGGCTGCGGACGTTCGCCATGGCTGCCAACCGGATCATCGACCGGGAGATCGACGCCCGTAACCCCCGCACCGCGGGCCGTGAACTGGTCACCGGTGCGGTCTCGGTGAAGTCGGCGTGGACCGGTGCGATCGTCGCCGTCGTCGTCTTCCTCGGCGCGGCCGCCCTGCTGAATCCGCTCTGTCTGGCGCTGGCACCTGTCGCCGTCGTGCCGATGGTCGTCTACCCGTACGGCAAGCGGTTCACGAACTTCCCGCACGCGATCCTCGGCATCGCCCAGGCCATCGGGCCGATCGGCGCCTGGCTCGCGGTGACCGGCAGCTGGTCGTGGGACGCGGTGATCCTCGGCCTGGCCGTCGGGATCTGGATCGGCGGTTTCGACCTGATCTTCGCCTGCCAGGACGTGCAGGCCGACCGGGCCCACGGGGTGCTCTCCTTCCCGGCGCGCTTCGGAATCCCGGCGGCCCTGTGGGGCGCGCGGGTCTGCCACGTCGTGACGACCGGGCTGCTGGTCTGGTTCGGCCTGGCGACGGACGCGCAGGTCTTCTACTGGATCGGCATGGCGATCGTCGCGGCGGCCTTCGTGTACGAGCACCGGGTGGTGCGGCCGCACGATCTGTCCCGGCTGAACCGGGCGTTCTTCTCGGTCAACGGGTTCATCGGGATCGCGCTGTTCGCCTGTGCGCTGCTCGACCTGCTGGTGCGCGGTCTCACACCGTGACGGCACCGGCCGTACGGCGGGGGCGGCGGAAGGCGAAGGCCGCCGCCACCCCGCCCACGAGGCCGAAGAGGTGGCCCTGCCAGCTGATGCCGGAGTCGGTCGGCAGCACGCCCCAGAGCAGTGAGCCGTAGACCGCGGCGATGACCAGGCCGACCACGATGTCGAGGGGTCGGCGGTCCACGAAGCCGCGGACCAGTAGATAGCCGAAGAGGCCGAAGACGACACCGGACGCGCCGAGCGTGACCGTGTTCGGGGGCGCGGTGAGCCAGACGCCGAGGCCGCCCGTCACGATCACCACCAGGACCACGGCGGCGAACCTGCGTATCCCCGCGAGCGCCGCGATGAAGCCGAGCACCAGCAGCGGGACGCTGTTGGAGGCCACATGCTCCCAGCCGCTGTGCAGGAACGCGGACGGCACGATGTCGACGAGCTCCGCGGGCTCACGCGGGCTGATGCCGTACGTGTCGAGGGAGTGGCCGGTCGCCGTGTCGATGCCTTCCAGCACCCACAGCAGCGCGATCCAGCCCAGCATCACGGCGCCCGCCGTGACGGCCCGTGCGGTGGCGCCTGCGCGCGTACCGGTCATGGTCACCCCCTGGTCCATGGCTGTCCCTTCACCTGACGGAACGTACGGAGTACCTGGCTCGGTTCCTGACCGGGGGTGCCGGATAGGCTCGGTGGTGTGGATTCCGGGACTTCAGTGAGTCAGCAGCAGCGCAGGCCTTGGATTGTCGGGGTGTCCGGCGCATCGGGGACGCCGTTCGCCGCCTCGGTCCTGCGGGGGCTGCTGGCCGCGGGGGAGAGTGTCGACCTGGTGGTGAGCCGTGCCTCGCGCCTCACCCTTCTGGACGAGACGGGGATCGCCTTCCGCGACGCGCACTGGCGGGAGGACCTGGGCGACTGGCTGGCGCGGGGGGCCGACGGGAAGCCGCACACCTTCGGGGTGAGCGGGACGGATCTCGGTCGCGTACGCCACTGGGCGGCCGGCGATCTGGCGGCCGGGCCGTCATCGGGGTCCTACCCGGCGAAGGGGATGCTCATCGTGCCGGCGTCGACGGCCTGTGTGGCCGGGGTGGCACTCGGGCTGTCCAAGGATCTGCTGCAGCGTGCCGCGAGCGTCACGCTCAAGGAGCGGCGGAGGCTGGTCGTCGCGGTCCGCGAGACCCCGCTGAGCGGGCAGACGCTGAAGCAGATGGTCGCGCTCGACGAGGCGGGCGCAGTGGTGCTGCCCGCCTCTCCGGCGTTCTACGCGGGTGCGACGCACATCCAGGATCTGGTGGACTTCGTCGCGGGGCGGGTGCTGGACGCGGCAGGGGTGCCGCACCAGCTGTACCGCCGGTGGGAAGGAGAGCTCGGTGGGGGCTCCCGTGAAAGGTCCTAGCCGGTCAGCGCTTCTTGGGCGTGCGCGGGGCGCGGGTCTTGTCGACGCGGTGCGCGGCGGCGGGCTGGTGGGCACGCGAGCGGTTGGCCAGGTCCTGCAGCTCGCGCATCCGGGCGTAGGCCATCTCGATCGTGTACACGGTGAAGTTCACTCCTGAAGATTCGAAAGCATTTCTTGGATGTTCTGAAAGATTTGCAGGGTCTGGGCCCTGCATGCCTTAGATTCTACACTTAAACTCGCGGTACTGCTGAACAATGGAAGGTTTCAGTCATATGGACGCGGTGGACAGGCAGCTCATCCAGGCCCTCAGAGAGAACGGCAGGGCCTCGTATGCCGAGCTGGGACGGCTCGTGGGGCTCTCCGGGCCCAGCGTCACCGACCGGATCAACCGGCTGGAAACCGCCGGTGTCATCACCGGCTACCGCGCGACGGTCGCCTCCGCGTCGCTGGGACTCGGGGTCACCGCGCTGATCGGCATCTCGCTCTCCGACGCCGCCGACCACGAGGACGTCGCGCACCGGCTGAAGGACCTCGCCGAGATCGAGGACTGCTGGTTCATCGCGGGCGACGACTCGTACATGCTCAAGGTGCGGGTCGGTGACGTGGACGGCCTCGAGAAGACGATCCGCCGGCTCAGTGGTACGAAGGGGGTCTCCCGGACCCGTACGACGATCGTGCTCTCCACCAAGTGGGAGAACCGGGTCGGGGAACTGCCCGACGAGGCATAGGCGTACGGTTGGTTGCCGGAGTCTGTTACGTAGAGATATGGGAGGGGCACTGGTGGACGCGGGACTCAAGCGCGAGCTGGAGGAGAAGGTCCGGGCCGGCGAGCGGCTGACCCGCGAGGACGGGATCGCGCTCTACGAGTCCGACGACCTGGCCTGGCTCGGCGGGCTGGCCCACGAGGTGCGTACGAGGAAGAACGGCGACGTCGTCCACTTCAACGTCAACCGCCACCTCAACATGACCAACGTGTGCACCGCGTCCTGCGCGTACTGCTCGTTCCAGCGGAAGCCGGGCGAGAAGGACGCGTACACGATGCGCATCGAGGAGGCCGTCCGCCTCGCCAAGGCGATGGAGAACGAGAACCTCACCGAGCTGCACATCGTCAACGGGCTGCACCCCACCCTGCCGTGGCGCTACTACCCCCGTTCGCTCAGCGCGCTCAAGGAAGCCCTGCCGAACGTGGGGCTCAAGGCGTTCACGGCGACGGAGATCCACCACTTCGAGACGATTTCGGGGCTCTCGGCGTCCGAGATCCTCGACGAGCTGATCGAGGCCGGTCTGGAGTCGCTGACCGGCGGTGGCGCGGAGATCTTCGACTGGGAGGTCCGCCAGCACATCGTCGACCACAACACCCACTGGGAGGACTGGTCGCGCATCCACCGTCTCGCGCACGAGAAGGGGCTCAAGACCCCGGCGACGATGCTGTACGGGCACATCGAGGAGCCCCGTCACCGCGTCGACCACGTGCTGCGGCTGCGGGAGATGCAGGACGAGACCGGCGGCTTCCAGGTCTTCATCCCGCTGCGCTACCAGCACGACTTCGTGGACATGAAGGACGGCAAGGTCCGCAACACGCTCCAGGCGCGGACGTCGATGGCGACCGGCGCGGAGGCGCTGAAGACCTTCGCGGTCTCGCGGCTGCTCTTCGACAACGTTCCCCACGTCAAGGTGTTCTGGGTGATGCACGGGGTGCAGACCGCGCAGCTCGCGCTCCAGCACGGCGCGGACGACATGGACGGCTCGGTCGTCGAGTACAAGATCACGCACGACGCGGACGACTACGGCACGCCGAGCAAGCTCGGCCGTGAGGACCTCCTGGACCTGATCCGGGACGCGGGCTTCCGGCCGGTGGAGCGCAACACCCGGTACGAGATCCTGCGCGAGTACCCGGGTCCGGACGCCGACCGGCGCGAGTCGCCGCAGCCGATGCGCGTCTGAGGGAGTTCCGGTTCCCGGTTCCGTTCCCGTTTCGTGAAAGCCCCGGCCAGCCGTCCCCGGCCGGGGCTTTCGCATGGGCTGCCGCGTGGCCTTCTCGCGTGGTGGACACCGGTTGAGAGGCAGAGGGGTAATAGTTAATCTGCTGCTATGGCACTTACATTTGAGGTGGATCCCCCGTTCGACCGGGCGCTGCGGGACAGCATCACCGCGCTCTGGGTCGACGTCACCAACGCGGGCGGAGCCGTCGGCTTCGTGCCACCCGTCACCGCCGAGGAGGTCCGGCCGGAGCTGGTCAGGCACCTGGCCGGGATGGCCGAGGGCCGCACCCGCCTGGTCGTCGGACGGGACGAGGGCGGCGCTGTGGCCGCCACCGCCTTCCTCACGCACAACTCCCACCGGCTGATGCGGCACTGGATCGGGCTCTACACGGTGATGGTCCACCCCCGCCACCAGGGCAGGGGCTTCGGGCGCGAACTGATGGCCGCCTCGGCCGACGCCGCCCGCGCCATCGAGGGCATCGACGCCATCCGGCTCACCTGCCGCGGCGGCACCGGGGCCGACCGCTTCTACTCCTCCTGCGGATACCAGGAGGTGGGGCGGGTCCCGAACGCGATCAGGGTGTCCGAGGACGACTACCGCGACGACATCATCATGCTGCTCCCGCTCCTCCGGCAGGACAGCCCCTCCGCGGGCCGGCTCGTGGAAACGGGGAGCCCTGCGAACTGATCGAATTCGGGGCATGCTTCACTGGTCGGGCAGAATCGTGGAACCGCAGACCGCGCGACCGCAGGAACGTCGGACGTAGAGAGAAGGCCAGCCGTGTCCGCTGCCAAGCCGAGCGCAACGATCCGCTACACCGCGATGCGCCTGCTGATTTTCGTGGGCTGCTTCTTCGTCTCCGGTGTGGCCGTCCACTTCGGTGTGCTGCCCGCGGGGCTCGGTGGATCCAACCTCGTCTGGGTCATCCTGCTCGGCCTGCTCCTCTCCGCGCCCCTCAGCTTCGTCCTCCTGCGCAAGCAGCGCGACGAGATGTCCGCCCAGCTCATCTCCACGGTCGACCGGACCAAGGCCAAGCTCGAGGCGAACCGCACGCGCGAGGACAGCGTCACCCAGTAAGCGCCGCGTAAGGTTCCTCACACCACGCGGCCCCGTACGCACGAAGCCCCCGGACCGGAGCACTCGCTCCAGTGCCGGGGTTTCGGCGTTTCCGGGCCGTGCGCGCCGCTTCCGGGCCCGCCCGGCGAGCGCGGGAGGCGGTCGTGGCGCATCCCTTCGTCAAAGCAGACCTTTGAGGTTCTCAAAGTACAAGTGTTAACGTGTTCGACATGAACGCAGCAGTGCGCCCCTTTCACACCATGAGCCCCCCGCTCGTGGCGCGCCTGCATGTCGATCTCTGCCGCTGTATGTCCGCGGTCTGTTGCCGCAACGTCTGAACCGGCATCATGCAGCGGCGCCGCCCCTGACGCGGGCGCCGCACCCCCGTCCCCGTTCGACCGCACGTAGGTACGTCCGTCCCCGTACGTCCCGATGCGCACATCTGGAGTGTGTCCGTGTCCGCGAATTCCGCGTCCCCCGCGACCGATGCCGGTAAGTCCACCGGCTCCGGTTTCCGCATACCCAAGGTCCCGTTCTGGGTCCAGATCGTCGCCGGTCTGGTCCTGGGTGTCCTGCTCGGCTGGCTCGCCCGCAGCCAGGACATCAGCTGGCTCTACACCACGCTCGACCAGGTCGGCAGCATCTTCGTCCAGCTGCTGAAGCTGGCCGTCGCGCCCCTCGTCTTCTTCGCGATCCTGGTGTCGATCACCAACCTGCGCAAGGTCAACAACGCCGCGAGGCTGGCGACCCGCACGCTGCTCTGGTTCATGATCACCTCGCTCATCGCGGTCGCCATCGGCCTCGCGATCGGGCTGGTCACCAACCCGGGCTCCGGTACCGGCCTCACCCCGAAGGACGGCGCCAAGCCCGAGCACGCCGGCTCCTGGATCGACTTCCTGACCGGCATCATCCCGACGGACGTCATCACGCCGTTCACCGAGCTGAACGTGCTGCAGATCGTCTTCATGGCTGCCGTCGCCGGTATCGCCGCGCTCCAGCTCGGCGACAAGGCCAAGCCCATCCTCTCCCTCAGCGAGTCGATCCTGGAGCTCCTCCAGAAGGCCCTGTGGTGGGTCATCCGCCTCGCCCCGATCGGCACCGTCGGCCTCATCGGCTACGCGATCGCCGACTACGGCTGGGACCTGATCGGCAAGTACGCCACGTTCACCGCCGACGTCTACATCGGCTGCGCCCTGGTGATGTTCGGCGTCTACCCGCTGCTCCTCGCCACGGTCGCCAAGGTCAGCCCGCTGCAGTTCTTCAAGGGCGCCTGGCCCGCGATCCAGCTGGCCTTCGTCTCCCGCTCCTCCGTCGGCACGATGCCGGTCACCCAGAAGGTCACCGAGCGTCTCGGTGTCCCGAAGGAGTACGCCAGCTTCGCCGTCCCGTTCGGCGCCACGACGAAGATGGACGGCTGCGCCGCGATCTACCCGGCGCTGGCGGCGATCTTCATCGCGCAGATCTTCGACGTCCAGCTGGGCATCGGTGACTACATCCTGATCGCGTTCGTCTCGGTGATCGGCTCGGCCGCCACCGCCGGTCTCACCGGCGCCACGGTCATGCTGACGCTGACCCTGTCGACGCTGGGCCTGCCGCTGGAGGGCGTGGGCCTGCTGCTCGCCATCGACCCGATCCTGGACATGATGCGCACCGCCACGAACGTGGCCGGACAGGCGCTGGTCCCGGTGATCGTCTCGGCCCGCGAGAACATCCTCGACCACGACAAGTACAACTCGGCGTCGGCCTCCCCGGTCGACGAGGTCGAGGTCGAGGTCGAGGCCGAGACCGCGAAGCCGTCGGCGGTACCCGTCCCCGCGTGACGCCACCAGGCCCGTAGGAAACGTGCCCTGCACCCCGACCGGGGTGCAGGGCACGTTCCGTCGGAGGGGACGGGCGCCGCGGACGCCCCGTGCGCCATCACGAACAGCGCCACCATCTCGGGGCTGCGCTTCAGGCCGAACGCGCCTTGACCCCCGTGCGCGGGCGCTGTGAGCCACCCGTCGCCCACACCGCCCGCACTCCCGTCCTCCGTGACGTCGTCCCCGGGCGGTCAGGGGTGCTGGAGGACGACTTCGGGGTTGTCCGGCGACGGGCCGTCGAGGAGCGGCTGTTCCCGGCCCCGGAGGTGCAGGTCGAGGAAGGCGGCCACGTAGGCCCGGGTGATCCGTGTCGAGCGGTCGCCGGAGAGTGCGGCCTCGGGGTCGACCGGCAGGCCGAGCTGTTCGCCGAGTTCCGGGACGTCCGTGAAGGTGAAGTGGCCGGAGCCCTTGACGGTCAGCCACCGCTTCCAGCCGTCCAGGTGCCGCCAGCCCTCGTCCCAGGAGCCGTCCGCACCTCCGGGACGGTGGCCCGCGTCGGTGCCGAGCATCAGGAACGGGCGGTCGCCGATGCCCGAGCGGGGAACGGGCTCGAAGAAGGTGCCGTCCATGTTGATCCCCGCGTCGACGCGGGAGTCGCCGAGCATCGTGGAGGCCGCGGCGCTGCCGCCGATGGAGTGCCCCGCGGCGGCGACCCTGCGCCGGTCGATCATCCGGGACCTGTCCCAGGCCGGGCGGGGGCCGGTCAGCCGGTCGAGTACGAAGGTGAGGTCGTCGGCCCGTCCGGTGGAGACGGTCTTCAGCACGTCCCGCTCGGCCGCCTCGTCCGGCGCCGCCTCGACCGCGTCACAGGCCGCGCACGTGAGCATCCGCCCGCCGGGGAAGGCCGTCCCGGTGGACTCGTAGGCGTGATCGACACTGGCCACGACATAGCCGCGGCTCGCGAGGTCCTCCGCGAGGGAGGTGAGTGTGGCGCGGGGGGTACCGAAGCCGGGGGAGAGCAGCACCAGCGGGAACCGGCCCCGGGCGGCCCGGGCGTCGGTACGGCCATGGGTGGAGGTGGAGCTGACGACTGTGGGCGGCACGATGCCGTCCAGTTCTCGCTGCGCCAGGAACAGCCGGGCCTCTTCGGTGCTCATGTAGGGGGCGGTGCCGCTTCCGCCGCCGGGCCGGGCGGGGTAGTGGACCGACACCATGAGTTCGCGGTTCCCGGCGTCGGGCACCCAGGGGTCGGTGCGGTCGTGGTCGGTGAGGTGGAGAACGTCGGCGCCGACGGCGTACGGGCCGGTCGGGCGGGGCAGTTCGAGCGTGGCGGTGGATGCGGCAGGGGTGGTCGCGGGGCCGGATAAGGCGTGCGCGGTGACGGCGGGCGCGGCCGACAGGACAAGGGCCGTGAGGGCGGCGACGGTCGTTCTTCCAGGGAGTCTGAGCGTCATGTCACGGACACTAGGCGGCGGGAGCGGGCGACAGCATCGGACCCAGGTGTGATCCCGTGGGGGACCGGAGGCGTACGCGCCCGGCGGGGGTGAGGGGCGACTACCGGTCATCGTGGCCGGGCCCCGCCTCTTCCGTACGACGGGGGCGGGACCCGCGCCGTACTCTTACCGAGGAGTAGGGCAGTGGGGGCGGGAGGGAAGTCTGACGTGAGTGCAGTGAAGAGCAAACGGATGCCGCGCGCGGTCCGTGAGAAGCAGATGATGGATGCCGCGGTGCAGACCTTCGGGCAGCGCGGGTACCGGGCAGCTTCGATGGACGAGATCGCGGAGCTGGCCGGTGTGTCCAAGCCGTTGGTCTATCTGTATCTGAATTCCAAGGAAGAACTCTTCACCGCGTGTATCCGCCGCGAGGCAAAGGCGCTGGTGGAAGCGGTGCAGGCGGCGGTGGAGCCGGGGCTGCCGGCGGATCGCCAGTTGTGGGCGGGGCTGCGGGCGTTCTTCACGCACACCGCGGACAACCCGGACGGCTGGGCGGTCCTGCACCAGCAGGCGCGGTCGCAGGGGGAGCCGTTCGTCAGCGAGGTCGGGGTGCTGCGGGAGGAGATCGTTGCGTTCGTGACGGGTCTGATCGGGGCGGCGGCACGCGAGGCGCACCATGATCCGGCGCTGCCCGACCGGGATGTGGCCGGGCTTGCGCAGGCGCTCGTGGGGGCTGCGGAGGCGCTCGCGGGGTGGGCGAACGAGACTCCGGGCGTCTCGGCCAAGGAAGCGGCGGGCACCCTGATGAACTTCTCCTGGGCCGGCTTGGAGAACCTCATGCACGGCCGTGGGTGGCAGTCCCGCTAGCTGCCGTCCAGGGTCACACTGCCGGTGAGGTGGACGCGGCCCCCGCCGCGCACCTCGAAGGCGGAGCCCGCAGCCGCGTACGTCACGGTGGCCGGCAGCGGGAGGGGGGCCCTGAAGTCGGCCCGTACGGAACGGATTCGGCCCGGTTCGCCGGCTCCGATGCCGGCTTCGGCCTCGGAGAGGCAGCGGGCGACGGTCCACATGCCGTGCGCGATATGCCGGGGGAAGCCGAACAGCCGTGCCGTCAGCGGGTACAGGTGAATGGGGTTCCGGTCGCCGGACGCGGCACCGTACCGGCGGCCGAGGTCGCCGGGCAGCTGCCACTCGGCCACGGCGGGAAGGTCCTCGGGGACCGCCGCCCCGGCGGCCGGTGCGGTGGTGGTGCCGGTGGCGTGCCGGGACAGGTATCCGCTGCGCGACTCCCACACCAGCTCGCCCGCGAGCCGCGCCTCCGTCACCATCGTGACCTCGGTGCCGCGGCGATGGGGAGTCAGGCAGGCTGCGTACGCGGTGAGTTCGAGCCGGTCCTCCGGGTGCAGGGCCCGGTGCCGGGTGATGTCGATCCAGGTGTGGACGAGCCCCAGGACCGGCAGGGGGAAGGCCCGGCCGGTCATGACGCGCATGGCCAGGGGGAAGCCCAGGACGTGCGGGTAGGTGAGCGGCAGCACTCCGGGCCCGGTGAACCCGCAGACCCTGCTGTACGAGGCGAGGGGCCCGGGTGCGCTGCGGGCCGGGGGAAGCGACGCCCTGCCGGCTGGGAGCTCGGCGCCGGGCCGTCCCGCCCGCTTGAACGGCGAGGTGACGGCTCCGCGCAGGAGGGACACGCTCAGGCTCGACATCGGCTCAGGCCCCCAGCAGGCTCTGGCCGCAGACCCGCACGATCTGGCCGTTGACGGCGCTCGACGCGGGCTGGGCGAACCAGGCGGTGGTCTCGGCGACATCGACCGGAAGTCCGCCCTGGGAAAGGGAGTTCATCCGGCGGCCGGCCTCACGGATGAAGAGCGGCACGGCGGCGGTCATCTTCGTCTCGATGAAGCCGGGGGCGACCGCGTTGACGGTGACGCCGTGGTCGGCGGCGGCGTGCGGGGCCAGGGAGCGGACGAGGCCGATGATGCCCGCCTTGCTGGCCGCGTAGTTGGTCTGGCCGTTGTTCCCGGCGATCCCCGCGATGGATGCGGTGGCGACGATCCTGCCGCCGCGGTTCACGGCGCCCGCCTTGAGGAGGGCGTCGGTGGTGCGCAGGACGCTGTCCAGGTTGACTTCGATCACCGAGGCCCAGCGTTCGGCCGGCATGTTCGCGAGCCTGCGGTCCCGGGTGATGCCCGCGTTGTGGACGAGGATGTCGAGGCCCTCGGGTGCGGCCCCGGCGATCAGGTCGGCGGCGTCGGGTGCGGTGATGTCCAGCGGCAGGGCGGTGGCGCCGAGCCGGGCGGCGGTACGGGTCAGTTCCTCCTCGGCCTGCGGGATGTCCAGGCAGATCACCGTGGCGCCGTCCCGGGCCAGGACGGAGGCGACCGACGCTCCGATGCCGCGGGCCGCGCCGGTGACCAGCGCGGTGCGCCCGGACAGCGGCGCCGCCCAGTCGGCGACCGGGTCCGGGGTGGCGTCGGTGAGTTCGATGACCTGGCCGCTGATGTAGGCGGAGCGGGGGGAGAGCAGGAAGCGGAGCGTGGATTCCGCCGATGCGGCGGCGCCCGACGGGATCCGAAGCAGCTGCGCGGTGGCACCCTTGCCGATCTCCTTGCCGAGCGAGCGCACGAACCCTTCGAGTGCCTGCTGTGCCGCCGCCTGGTGGTGGTCGTCGGGGGACGGCGGGGCGCCGATGACGACGACGCGGCCTCCCGCGGCCAGCGAGCGCACGACGGGATGGAGCGCGGCGTGCACCTTCCCGAGTCCGGCGGCCGTGGTGATTCCGGTCGCGTCCAGGACGATGCCCGCCGGGTTGCCGGTCTGCTCGGTGGCCTCCGGGCCGATCTTCGCGAGAATCGCGCGCAGCATGTCCGAGATCGCCGATTCACCCGCTGTGAGGTGCAGCAACGGCCCGTCGAGTGTGGGATTCTCCAGCGTCCAGCGCCGCAGCTGCCGGGGCTGGGGCAGGCCGAGCCTGCGGGTCAGGAAGCGGCCGGGTGCTGTGCCGGTGAGGTGCAGATAGCGGTCGGCCATTGTCCAGACTCCTGCTCGGTCGTAGATTTACTCCGGAGTAAGGTTACTCTGGAGTCAGGAGTTGGTCGAGATGAGTTGGTCGAGTTGATCCCCCTCGCACTTCCGCAGCCGCGCAGGGTCGCGGTCATCGGCGGCAGTCGCATCCCGTTCGCCCGCTCCGACGGCCCGTACGCGCAGGCCTCCAACCAGGAGATGCTCACCGCCGCACTGGACGGACTGGTCGAGCGGTTCGGTCTGCGGGGGCAGCGGGTCGGCGAGTTCGTCGCGGGCGCGGTCCTCAAGCACAGCCGCGACTTCAACCTGGCACGCGAGACCGTCCTGGGTTCCGCCCTCGACCCGCGCACCCCCGCGTACGACATCCAACAGGCCTGCGGCACGGGCCTGCAGGCCGTCATCGCCGCCGCCAACAAGATCACGCTCGGGGTCGTCGACTCGGCGATCGCGGGCGGCGCCGACACCACGAGCGATGCGCCCCTCGGCGTCAACGACCAGCTGCGCAGGCTGCTCCTCGAGGCCCGCCGCGCCAAGTCGACGGGCGCCCGGATCAAGGCCCTGTCGGGCGTACGCCCCCGGCACCTCGTCCCGGACATCCCGCGCAACGAGGAACCCCGCACCGGTCTCTCGATGGGTGAGCACGCCGCGGTCACCGCGCGGAAGTGGGGCATCACCCGCGCCGACCAGGACCTGCTGGCGGCCACCAGCCACCAGCGGCTCGCCGCCGCGTACGAGCGGGGCTTCCTGGACGACCTCGTCGTCCCGTACCGCGGTCTGGACCGTGACCAGAACCTGCGGCCCGGCTCCACCGTCGAGAAACTCGCCACGCTGAAACCGGTGTTCGGAGCAGGCCACCCCGACGCGACGATGACGGCGGGCAATTCGACCCCGCTCACCGACGGCGCGGCCACCGTGCTGCTGGCGAGCGAGGAGTGGGCGCAGGCGCACGGCCTGGAGCCGCTCGCATACCTGTCGCTGTACGAGACGGCGGCCGTCGACCACGTCAGCGGCGAGGACGGACTGCTGATGGCGCCCGCGTACGCCGTACCGCGCATGCTGGAGCGCGCCGGGCTCACCTTCGACGACTTCGACCTCTTCGAGATCCACGAGGCCTTCGCCTCCCAGGTGCTTGCCACGCTGGCCTCCTGGGAGAAGCAGGGGCTGGCGGCGATCGACCGCGACAAGCTCAACGTGGCGGGATCGTCCCTGGCCACGGGGCATCCGTTCGCCGCGACCGGTGCGAGGATCGTCGCGACCCTGGCCGGGCTCCTCGCGGAACGGGACGTTCCGGGCCGGGGCCTGATCTCCGTCTGCGCCGCGGGCGGCCAGGGAGTCACCGCCGTCCTGGAACGCCCCTGACCCCGCCGGACGGAACCGGGCGCCGGCTCGCCCGCCGCGCCCCCGCACGACCCCGCGCACCCCACAGCCCGCACCGGTACCGGACCCACGGACGAGCCCGGTGCCGACCCCCATGCCGAGGAGCCGCTCGTGTCCACGTCAGCCGCTGCCGCCGCTTCCGCGGCCCCCACCGTGCCCGTTCTGGTCGAGCCCACCAAGGTCAGAGCCGCCGACGGCACGGTACGGGAGGTCTCCGTACCCCTGTTCGCGCCGACCGTTCAGGCCGGATCGCTCGCGGACATCCCCTTCGACAACGCCCGCGAGGCCCCTTCCGAGGCCGTCCTCAGCCGCAGGCAGTCCGACAGCACCTGGCGGGACGTGACAGCCGCGGAGTTCGCGGAGGAGGTGCGGGCGGTGGCCAAGGGCCTCATCGCCGAGGGCCTCCAGACGGGTGACCGGGTCGCGATCATGGCCCGTACGACCTACGAATGGACGCTGCTCGACTTCGCGGCCTGGGCGGCCGGGCTGGTCACGGTGCCCGTCTACCCCACCTCGTCCGCCTTCCAGACCCGCTGGATACTCCAGGACTCCGGCGCCGTGGCCTGCGCCGTGGAGACCAAGGAGCAGGGCAGGCTGGTCAGCCAGGAGCGGCAGCAGCTCGGCGATCTCGCCCACCTCTGGCAGTTCGACACCGGTGCCATCGGCCGCCTGAAGTCGCTGGGCAAGCAGATCCCCGACGCGGAGGTCGCCGCGCGGCGTTCGGCTCTGCGGCCCGACAGCCCCGCCACCCTCATCTACACCTCGGGCACCACGGGCCGACCCAAGGGCTGCGTCCTGACCCACGGCAACTTCTTCGCCGAGGTCGACAACGCGATCGAGCTGCTGCACCCGGTCTTCAAGTCCGTCTCCAAGTACCCCGCCTCCACCCTCCTCTTCCTGCCCCTGTCCCATGTCTTCGGCCGGATGGTCGCGGTCGGCTGCCTGCGCGCCCGGGTCCGGCTCGGCCATGCGCCCTCCATCCAGACCGAGGACCTGCTGGCGGACCTGGCGGGCTTCAAGCCCTCGTTCCTGCTGGCGATCCCGTACGTCCTGGAGAAGGTCTTCAACACCGGCCGGGCCACCGCCGAGAAGATGGGCCGTGCCTCGTCCTTCGACCGTGCGGCACGTATCGCCCAGCGCTACGGCGAGGCGGTCGAGGCCGCCGAACACGGCACGGGACCCGGCCCGGGACCCGGCCTGCGCGTCGCCCGGGCCCTGTACGACCCGCTGGTCTACCGCCGCATCCGGGCCGCGCTCGGCGGCCACGTCCGGTACGCGATCTGCGGCGGCTCCCCGCTGGGGCACCGGCTCGCCGCGTTCTACGCGGGCGCCGGCATCGAGATCTTCGAGGGCTACGGCCTCACCGAGACCACCGCGGCCGCCACCGTCACCCCGCCCCTCAAGCCCCGCCTGGGCACGGTGGGCTGGCCGCTGCCCGGCACCGCCGTACGGATCGCGGACGACGGCGAGGTCCTGCTCAGCGGCGGCCAGGTCTTCCAGGGCTACTGGGACACCGAGCGCAGCGAGGCGGTCCCGTATCTGGAGGACGACACCTGGTTCCCGACCGGCGACCTCGGTGCGCTGGACGAGGACGGCTACCTCACGATCACCGGCCGCAAGAAGGACATCATCATCACGTCCGGCGGCAAGAACGTCATCCCGGCTCCGCTGGAGGACTGGCTGCGCGCCCATCCGCTGGTCGGCCAGTGTCTGGTGGTCGGTGACAACCGTCCGTTCGTCACCGCTCTGATCACCCTGGAGCCGGACGGGCTCGCGCACTGGCGCCGGATGCGCAAGAAGGTGGACGTGCCGATGCGCGAACTCGTCCAGGACGAGGAGCTGCGCGCGGCTCTGCAGCGCGCGGTCGACGAGGCCAACCGGCTGGTCTCGCGTGCCGAGTCCATCCGCAAGTTCACGGTCCTGCCGCAGGACTTCACCGAGCAGAGCGGCCACCTCACCCCGTCCCTGAAGCTGAAGCGGGACGCGATCACACGCGACTTCGACGCGGAGATCGAGGACCTGTACCGCAGGTAGGTGTCGGTCAACGCGCGGAGGGGCGGACTCAGTTGGAACCGCCCCTCTTGGATTGATGCCCGCACCCCGTACCTCCCGGGACCCGGGGCCCGACTCGGAGGAAGAATGCGCTCGATACGCATTGCGTCTACGCCGGCAAGAACGGGCGGGGGGCGTACGTGTCCGCGTACTACCTCTCCCGCTGGGGCAACGACGAGGCCCGCGACAACAACGGCGCGGTGATCCCGGACTGCTGAGCGTCCTGCGGGCCCCGCGCAACGCCGCGGGGCCCGCCCGGGGCAGACGCTCGGCGGGCCGCGGGAATTTTTGAATCGGGGCAAATCGGGCGGGAGTGCGGTTCTCGTACGCTGCCACGACCACTCTGGGGCCATTCAATGGAAGGCTCCAGCTCTCGGAAGCCTTGAATTCATGCGTAAAAGCAGAGAGATTGGCCGCGAAGTCAAGGGTGAGACATGGGAGTCTCATCCTCCGGATGTGGATATCGCAGCGCATAGCGTCCTCCTCATGACTCAGCTGGACGCGCGGCCGCAGGCCGGAGACGCGGTACGGAGAAGCGGCCCGGCCGACGGGGGCGTACGCGAGAAGGGCCTGGGCGGGAACTCCGTCGGCCTGATGGGCAGCGCCGTCATCGGCATCTCCACCGTCGCCCCGGTGTACTGCCTGACCTCCACCCTCGGCTCCACCGCCGGTGAGGTCGGTGTACAGATGCCGGCCGTCTTCCTGGCCGGGTTCCTTCCGATGCTGCTGGTCGCCTTCGCGTATCGCGAGCTCAACAAGGTCATGCCGGACTGCGGAACCTCCTTCACCTGGACCGTGAAGGCCTTCGGTCCGCGCCTCGGCTGGATGTGCGGCTGGGGCCTGGTCATCGCGACGATCATCGTTCTGTCGAATCTGGCGGGCGTCGCCACGTCGTACTTCTGGCTGTTGGCCGGCGAGATCACGGGCAGCGATTCGATCGCCGCCCTGGACGACAGCAAGCCGGTTCACATCCTCACCTGCCTCGTCCTCATCGCGGCCGCGACGGCGATCAGCTACCGGGGGATGACCGCTACGAAGGGCGTCCAGTACGCCCTGGTGGGGCTGCAACTCGTGGTCCTGGCCGTGTTCGTGGCGATGGCCCTGCAGAAGGCGGGCAGCGGGGACTTCGCCGCGTCGTCGGTGGACTTCTCGTGGTCCTGGCTCAATCCGTTCGCCGTCCAGTCCTTCGCCGCCTTCACGGCCGGCCTGTCCCTGTCGATCTTCATGTTCTGGGGCTGGGACGCCTGCCTGACCGCGAACGAGGAGACCACCGGGAGCGAGAAGACCCCGGGCCGCGCCGCCCTCATCGCCATGGTCGTCCTGGTCGGCTCCTACCTGGCCACCGGAATCGCCGCCCAGATGGCTGTCGGCGCCGGTGACTCCGGTCTCGGCCTCGCCAACCCGGACACGTCCGACAACGTCTTCGCCGCCCTCGCCGGCCCGGTCATGGGCCCCGGCCTCGGCATCCTGCTCTTCCTGGCGGTCCTGGCCTCGGCGGCCGCCAGCCTGCAGACCACCTTCATCCCGGTGGCGCGCACGGTGCTGGCGATGTCCGCGTACGAGGCGCTGCCCGCCTCGTACGCCCGTGTCCACCCGCGCTTCAGGACGCCGGGCAGGGCCACGGTCGTGGCGGGTATCGCGACCGGCGTCTTCTATACGGTGATGACCCTGCTCAGCGAGCACGTCCTGGTCGACACGATCTACGCGCTCGGCCTGATGATCTGCTTCTACTACGCCCTGACGGCCTTCGCCTGCGCCTGGTACTTCCGTGCCGACCTGACCCGCTCCCCGCGTGACCTGGTCTTCAAGGGCCTGTGCCCCGTGGTCGGCGGCAGTCTGCTCACGGCGGTCTTCGGCAAGACCCTGTACGACATGTGGGACCCGGCGTACGGCTCCGGCTCGTCGGTGTTCGGCGTCGGCTCGGTCTTCGTGATCGGCGTCGGACTGCTGGCGCTCGGCGTGGTGCTGATGCTGGTGATGCGGCGCCGCAGCCCGGCGTTCTTCCGGGGCGAGGTGCTGACGAAGGAGACCCCGGCGCTGGTCGTCGAGGGCTGAGGGGCGGACCTCAGGCGGCGCGCCAGTAGCCCAGCGCGTTCACCCGGTCCTTGGCGAGGCCGAGCTCCTTGCGGGCGTACGAGGACAGGGCCCGGGTCGTCGCCGTGTCGCAGGCGATCCAGAGGTAGGCGTCGGAGGCGTCGTCGCCGAGCAGGTCCGGCAGGGCGGCCTTCACCTCGGCGACCAGGTGCTTGCCCGCGTCGCGACGCGGGACCGTGTGCAGGGTGTGGCGGGCCGGGTCCAAGCGCAGGGGCAGCTTCTCGTCGGCGGCGTGCGCGTTCTCGAACCAGATCGTCGCCGGTGTCTCAGGGACCGCGTCCAGCAGGGAGTTGACCGCGGGCAGCGAGGCGGCGTCGCCGACCAGGAAGAGCCGGGCGGGCCGCGGTTCGGGCAGGGTGAAGCCGGTGCCCTGAAGGGTGGCGTCGACGGTGTCGCCCGGCTGGACGGTCCGGGCCCAGGTGCTCGCGGCCCCGTCGTGGAGGGCGAACTCCAGGCTGAACGTCCCGGTCTCCCGGTCGGGGTCGACGAGTGTGTAGGCGCGCTGGTGGGGTTTGCCGTCCTGCTCGAACCAGATCCTGACCCACATCGTCGGGTGCGCGCCGTCCGTGGCGTCGAGCAGTCCACCGTCGGTCAGATGCACCCGCCGGAAGTTCTCGGTGACCTGTTCGGTCCCGGTGACGGTGAACGTGAAGTCACGCCCCCGGAACAGCTTGAGGACGACGCCCTCCCAGCCATGACCCACGACCGTGCCCCTCCCACCCGACGAATAATTGAGGTTAGGCTAACCTAAATTACCGGCTCCGGGGAGTGGTGCCGCACCGAGAGGGGCAGTCGCGGCAGCGGGCTAACGCCCCAGGAACACCGGGTTGGTGAGCGCGGCCAGTGCTCCCGGCAGCCCCGGCACCGATGCGGGGTGCCGCACCTCGGCCCGCACATAGGCCGCGTACGAGGGAGTGGTGCGCCACTCGACCGTGCCCGACCCGGACTCCGCCAGCGCGGCCGTGAACAGGGTGCCCTGGTCGGTGACGAAGTGCGCCTTGCACCCCGGCGCGCCGGTGACCTCCAGCCGTACCGTGACGGGTGCGTCCTCGTCGGCCCGCAGCCGCTCACCGATCCCGGCGTGCAGGCCGCGCCCGCCCGAGGCGCCGAACGCGAGCGTGACGGCGGACGACTCGGCGATGTACGAGCGGCCCGCCCGGATGCCCGCGGTGATCGCCTTCCGCGACAGCTCGTCGGCCAGGACGACGGTCTGCGGCAGCCCGACCTTGTCGGGCTCGCGGTGGGCGTCGCTGTTGCCCATGGCCGGGATCCACGGCTTCGACGCGCGGACGGCCGCGACGAGGGAGTTGTCCCACTCGGCGAGCGCGATCTCGTCCTCCGGCGTGTACGGGCCGTTCCACACCTCCACCGCGTCCGCCTCGCCGAAGCCGAACTTCCAGTGGCAGCCGATGCAGGTGGCGTGCGGATGCGCGGGCACGACCAGGCCGCCGGCCCGCCTCACGGCCTTCGCGAAATGCCCGAAGCGGTTGTCGCGCGCCCGGTAGCGCCAGTCGACGAACGTGCCCGGGTCGGTGGCGAGTGCCACGACGTGCCCGTTGCGGGTGGTGACCTCCTCGCCCGTCAGGACCAGCAGGTCGTCACCCCACAGCCCCTGCCAGGCGCTGTGCGCGGAGTGGGTGTTGTGCTCGCTGCTGTTGATGAAGTCCAGCCCGGCGGCACGCGCGGCGGCCGCGATGTCCGCCGGGGTGCGCTTGCCGTCGGAGTGGACGGAGTGCAGATGGCAGTCCCCTCGGTACCAGGCCCTGCCGCGCCCCTTCGCGCGCTCGGGCGGGTAGACGGGCTCGGGGGTGGTGCCGGTGGGCCCGAAGGTCAGCGTGACGGTGACCTCGTACGGGAGGCCCTCCGGCGCCACGGTGTACGGGCCCAGCGCGATGTGCCAGGTCCCGGCCCGTACAGGCCCCGGGATGTAGCCGGGTGTCGCCTCCTCGGCCCGGATGAAGAAGCTGCCGCGCGCCCCGCCGGACCAGCCGCGGAAGCCGCGCCCGCCCAGCTCGGTGCCGCGCTCGTCGAAGATCCCGATGTCGAGGGCGTTGCCCTGGGTGCCGGCCGGTACGGGAGTCTTCACGTACGTGTACGAGACGGCGATCTCCCGTACTCCGCGCGGCACTTCGACGGGCAGGTGGACGAAGTCGGGGCATCCGGTGGGCAGGGTGCCGCGCACGGTCCGCACCGCCGTGACCGGGCCGTCCCCGCTGTCGTCCCCGGGGCCGGGCGTGGGTGCGGCGTCGGCGAAGCTCACAGGGCCCAACGTTAGAGCCGTGGCCGCGGTCCCGACGAGAAGGCCGCGCCTGGCTATCGATCCGGTCATACGAGTGGCTCCCCAGGGTGTCGTGAGTGACGAGGGTGACGTACTCGAACTCTCGTATGAGGCCGTGAACTCCGGGGAAACGCAAGAGGGGAAACGGCCTTCGCGAAGCCGCACGACCCGGGGTGTGATCGGAAGCGCCGCTTTGTGCACCCGGGGGCACGCGACCGCATACCTTGGTGCCGTCACCGGACGACGACGGAGGTGTCCGCGCATGCGGATCGCGACAACGATCTTCCTCACCGACGAGACGATCACGCCCGTACGGCTCGCGCGGGAGCTGGAGCAGCGCGGTTTCGCCGGGCTGTACCTGCCCGAGCACACGCACATCCCGGTGAGCAGGGACACCCCGTACCCGGCGGGCGGCGAGCTCCCGCCCGAGTACGGCCGCACCCTCGACCCGTTCGTCGCCCTGGGCCAGGCCGCGGCGGTCACGGAGCGCCTGGCCCTCGGCACCGGCATCACCCTGGTCGCCCGGCACGACCCGATCGTCCTGGCGAAGCAGGCGGCCACGCTCGACCACCTCTCCGGCGGCCGGTTCACGCTCGGTGTCGGCTTCGGCTGGAACGTGGAGGAGGCCGCGGACCACGGGGTCACCTGGTCGACACGGCGGGCGCTGGCGAGCGACCGTATGGCGTTGATGAGGGCCCTGTGGGCGGACGAACCGACCGCGTACGACGGTGAGTTCGCCTCGGTCAGGGCGAGCGACGCGTATCCGAAGCCGGTACGGAAGCCGCGCGGGCCGGTGAACGGCCCGCGCACCCTGATCGGCGGAGCGGCGGGGCCGAAACTGTTCGCACAGATCGCCGGCGACGCGGACGGCTGGCTGCCGATCGGCGGGCGCGGCCTCTCGGAGTCCGTACCGCAGCTGCGTG
This sequence comes from Streptomyces sp. NPDC056452, assembly GCF_042796085.1. Classification (NCBI taxonomy): domain Bacteria; kingdom Bacillati; phylum Actinomycetota; class Actinomycetes; order Kitasatosporales; family Streptomycetaceae; genus Streptomyces; species Streptomyces sp. NPDC056452. Next base: position 117,222 of record NZ_JBHTRI010000029.1, read on the forward strand.
CGGCCTGGGAGTCGGCCGGCCGCGACCCGAAGCAGCTCCAGGTGGTGCCGTACGCGGTCGTGCCCAGCCCGGGCAAGCTGGCGCACTATGCGGACCTGGGTGTCGAGGAGGTCGTCCTGCAACTGCCGCCTGCGGGCGAGGCGGAGGTTCTGAGGGCGCTGGACGCGTACGCCGCGTATCTCTGACGGCCGGGCTGCCACCCTGCAGGGCGGCCGCGCTGCAGGGTGGCTGGGATCGTCCGGTGGGGATCTTCGGACGCAACCGTGAGCGCTAAAGTTGCATCTTTCACCAACGGACATCGATGGTGCGGCCCGCGTGCGTGTGTGCTCGGCTGCCGGGGATCAGGAGCACGATGAACAGGCCGTTGCGGCACATAGCCATCTTCTGCGGGCTGCTGATGCTCGCTCTGCTGCTCCGCACCAACTGGCTGCAGTTCACCAAGAGCGAGGAGCTCGCCACCCACGAGCACAACCGCCGGGTCAAGATCACCCAGTTCGCGACACCGCGCGGCGACATCATCGTGAACGGCAAGGCGATCACGGGCTCGAAGGAGGTCTCGGGGACCGACTTCAAGTACCAGCGCACCTTCAAGGACGGCGCGATGTACGCCCCGGTCACCGGCTACGCCTCCCAGGCGCAGGGCATGTCCCTGCTGGAGAAGACGTACGACAGCGTGCTCAGCGGCCAGGACGAGCGCTTCGCCTTCTCCAACGCCAAGGACATCCTCACGGGCGAGGAGCGGCGCGGCGGCGATGTGATCACGACCATCGACCCGAAGGCGCAGGAGGCCGCGTACAAGGGGCTCACCGACCTCGACGCGCGGGGTGCGGTCGTCGCTCTCGACCCGGAGACGGGCAAGGTGCTCGCCCTGGTCTCGACTCCTTCGTACGATCCCTCGGTCTTCGCCGGCAACTCCTTCAAGGAGGGCGACAAGTTCCAGTCACTCGTCGACGCCAAGAGCAAGCCGCTGGCCAACCGCCCGCTGCGCGAGACCTTCCCGCCCGGCTCCACGTTCAAGATCCTCACGGCCGCCGCCGCCCTGGAGCACGGCGTCGTCACGGACGTGGACGCCGCGACCGACGCGGTCTCCCCGTACAAGCTGCCGCTCTCCTCGAACACGATCAGCAGCGAGGCCGGCGACCGGACCTGCAACAAGGCCTCGTTCAAGACAGCCATGCAGTTCTCCTGCAACAACGTGTTCCTCGACGCGGCTTCCAAGCTGGGCGACGACAGGATGCGGGAGACGGCGCAGAAGTTCGGCTTCAACTCCGATGTGTACTCCGAGGACTTCGGCGACATGCTCGCCACGAAGAGCCTCTACCCCGGGGAGCTGGACAAGCCGGGCACGGCCCTGACCGGCATGGGCCAGGGCAGCCTCACCAGCACGCCGATGCAGATGGCCATGGTGACCGCCGCCCTCGCCAACGACGGCAAGCTGATGCAGCCCTACATCGTCGAGGAACTGCGCGGCCCGGACCTGTCCACGCTGGAGAAGCACGAGCCGAAGCTCAAGAGCCAGGCGGTCTCCGAGGACACGGCGAAGAAGGTCCAGGAAATGATGGAGTTCACGGCCCGTGAGGGCAGCGCGAAGCGCGCGCTGATCGACGGTGTGACGGTGGGCGGCAAGACCGGTACGGCGCAGCGCGGTGACGATGTGACCAAGGAGGTGCCGTACGGCTGGTTCGTCTCGTACGGCAAGAAGCCCGACGGTCAGTCGGTGGCCGTCGCTGTGTTCATCGACCCGACGGCGATGGACATCTCCCGCGAGGACATCTCGGGTGGCGGCCTGGGCGGCCCGATCGCGCGGGACGTGATGAAGGCGGTCCTCGGCAAGTAGACCGGACCC
>NZ_JBHTRI010000030.1:0-109654 GCF_042796085.1 Streptomyces sp. NPDC056452
GCCCCCGGCAGCACATGCTGCCGGGGGCGCCTCCTCATGTCCGGGTTCAGCGGCCGCGCAGCCGTTCCGCGAGGTCGCGCACCGCGTCGGCGGCCCGTCGCTGGAGCAGGGGACCGAAGGTGATCCGTGCGGCGCCGAGCTCGCCCAGCCGACGGGCGTCGGACGGCCCGTCGGGTGTGCCGTTGGCGTTGAGCGGAACCGGGACGGCGGCGGCAAGACGGGGAAGGTCGCCGGCCGGGGCGGTGATCGGGTAGACGCAGTCCGCGCCGGCGGCCGCGTAGAGCCGGGCGCGGGCGATCGTCTCGGCGACCACGTCCGTACCGGCCGGAACACCCCTGATGTACGTGTCGACGCGGGCGTTGACGAAGAGACGGCCCTCCGCCGCGGAGCGCACCTCCGCGAGTCGGTCCGCGTGCCGCTGCGGGTCGAGGAGGATCCCGTCGGCCGAGTCCTCCAGGTTGCAGCCGACCGCACCCGTCTCCAGCAGGCGTTCCACGAGTTCCGCCGGGGCCAGACCGTAACCGGCCTCGATGTCCGCAGACACGGGAACGGACACGGCGCGCACGATCCGGGCCACCGCCGCGAACATCTCGGCGGCGGGCGTGTGCCCGTCCTCGTGTCCGAGTGAGGCGGCGACGCCGGCGCTCGGTGTCGCCAGCGCCGGAAAGCCGGCGTCGGCGAAGGCGCGGGCACTCGCGGCGTCCCACGGACCGGGGAGGACCAACGGGTCGCCCGGCGGGCGGTTGTGGTGCAGGGCGCGGAAGACGGACACCGGTTCGCTCATGGGGATCACCGCCGTCTCAGTGCTTGATGTCGCCGGGCGTGTAGTGGCCGGGTACCTGACGGGTGGACACCCCGAACCGGTTCCACGCGTTGATCACCGTGATGGCCGCGATCAGCTGGCTGAGCTCGGCCTCCTCGAACTGCTTGGCGGCCTTCGCGTACACCTCGTCCGGTACGAACCCGTCGGTCAGGACCGTCACGGCCTCCGTCAGTTCGATCGCCGCCAGCTCCTTCTCCGTGTAGAAGTGCTGCGACTCCTCCCAGGCGCTGAGCTGGAGGATCCGCTCGACGGACTCGCCCGCGGCGAGAGCGTCCTTCGAGTGCATGTCCAGGCAGAGGGCGCAGCGGTTGAGCTGCGAGGCCCGGATCTTCACCAGTTCGAGCAGCGTCGGGTCGAGCCCCTTACGCGAGGCGGCGTCCAGCCGGACCATGGCCTTGTAGACATCGGGGGAGAGTGTGGCCCACTGCAGTCGGGCGGGGTGCTCGGGGGCGTGGCTGTGTTCGTTCGTCGTCATGCCTACGACGCTACGGCTCCGGTGGCGCACCGGTATGGTCCATTTCCATGACGGATTCCTGGGCCGCTTTCGGGGCCGACCTGCACATCGAACCGGTCGGCGCGGGGTTGCGGAGCGGGCTGATGAACGCACTGCGGGAGGCTGTCCGCACGGGGCGGCTGGCCCCCGGCACGCGGCTGCCCTCGTCCCGTACGCTCGCCGTCGATCTCGGGATCGCCCGCAACACCGTCGCCGACGCCTATGCCGAACTCGTCGCCGAGGGCTGGCTCACCGCGAAGCAGGGTTCGGGGACGAGGGTCGCGCAGCGGGCCGCCCCGCGCCGCCCGACCGCGCGGACGGCGAGATCCCCGCAGGTACGGCGCCGGCCCGCCTACAACCTCATGCCCGGATCCCCCGATCTGTCGGCGTTCCCCCGCACCGAGTGGCTCAAGGCTTCCCGGCGCGCCCTGACCGCCGCGCCCAACGAGGCCTTCGGCTACGCGGATGCCCAGGGGCGCATCGAACTGCGCACCGTGCTGGCGGACTACCTGGCGCGGGTGCGCGGTGTGGACGCCGACCCGGAACGCATCGTGATCTGCTCCGGGTTCGTCCACGGGCTGATGCTGATGGGGAAGGTGCTGCGGAAGCGGCGGGTCAAGGAGACCGCGGTCGAGTCGTACGGTCTCGACATCCACTGGAACCTCCTGTCCGAAGCGGGACTGCGCACCCCGTGCCTGCCGGTGGACGGGCTCGGGGCCAGGACCGGGGAACTGGGCGGGATGCGAGGCGTCGGCGCTGTGCTGATGACGCCCGCGCACCAGTTCCCGACGGGGACGCCCCTCCACCCCGACCGGCGGGCCGCGGCGGTCGACTGGGCGCGGTCCGCGTCGGGCCTGATCCTGGAGGACGACTACGACGGGGAGTTCCGCTACGACCGCCAGCCGGTGGGCGCACTCCAGGGGCTGGACCCGGAACGGGTCGTCTATCTGGGGACGTCCAGCAAGTCCCTGGCACCGGGGCTGAGGCTGGCCTGGATGGTTCTGCCGGAGGGGCTCGTGGGAGAGGTGTGCGAGGCGAAGGGGGGCTTCGACTGGATGTCCGGGACGCTGGACCAGCTGACACTCGCCCAGTTCATGGAGTCGGGGGCCTACGACCGCCATGTGCGCGCGATGCGGCTGCGCTACCGGCGCCGCCGCGACCAGCTCGTCGAGGCGCTCGCCGAGCGCGCCCCGGACATCCGCGTGAGCGGCATCGCCGCCGGACTGCACGCGGTGCTCGAACTCCCCGAAGGCACCGAGCGGTCGGTGGTCCAGGCGGCGGCCTGGCAGGGACTCGCGATCGAGGGACTGTCGCGCTTCCGGCACCGGGACGCGGCGGCGGGCCGGGACGGACTGGTGATCGGCTACGGATCTCCGCCGGAGAGCGCCTGGGCCGGCTCGCTGGACGCGCTCTGCCGGGTGCTGCCGTAGGCGTGGATGTCCGGACAAACGGGAGTGCGTGAGCACCTGATTTCAGTCGAGCCGGTCGGGCATCTAATCTGACTGCGTCCAGTGGCTCGTGGGTACGACGGGGGAGAACAGAAAATGGTCAGGCGCAGGCTCAGGTCGGGCACCGTGGTGCTCGGCGGCATGGGGGTGCTCGCGGCGACGCTCACCTCCTGTGGTTCGGAACCGGACCGGCGGTGCGTCGACCCGGTGACCCAGGAAATACTGCCGAGTTACGAGTGCAGTGACAGCAACGGCAGCGGTTCGTACTACTACGGCGGCAGCAGCTCCCACAACAAGGTCTCCGGCGGCAGTTTCAACAAGTCCGCGGTCGAGCGCAGCGGATTCGGATCCTCCGGCTCCGGCGGCGGCTGAGCCGTCATGGAGCGCCGCACCATCGAGCCGCGTCCCGGCTGGCAGGAGACCGTGGAGGAGCAGGGGCTGATCTACCCCCTGACCCGCTACCCGGACGGATCCCTGCGCCCGTACTGGGACGAGAGCGCCTACTACGTCTTCTCGCTGCCCGAGGTCGAGGCGCTCGAAGAGGTCGTGGAGGAGCTGCACACGATGTGCCTGGCCGCCGCCGGGCACATCGTCGAACAGAACCGCTTCGCCGATCTGGGCATCACCGACCCGCGGCTGGCGGGCCTGATCGCCGAGTCGTGGCGCCGCCGCGCCGAACTCCCCTCCCTGTACGGCCGGTTCGACCTGCGGTACGACGGGACCGGTCCGGCGAAGATGCTCGAGTACAACGCGGACACCCCGACCTCGTTGGTGGAGGCCGCCAGCCCCCAGTGGTTCTGGATGGAGGACCGCTTCCCGGGCGCGGACCAGTGGAACTCCCTTCATGAGCGCCTCGTCGACGCGTGGAAGCGGCAGGCCCCGCTGCTGCCGCCCGGACCGCTGTACTTCGCCCACTCCGACGGGGACGAACTGGGCGAGGACCTGATGACGGTCGCCTATCTGCGGGAGACCGCCGCGCAGGCCGGGTTGGAGACCGAGGCACTCTCCGTAGAACAGATCGGCTGGGACCGGCTGGCCGGCCGGTTCGTGGACGAGCGGCTCCGCTTCATCCGCAGCTGCTTCAAGCTCTACCCGTGGGAGTGGCTGGCGACCGACCGGTTCGGGCCGCATGTGCTGGACACCCTCGACAACGGGGGCGGAACCGGCACCACCTGCTGGATCGAGCCCGCCTGGAAGATGCTCCTCTCCAACAAGGCGCTCCTGGCCGTCCTGTGGGAGCTGTACCCCGGTCACCCCAATCTGCTGCCCTCCTATCTCGACGGACCCCGCGAGCTGGCCGGGCCCGGGGGAGCGGGCTATGTCGCCAAGCCCCTGCTCGGCCGGGAGGGTGCCGGAGTCACCATCCACGAGCCGGGCAGCGAACCCGTGCTGCGCGACGAACCCTGCTGCTACCAGGAACTGGCGCCGCTGGCCGACTTCGCGGGCAACCGTGTCGTCCTCGGAGCCTGGGTGGTCGAGAACGAGGCAGCCGGGCTCGGCATCCGGGAATCGGCGGGGCTGGTCACGGACGAATACGCCCGCTTCCTGCCCCACGTCATCCTCTGACAGCCCACAAGCAGCCGACGGTCCCCGCTGACCGGAAGCCCCCCCCCGCTGAGCGGAAGCCCTCCCCGGGCGGCCGGGCCCCGCCCGACCGGAGCCTTCCCCGGGCGGCTGTGCCCCGGTCGGCTCGGTCGGGCGCTCAGCACACCGCAGACGCGGACGCGGACCTCAGGCGCTCAGCACGCCGCGGAGCTGGTCCAGGCCCCAGTTCAGATCCTCCTTGCTGATCACCAGGGGAGGGGCGATCCGGATCGTCGAACCATGGGTGTCCTTGACCAGCACCCCGCGATCCATCAGCTTCTCCGAGATCTCCCTGCCCGTCCCGAGCCTCGGGGAGATGTCGATCCCCGCCCACAGTCCGCGGCCCCGGACGGCTTCCACCGCCCCCTCGCCGGCCAGCAGCCCCAGCTCGTGGTGAAGGTGGTCACCCAGCTCCGCCGCCCGCTGCTGGAACTCACCGGTGCGCAGCATCGCCACCACCTCCAGCGCGACCGCGCAGGCCAGAGGATTCCCGCCGAACGTCGATCCGTGCTCACCCGGCCGAAAGACACCGAGCACCGCCGCCGACGAGACCACGGCCGACACCGGCACGACACCACCGCCCAGCGCCTTGCCCAGCACATACATGTCGGGTACCACGCCCTCGTGCTCACACGCGAAGGTCTTGCCGGTGCGGCCGAGCCCCGACTGGATCTCGTCCGCGATGAACAGAACGTTCCGCTCCCGGGTCAGCTCCCTGACCCCGGGCAGATAGCCCGGCGGCGGCACCAGCACCCCGGCCTCGCCCTGGATCGGCTCGATCAGCACCGCCACGGTGTTCTCGGTCATCGCCTCACTGAGCGCGGTCAGGTCCCCGTACGGCACGATCTCGAACCCCGGCGTGTACGGGCCGAAGTCCGCCCGCGCCTCCTGGTCCGTGGAGAAGCTGACGATCGTCGTCGTCCTGCCGTGGAAGTTGTCGGCGGCAACGATGATCTTCGCCATGCCGTCCGGGACACCCTTGACGCGGTATCCCCACTTGCGCGCGGTCTTCACCGCGGTCTCCACCGCCTCCGCTCCGGTGTTCATGGGCAGCACCATCTCCATGCCGCACAGCTCGGCGAGCTGCGTACAGAAGTCGGCGAACCTGTCGTGGTGGAAGGCGCGCGAGGTCAGGGTCACGCGCTCCAGCTGGGCCTTGGCCGCGTCGATGAGGCGCCTGTTGCCGTGTCCGAAGTTGAGGGCGGAGTAACCGGCGAGCATGTCGAGGTAGCGGCGGCCCTCGACATCGGTCATCCAGGCTCCGTCCGCGGAGGCGACGACGACCGGCAACGGGTGGTAGTTGTGCGCGCTGTGCGCCTCGGCGGAGGCGATGGCAGTTTCCGTGGTCGACACGGGATCTCCGTTCGTCGTGCGGCGTGGGCGGGGTGTGCCCACTTTGTATCGTCGGTCGGATCCGGGACGAGGAAACCTTTACTGCGCGGCGCGCCTTGGAACCCCGGTGCACCGCTTCCTGCCGCTGTCCACGCCGCTCAGCGGTCGAGCAGCTCCTGACGCCGCCCCGGCTCGCGTCGACCGCCCCTCGGACGCAGGGCCAGGGTGAGCACCGCGCCCGTCGCGAGCCCGGGTATCGCCCACCACCAGTGGTCGAGGCGCTCGTACGGCCCCGCGTCCCCTGCCGCGGCAGCGGCCGCGAGAGCCGTCCCGCCGGGGGAGGTCACGCCGTCCGGTGACGGCGCGTCGCCGGCCGGGGCCCCTGCGGCGGGCGCCTGGGCGCTCTCGCTCTCCCAGGGACGGGGATACAGCGCGGGTCCCGCCTTGTCCGGGCTCGTCCTGCCCATCAGACCGAGTGCGTCCAGGAGGGCGACCAGCTTCCTCGGCTCGGCGGCGCGGTGCCAGAGACCCCGGTAGGTGGCCGGCACCTGCGCGGCCGTGTGTATCCAGACGGTGTCGGGGTCGGCCCCGGGGAACACCCGGTCCGTCCGGGTCGGCTGCAGGTCGAGCGCCATCCATGTCACGTTGATCTGCCGGGTCGCCACGGAGCCGTCCAGCGACGGAGGCTGGAGACGGTCGCCCTTGTCCGGTGGGCCCAGCAGACCGGACAGCCGGCCGAACCTCGGATCCGATACGTAGAGGGCGGCGGCCTCGCCGCTCGACGGTGAGGTGACCAGCACGCTCGTCTGCCCGCCCGCCACCGCGCTCGGCGCGAGCAGCACGCCCAGCCCGAGGACCGTCACCAGAACGGCGAGACGCCGCACCCACCCCCGCCACTCCTGTCGCTGTCGCATGTGTCGTCCCCCTGCCTGTGGCCGGTGCGGACCCTCCGGACCGGACACTTCTGATACACCGCCGGGCCCTTCGAGGTTCCGTCCGGAAGCCGGTTGATTTTCCGGTCCGTCCAGAGGCCGTCCAGGGTTCAGAGCGTGGACTCGGCGACCGCGCGCGCCCGCTCCTGCGAGTCGACGCCTTCCAGCCGCAGCGTCATCCGACCGTCCCGCACCCACAACAGCGTCGGCCCTGCGGTCCGTTCGGACCGGACCCACCGCAGACCGTCCTTCCCGACCATCCCGAAGTCCAGCTGATGGGGCTGCGCAAACCACAGAGCCTTCGTCCGGGGACCGGTGTCGTCCGTGCCCAGCTCCAGCCACTTCGGCTGTATGCGGACCTGCTTGGTGAAGTACGGATCGAGACCGGACGCGAACTCGTCGAGCCGAACGGTCCGCCCCCGCTCGTGCCAGCACAGGGTGACCATCCACCGGCCCTCCGGCAGGCCTGTCACGGCCACCGCGTCCGGTGCGCCGAGCTCGCCGGGGACGACCGGCCGGAAGCCCGCTCGCCGGGCCGCCTCGGCGATCGGCACCGACGCGGTGCAGTCCGGGGCATCCGGCTCCCCGGCCGCATCCGGCGCGCCGCTGCTGCCGGCGTCCGGTGCCCGTGACGCCTCGGCCGGACCGGGGGGCTCAGCCGTCGGTGCGTACCGCACCTGGACCCCGCCGAAGTCGAACCACTCCACGACCGCCGCTCTGACGGGGGGCGTGAGCACCAGCACGACGAGCAGACCCGAGAGGGCGGCAGTCAGCATCCGTGCGTGCCTGCGGGCCCACGCCCCGGTCCGCTCCCGCAGACCCGGTGGCTCGCGCACCGGTGTGGGCGCCGCTTCGGCGACGATCTGCGCCAGCACGCGCTCGGCCATCGTGCGGCCGTCGGTCGCCGGCACGTCCAGGCCGCGGCCCAGGGCCAGCAGCTCCGCCCGCAGCCGCGCCCGGTCTCCGTCGGGCTCCGGCCCCGGGCGATCGCGCTCCGGCCCCGGGCGATCGCGCTCCGGCCCCGAGCGCACCGGATCGTCCATCTCAGCCATCCCTCTCACCTCCTTCGGTTCCCGGTCCCGGTCCCAGCTGCCCGCCGAGCCGCTGTTCCAGCTTCTTCAGTCCGCGGTTCAGACGGGACTTCACCGTCCCGCGCGGCCAGCCCAGCGCCAGCGCGGTCTCCGCCTCGTCCATTTCGAGCAGATAGCGGCAGGTCACCACCTGCCGCTGCTCCTCCGTGAGCTCTTCCAGCGCGGCCGACAGCAGGGTCCGCCGCTCCTCCGCCAGCGCCGCCACCGCGGGATCCGCCGCATCGGGTATCAACGGGTCGGCACCCTGAAATCTGGCCTCGCGCCCGGCCACCGCCCGTGCGCGCCCCGCCGACCGGACTGTGTTTCTCGTCTCATTCACCACGATCCGCAGCAGCCACGGACGGAAGGACGCACCGTCCCGGAAACGCCCGAGCGCTCGGTACGCCTTGAAGAACGCGGACTGCACCACGTCCTCCGCGTCGGCCCCCGCGCCGAAGGCCACGGCCGCCCGCAGTGCGACACCTGTGTGGGCGCGCACGAGCTGCGCGTATGCCTCCGCCTCGCCGGCGCGCACACGAGCGATCACCGCAGCCTCGCCGTCGGCCGTGTCCCCTGGCGGCCCACCGGACTGTCCTCCGGCACGCCCGACGACACCGCTCCCGGCCCTGTCGTCGACGGTGCGGCCCCCCTCCGGCCCTGGCTGCAGGGCCCCCTCCCGCGTCCTCACACCTTTCATACACCGGCTGCCGGAGATCGGTTCCATACCTGAGACAATGAGTTCATGGCCTCTGATCGACCCCGTGTGCTCTCCGGAATCCAGCCCACCGCAGGCTCGTTCCACCTCGGCAACTACCTCGGCGCGGTCCGCCAGTGGGTGGCGCTGCAGGAGTCCCACGACGCCTTCTACATGGTGGTGGACCTGCACGCGATCACCGTCCCGCAGGACCCCGCGGAGCTGCGTGCCAACACCCGGCTCGCCGCCGCCCAGCTGCTGGCGGCGGGGCTCGACCCCGAGCGGTGCACGCTCTTCGTCCAGAGCCATGTGCCCGAACACGCCCAGCTCGGCTGGATCATGAACTGCCTCACCGGCTTCGGCGAGGCGTCCCGCATGACGCAGTTCAAGGACAAGTCCGCCAAGCAGGGCGCCGACCGGGCGACCGTGGGCCTCTTCACCTACCCGGTGCTGCAGGTGGCCGACATCCTGCTCTACCAGGCCAACCAGGTCCCGGTCGGCGAGGACCAGCGCCAGCACATCGAGCTCACGCGCGACCTCGCCGAGCGCTTCAACGGCCGCTACGGACAGACGTTCACCATCCCGGCGCCGTACATCCTCAAGGAGACGGCGAAGATCTTCGACCTCCAGGACCCGGCGGTCAAGATGAGCAAGTCGGCGTCCACGCCGAAGGGCCTGATCAACCTGCTGGACGAGCCGAAGGTCACCGCCAAGAAGGTCAGGAGCGCGGTCACCGACACGGACACCGTCATCCGCTTCGACGCGGAGAAGAAGCCCGGCGTCAGCAACCTCCTGACCATCTACTCCACCCTCACCGGGACCGCCGTCGCCGACCTCGAACAGAAGTACGAGGGCAAGGGCTACGGCGCGCTGAAGACGGACCTCGCGGACGTCATGGTGGAGTTCGTCACCCCGTTCCGGACCCGCACCCAGGAATATCTGGACGACCCGGAGACGCTGGACTCCATCCTGGCCAAGGGCGCGGAGAAGGCCAGGGCCGTCGCCGCCGAGACGCTGGCGCAGACGTACGACCGTATGGGCCTTCTGCCGGCGAAGCACTGAGTCCAAGGACCCTGGCGAGATCACGGCCCGAGGGTTCACACTGGCGTCGGCACGACCGAAAACCGACCATCGACGATTGAGGAGAACGATGTGGGGACCGTAACGCTTGGCGTTTCGATCGCGGTCCCGGAGCCCTACGGCAGCCTGCTCCAGGAGCGGCGCGCGAGCTTCGGGGACCCTGCCGCGTACGGCATTCCCACCCACGTCACCCTTCTCCCGCCGACGGAGGCCGAGGCGGCCGACCTGTCGGCGATCGAGGCACACCTCGCCCAGATCGCCACGGCCGGCCGCGCCTTCCCGATGAGGCTGTCCGGTACGGGTACCTTCCGCCCGCTGTCACCGGTCGTCTTCGTCCAGGTCGTCGAAGGCGCCTCGGCCTGTTCCTGGCTCCAGAAGCGGATCCGGGAGGCCTCGGGGCCGCTGGTGCGCGAGCTCCAGTTCCCGTACCACCCGCATGTGACCGTGGCGCACGGTATCGCGGAGGACGCGATGGACCGCGCGTACGAGGAGCTCTCCTCGTACGAGGCGGCGTGGACCTGCGGTTCCTTCGCGCTGTACGAGCAGGGCGCGGACAGCGTCTGGCGCAAGATCAACGAGTTCCCGTTCGGGGCCGGCGGCGGCGCACCCGCCGTGCCGGCCCAGGGCGGCTGCTCCGTGGACCAGCCGTCCCTGCACCCCTGAGCGGCCGACCGCCGCGGTCCCCGCAGTCCTGACACAGCGCCGGTCCCGCCCCGCCGGACCGGCTGCCCCGGTGCGCTGTCAGACCGGCAGCCGCCGGAACAGCGGGCGCGGGACATGCCGCAGCGCCGACATCACCACCCGCAGGGCGCCGGGCACCCACACCGTCTCCGAGCGCCGCCTCAGGCCCGTCACGATCGCGTCGGCGACCGCGCCCGGAGTCGTCGCGAGCGGAGCCTCCTGACGGCCTGCGGTCATCTTCGACCGTACGAAGCCGGGGCGTACGACCATCACATGCACCCCCGTACCGTGCAGCGCGTCCCCGAGTCCCTGCGCGAAGGCGTCCAGGCCCGCCTTGCTCGACCCGTAGATGAAGTCGGCGCGCCGGGCGCGCTCGCCCGACACCGAGGAGAGCACCACCAGCGATCCGTGGCCCTGCGCCTGGAGTGCGCCGGCGCACACCAGGCCGGCGGAAACCGCCCCCGTGTAGTTGGTCTGGGCGACCCGGACCGCGGAGAGCGGATCCTCCTCGTCGCGCGCCTGATCGCCGAGGATGCCGAAAGCCAGCAGCACCGCGTCGATGTCACCCTCGGTGAAGAGCTTTCCGAGCACCTCCTCGTGCGACTCCGTGTCGAGCGCGTCGAAGGCGACGGTACGCACGTCCGCCCCCAGCTCCCGCAGATCGGCGGCGGCCCTCTCCAGGGCGGGGGAAGGCCGGCCGGCCAGCCGGACCGTGCGGGTACGGCGGGAGATCAGGCGGCGCGCGGTGGCCAGGCCGATCTCCGAGGTGCCGCCGAGGACGAGCAGGGACTGCGGGGCACCGAAGGCGTCCTTCACGAGAAATCTCCTAGCAACGGCAGAGCGGACGGCAGGGGGGCGGACGACGGAGCGGACGGCAGGGGGGCGGACGGCAGAGCGAGCGGCGGAACGGACTGTGCGGCAGACGTGCGGAGAGCGGTGGACGCGGCGAGAGCGACAGACGTGCAGAGCGGTAGACGGACAGGCAGCGGTCAGAGCGCGAGACGGCGGGACAGGTCCGACCGGAAAGCCCCCCGCGGGTCCAGCTCCGCCCGCAGGGCGCGGAATTCGGGCAGCCGGGGGTACATCGCGGCCAGCGTTTCCGGCCGCAGCCGTGCGTCCTTCGCCAGGCAGACCCGGCCGCCGGCCGCCGCCACCTCGTCGTCGAGGCCGTCCAGGAGGCGCGCCAGGCCGGGCAGCCCGGCGGGCAGGCCGAAGGAGAGCGTCCAGCCGGGTACGGGGAACGACAGCCAGCCCGGACCGCCTTCGCCGAACCGCCCGAGCACGGCGTCGAACGCGGGACACCGGCGCGCCGAGATCCGCCCGACGATGCGGTGCAGGGTCTCCTCCTGGCCGTACCCGACAGCGAACTGGTACTGCACGAAGCCGTTGCGGCCGTAGAGGCGGTTCCACTGCGGGACGGCGTCCATGGGGTGGAGGAAGGCGGAGATCTTCTGCAGCTCCCCGGAGCGGAACACCCGTGCGCTGCGGTAGCGGAGCTCGTTGAAGAGCGCTGCGGAGGTCCGGCCGAGCAGTCCATCCGGTACGAGGGCGGGCGGTGTGGCGGACAGCTGTCCCGGGCGGAACACCAGCGGTGTGCGCCGGGCGCGCGCCGGGAGCGCACTGAGTGGTGCGTGCTCCCCCCGGGTGATGATGGCGCGCCCCCTCGCCTTCCCGCGCGCCAGAAGGTCGATCCAGGCCGTCGCATACGGCGCGCTGTGTCCGCAGGACGCGAGGCGGGCCAGTGTCTCGTCCAGATCGGCGGCCCGCTCGGTGTCGACCGTCATGAGCGAGGTCGCGACGGGACGGAACCGGAGCGTCGCGGAGAGGATGACCCCGGTCAGGCCCAGGCCACCCGCTGTCGCGTCGAACAGCTCGGTGCCGGGCAGCACCGTGTGTACCTCGCCGTCGGCGGTCAGGAGTTCCAGCGAGCTCACATGCCGGGTGAAGGAGCCGGCGGCCGGGTGGTTGCTGCCGTGGATGTCTCCGCCGATCGCCCCGCCGACGGTGACATGGCGGGTCCGGGGGGTGACCGGCACGAACCGGCCGAGCGGCAGCAGGACGGTCATCAGCCGGTGCAGGCTCACCCCGGCATCGCAGACCACGGTGCCGGTGTCGGCGTCGAACGTGCGGATCCGGTCCAACGCGGTCATGTCGACGACCGAGCCGCCCGCATTCTGGGCCGCGTCGCCGTGGGCGCGGCCCAGCCCGCGGGCGACGACACCGCGGGGCCCGCAACCGCGCACGGCGGCGACGGCCTCTTCGTAGGTACGGGGGCGAAACCGCAGAGCGGTCGTCGGGGCGGTGCGGCCCCAGCCGGTCATGGACACCGTGTCGACGGACATGAGGGTGACCGTATCGCCCGAGAAAACCCATTTGAGGGATTTGTTACAGCGCTCACCGAAATGGGTGATTGGTGGCTCGGGAGGACCCTGACGCCGGTTTTCTCCGCCCAGGGGGGTACGCGTACGTCATGGACTGGCTGAAAAAACTCCCCGTCATCGGGCCGCTCGTCACACGGCTGATGATGACGCACGCCTGGCGCTCCTACGAGACGCTGGACCGGGTCCACTGGACGAGGCTGGCCGCGGCCATCACCTTCATCAGCTTCCTCGCGCTCTTCCCGCTCATCGCGGTCGGCGCGGCGATCGGTGCCGCGCTGCTCTCCGACGAGCAACTGGACAAGATCAAGGACAAGGTGGCCGAGCAGGTGCCGGGCATCTCGGACCAGCTCGGCATCGACAATCTGGTGGCCCACGCGGGCACGGTCGGGCTCGTCGCCGGTGTGCTGCTGCTCTTCACCGGCATCGGCTGGGTCGGCGCGATGCGGGACTGTCTGCGTGCCGTCTGGGAGAAGGACGACGTGGACGAGGGCAACCCGGTCGTCCGCAAGCTCAAGGACGCCGGCCTGCTGTTCGGCCTCGGAGGCGCTGCGCTCGTGACGCTCGCCGCCTCGACCGTCGGCTCGACGGCCATCGGCTGGACGGCCGATCTGCTGGGCATTCCCGAGGGCGGCGCCGGCGGCGTGCTGCTCCAGGTGGCCGCCGTGGCGGTCGCGGTGTTCGCGGACTTCCTGCTGCTGATCTACCTGCTGACCCTGCTGCCCGGCGTGGAGCCGCCGCGCCGTCGGCTGATCGTCGCGGGGCTCGTCGGAGCAATCGGCTTCGAGCTGCTCAAGCTGCTGCTGGGCAGCTACATGAAGGGCGTCGCGGCGAAGAGCATGTACGGCGCCTTCGGCGTGCCGGTCGCGCTCCTCCTCTGGATCAACTTCACGGCGAAGCTGCTCCTGCTCTGCGCCGCCTGGACGGCGACGCCGAGCAAGGACGAGGGCGCGACCCGTTCCGTCAGCGACGGGGGAGACGACGCACCAGATCGGGCAGCGGCCAGCGCCGGTTGACCAGGAACACGCCTGCCCCGAGGACCACCAGCAGCCCGCCGACGATCGACAGCGCCGTCCACACCCCGCTGGTGCCGGTGGCAGCGGTGGTCGCCGCGTGCTTCTTCCCGGCACCGGTCCCGGTCCCCGACCCGGCCTTGCCCGCGTCCGCGGCGCCTTCCTGCTGGGCTCCCTTGCCGGTCCCGGTGGCGGCGGACTTCGGAGGGACCAGTTCGCCGACCGGGGTCACCTTGCCGCTCGACGCGAAGCCCCAGTCGAGCAGACTCGCGGCCTCCTTGTAGACGGCGTGGCTCTCGTCGGACGACGGGTTCATGACGGTGACGAGCAGGACCTTGCCGTTGCGCTCGGCGACTCCGGTGAAGGTGTTGCCCGCGTGCGTGGTGTAGCCGTTCTTGACGCCCGCGATGCCCTTGTACGGCTCCACACCGATGTCACCGGTGATCAGCCGGTTGGTGTTCTGGATCTCGAAGGACTTCCGCTTCTTGCCCTTCTTCTGCTCACCGGGGAACTCGGCGGTCGCCGTCGCGCTGTACTCCCGGAAGTCGGCCTTCTGGAGACCGCTGCGGGCGAACAGCGTCAGGTCGTACGCGCTGGAGACCTGGTTCGGGGCGTCGTAGCCGTCCGGCGAGACGACCGTCGTGTCGAGCGCCTGCAGTTCTTCGGCGTGCCTCTGCATGGCCGCGACCGTCGCGGGCACGCCGCCGTACATCGAGGACAGCACGTGCACCGCGTCGTTGCCGGAGCGCAGGAACACGCCGAGCCACAGGTCGTGGACGGTGTAGGCGTGGTCCTCCTTGATGCCCACCAGGCTGCTGCCCTGGCCGACACCCGCGAGCTCCTCCTCCGTCACCATGTGCGTCATGGTCTTGGGCTGGAGCGCGGGCAGGACCGTGTCGGCGAAGAGCATCTTCAGGGTGGAGGCGGGCGGCAGCCGCCAGTGGGAGTTGTGGGCTGCGAGTACCTGGCCGTTCTCCGCGTCCGCGACGATCCACGAGCGTGCGGTGAGGTCCTTGGGCAGGACCGGCGCGCCGCCGCCCAGGTTGACCTGGGTACCGACCTCCCCGAGCTGCTTGCCGCCGACCGTCGACATCGGCCCGGTCGGCTTCGGCTGTTTGTCGTCGGTCTTGTCCTTATCGGCCGCGACCGCGGGACTGACGACACATACGGACAGCAACGCGGCGGAGAGGACCGTCAATACGGTCTTTTTCAGAGCAGGCACGGTCGGAAACGTACATGGCGAAGCTGAGGATGGGGACCCGGATGCTCTGACCCGCCGTGCATACCGCCGGGACAGCCCACCCCGGGCGACCGCGCCGGAGGGCGGCGGCGATACTGAATCCATGAAGCTCAGCCGCCCCGTCTCCTGGTTCCTGCTCGCGTTCGGGGTGTGGAGCTGGTTCATCTGGATCACTTTCGCCAAGAACTTGTGGAAGGACGGCAGCGGACTGGCGTTCGATGACGCGGGTGACCCGACTGCGTACTTCTGGGTCCATCTCCTGCTCACCATCACGTCGTTTCTTCTGGGGACGGCCGTCGGAGTCATCGGGTTCCGTGGTGTCAGGGCTTTGCGCCGCGAACGCACATGACAAGCCGGGCAAAGGCGAAGGTCCGGGCACGGTCGGGAGCGGGCACACAGGTGGGCGGGGGAGCGTAAGTGGTTCTGGTCTTCGCAGGGGTGGCCGTCGCGGTCCTCGCGCTGCTCGTAGGCGTGCACCGTTACGTGTGGCGCCGGTTCGTCGGTGACACGACGGCGAAGGGCGGTGCGGCGCGCCGCGTCGGCACGGTCGCACTGTTCGTGCTGCCGATGCTGAGCGTCGGCGCTCTGGTCTCGAGCCGTGCCGGCGTCCCCTTCTGGGTGCAGCAGGTGCTGGCCTGGCCGGGCTATCTGTGGCTGGCCGCGCTGCTGTATCTGACGCTGGCTCTGCTGGTGGGCGAGGCCGTACGTCCTGTCCTGCGCCGGGTGCTCGCTCGCCGGGACGCCAGGAGCGCGGCTGCGGAAGTCACTGCCGCGGGGACCGGCGATGCGCGTGCCGAGCCGGGCACGGCTTCCCGCACCGAAGCCGCCCCCGCCTCCGCCTCCTCCTCCGGTCCCGCTTCCACTTCCGCGTCCGGAACCCGTACGGAAGCCGAGCCCCGTACGGAAGCCGAGCCCCGCACCGAACCCGAACCCCGCACCGAACCCGAACCCCGCACCGAAGCCGAGGCTCCCGCCTCCCCGCCCGTCGCCGACCCCTCGCGGCGGCTGTTCGTCGCCCGCGCCGTCGGTGGCGCCGCCGCCCTCGCCGGGCTGGGCACCGTCGGATACGGGACCTACGGCGTGCTGCGCGGCCCCCGGGTCAAGCGGATCACCGTGCCCCTGGCCAAGCTGCCGCGCTCCGCCCACGGCTTCCGGATCGCCGTCGTCAGCGACATCCATCTCGGTCCCGTCCTGGGCCGGGCGCACACCCGGCGCATCGTCGACTCGATCAACGCGACCCGGCCCGATCTGGTCGCTGTCGTCGGCGACCTCGTTGACGGATCGGTCGCCGACCTGGGCCGCGCGGCCGAGCCGCTGGCCGGGCTCGAGGCACGGCACGGCAGCTACTTCGTCACCGGCAACCACGAGTACTTCTCCGGTGCCGCCGAGTGGGTCGACCACGTCCGTGAGCTGGGCCTGCACCCGCTCGAGAACGCCCGGGTCGAGATCGGCGGCTTCGACCTCGCCGGCGTCAACGACGTCGCGGGCGAAAGCGAGGGTCAGGGCCCCGACTTCGCCGCCGCGCTCGGTGACCGTGACCGCGGCCGCGCCTCCGTCCTGCTCGCACACCAGCCCGTCGTCATCCACGACGCCGTCGAGCACGGCGTCGACCTCCAGCTCTCCGGCCACACGCACGGTGGTCAGCTCTGGCCCGGCAATTTCCTCGCCGAGCTGGCCAATCCCACCGTTGCGGGGCTGGAGCGCTACGGCGACACCCAGCTCTACGTCTCGCGCGGTGCGGGCGCCTGGGGCCCGCCGGTACGCGTCGGCGCCCCCTCCGACATCACCGTGGTGGAGCTCGCTTCCAAGCAGGCCTGAGCGACGCACAGTCGGACGCGCAGGCCGACGCGCAGGCGGACGTACAGAACGACGCACAGGCCGACGACGTACAGAGCCGTGCCTCCGATCAACGGCCCCCGAGCCGTGCCTCCGAGCGGCGCCCCCGACCGACTTCCGGGGCGCCGCCCGAGCAACTGCCGTGCCCGAACACGGAAATCACACGGCACCCTCACGCGCAGCAACGAAAGTGCCTGATGGGAGGCTGTGGCGCGCCCCTTTCGGCCCGTATCTCGGCGTATATCGAGCAAGAGCCTGTGAGTGCACGATTTGCTCTTCCAGATGTGAAAATCGTGTGATTGGGTGGGTGCGAACATGCGGCAATGTGTACATCTATGCACATGGGTCGTGGCAGGGCTGTTAAGGGAGAGCACGGCACATGCGGTTGGTCCGTATACGGATACTCGCGATTCTCGCGGTACTGGTCATCGCAGGCTTCGGTGCCTGGCAACTGCTCCCCTCGGACGAGGTGAGCGATGCCCCGATCGTGGTCGGCACGTCGGACGAAGTCACCTCCCTCGACCCGGCCGGTGCGTACGACGCCGGTTCCTGGGCGATCTACAGCAACCTCTACCAGTCCCTGATGACCTTCAAGTCCGGGGCGATCGTGCCGGAGCCCGACGCCGCCGAGAGCTGCGCCTTCATCGGCCAGAAGCTCCAGACCTACCAGTGCAAGCTGCGGGGCGACCTGACCTTCTCCAGCGGCCGCAAGGTCACGGCTGCCGACGTCAAGTACTCCTTCGAGCGCATGCTCAAGATCGAGACGGACGTCGGCCCCGCGGTGCTCTTCCCCAGCCTCGACACCATCGTGACCGAGGGCCGCACCATCACCTTCAACCTTTCGGCCCGGGACGCGACCTTCCCGCAGAAGCTCGCCACGGGCGCCGGATCCATCGTCGACCCCACCCAGTACCCGAAGGACAAGCTCCGCACCGGGAACCAGGTCGACGGCTCGGGGCCGTACGTCCTGAAGTCGTACGAGCCCGGTGTCCGCGCCGAGTTGGTGCCCAACCCCAAGTACAGGGGTGCGCTGAAGAAGACCGGTGCCCCGGTCGACATCCGCTACTTCAAGGGATCCGACGAGCTCCAGACGGCCTGGACGGCCGGGGACGTCGACGTCACGCACCGTCAGCTGCCCGCGGACAGGCTCTCCGCGCTCGACCCGGGTGACCCCGAGCAGCGCGTCACCGAGGCCGAGAGCGCCGAGATCCGCAACCTCGTCTTCAACGTCCGGTCCGGTGCGCCGCTCGCCGACAAGAAGGTCCGCCAGGCCATCGCGTGGATCATCGACCGCGGCCCGCTGGTGTCCGACGTCTACAAGAGCACCGTCGATCCGCTCTACTCGCTGATTCCCCAGGGCTACATCGGGCACAGCACCCCCTTCTTCGACGCCTACCCGGAGCCCGATCCGGTCAGGGCGAGGAAGCTGATGGAGCAAGCCGGCGTGGAGATCCCGCTGCACATCACCTTCGCCCACCGCGACGACGACGCGAACAAGGAGGAGACCGCCGAGCTGGTCCGCCAGCTGGAGAAGGACGGACTGTTCAAGGTCACGGAGAAGGCGGTGGAGTGGCAGGCGTTCCAGAAGGGGTACGCGGCCGGTGCGTACGACGCGTACACCGTCGGCTGGCTCCCCGACTATCCGGACCCGGACACGTTCAGCCAGCCCCTGGTCGGCCGCGACAGCAGCCTCCACAACGGCTACGTCAGCACGAGGATGGACGCGCTGATCGCCGCCACCCAGCAGTTCGGCGACCGCAGCCGCACCTCTGCCGACTTCAAGGAGCTGCAGGAACTGGTCGGCGAGGACGTGCCGCTGGTCCCGCTGTGGCAGAAGAAGGACTACGTCGTCAGCAAGTCGACCGTGTCCGGCTCCCAGTACCTTTCGGACGGTACCGGGATCTGGCGCCTGTGGGAGCTCAGCCGGATTTGACGTCCGGTGCCGGGCGCGCCGCAGCGCCCGGCATGAACTCCACCAGCACGTCATGGAGTTGCCGCACGAGAGGCCGCAGCACCCGGAAGCGGGAGAGTGCGATCGCCCGTGCTGCGATCGGCGCGGTGCGCTCCACGAGCCGGCGGCTGCGCTCGGTGCCCTCGGTCCGGTCGTAGACCCAGAACAGCACCAGCCCCATCTGCATCAGCCACATCAGCTGCGGAAGCAGTTCGGCGAGTTCCGGGTCGTGCTTGGTGCTGGACCCGGCAAGGCACCGCTTGTGTACGGAGATGGCCGCCTCGCGTGCGGCGACGGACTCCTCCGAGAACGGGGACAGCGGACTGTCCGGGTCGGCGGCGTTCTTGAAGAACTGGGCGGCGAAGCGGTGGTACTGCTCCGCCACGTCCAGCCAGCAGAGCAGGACGCCCCTGATCCGTACGGCGAGATCAGGGTCCCCTTCGAGGACCGGCCGGACCGCCGCCTCGTGTTCGGCGGCGATCCGGTCGTAGAAACCCTGGACCAGGTGTTCCTTGGAGGAGAAGTAGTAGTAGGCGTTCCCGACGGAGACGCCGGCCTCCTGGGCGATGGCCCGCATCGTCGTCTTGTCGTAACCGCGCTCCTCGAAGAGTCTGAGTGCGGTCTCGAGAATCAGAGTGCGGGTCTGCTCACTCTTCTGGGCCTTGACCGCCTTGGCGGCCTTGCCCTCTCCGGCCGGCTTCGCCGCGTTCGCGTCAGCCACGTTCTTCTCTTCCTTCACCACGGTCCCAAGGCTAACCGGGAGATCCGTCCGCCGGATCCGGCACCGCACAGCGGCCGTCGCCCTCGCCGCACGGCTGTGCCGTCACGGACCGGTACTTCGCCGCGGCGAGCACGGTCGCACGGGCGAACGGGCGGCCCATGGGCGTGGCCAGCCAGTGGGCCTTCGGGCGGTGTTCGGCCAGGGCCCAGAGGCAGACGATCCAGGCGTCGGTGGAGCGGTAGATCTGTCCCCGGTCGCCGACCACCGTGATCTCGTCGAGCGTGCCCGCGTGGTCGAGCCCGGGGAAGCGGCGCTGCGCCTCCTGCGAACCCGCCGGGACGAGATCGAGCGGAACGAGCTGGCGCCGGCTCCGCAGCCAGTGCCGCAGATGGAGGCAGAGCGAACACCGGTCGTCGTAGAGCACCGTGAGCCGGGTCACCGGGACCGGCACGGCCGGGTTCTCCGCGTACCGGGTCGGTTCGGCCGGGGTGGGCGTGACCGGGATGTGCGTCACGGCCCGCTCACTTCCCGGCGGCTGGTGCGGCCCACGGCCCCTGGCCGCCCGGGCCCGCCCAGCCCTGCGGCGGCACGGGCGGTGTCTGCTCCCGCTCCATGAGGCCGCGGCGGCGGATCTTGTTCAGTACGTAGACGTTCCCGAGGTGCATCACGCCCAGGACCAGCAGGACGACGCCGACCTTCACCGACAGTGCCTCGAAGAGCTGGCGGGCGTCGGTGACCCCGTCGGCGTTCTTCAGGTAGAGGGTCACGAAGCCGAGGTTGACGAGGTAGAAGCCGACCACCAGCAGGTGGTTCACGGCCTCGGCGAGCTTCTCGTTCCCCTGGAGCACATCGGCGAGGAAGACCTTGCCGTTGCGGCTGAGCGTGCGGGCGACCCAGATGGTGAGCGCCACGCTGATGAGTAGGTAGATGACGTACGCGAGCACAGTGAGGTCCATGCCCCACCCTCCCTTGAACGCGTTCAAAAAGCTGATGACATGACTGTAGACCTGTCTTTGAACATGTTCAAGTGATGCTCCGAGGGCATGCCGGAGCTCGGTGTGCCCGACAGTCCGGGAAGGGTGAGGGGGAATCAGGAACTCAGGGCCCCGGCCATGGCGTGCCACCCGCCGTCGGCGGGCGCCGCGTTGCGAGGGGAGACGTGCGCGCGCTCGGGCCGGTGCCCGCGCGGCCGCTGCCGGATCCGGGCTGCCGGTGCCGGGCGCGGCCACCACCGGAACCCGTTCGGCTGCCGGGGGCGAGCCGGGCAGACCGCCGCAGCCGCCCACCGGGCGGGGAGGACGGGCGCTCATGCGGCCCTGCGTGCGCTGCAGGGGCCTTTGGCGGGTCTGCGCAGGGGGCCGGGGGCTTCATATGCCCAACGACCGCCCGGGGCCGCGCAGCCGCGCCGACGGCCGGCCCGCAGGCCGGCCGGATACGGGGAACCGGCCGCCCGTCGTAGTTACGGGGCAGCCATCCCGCGTCTGTCGACCTCGACCTGGGTCAGGCGCTCATCGAACGGGCGGTGTTGACCTGGGCCATCACCATCTGGAAGGTCTGGGGGCCCGTCGCCGGAATCATCGTCGAGTGGTGCCGGCCCCCGCTGGTGACGGTGACCTGGACGAAGCCGGTCGTCTTCTTCTCCTTCATCAGGAGGAAGAGCAGACCGATCAGGCACAGCAGCGCGAAGATGATCGCCAGCACGATCGCCACGGTCGGAATCTTCTCCTCCGTGCGCGACATGTCGGTCGCCGTCCACACCGCGCCCTTGAGGGGCATCGTGCCGGACGGCGTCACGATCGAGTCGTTCATGACGGTGATGTCACCGAACGACAGCATCGGGACCCCGCCGCCCCCGGGCTGCATCCCGTGCTGCACCGGCAGGTTGAAGCCGGGCTGGGTGGGCTGAGCGGCGGCCGGATAGCCGTACCCGGGACCGGGCTGCGCCGCCGAATCGGGCAGCGGCTGCGGATAGCCGTACGCCGGAGTGGCACCCGGCGCCGCCGGGTAGCCGTAGCCCTGTCCGTCCGGCATCGTGGGCGGGTTGCCCGGTTGCTGGGGCGGGCCCCACTTGTATGAGTCGTCCGCGTACGGATTCGGATCGCTCACAACGTTCCCCGTTCTCCATCAAGACTTCTTCTCCCGTGCTGTGCTGCGCCGGGAGTGGCGAGCCGGTCACCGACTCCGCATGACCGTACCGTCCATGCTCCGGTGACGCACCAAGAGGCCCCGCTTCCCGCACAGTCCGTGCGCAAAACGGGGCCTCTTGATGACAACCTTCGGAGCCGGAGGGGCTCTTGGGTCAGAAGCGACGCGTGATCAGCGCGCGCTTCACTTCCTGGATCGCCTTGGTGACCTCGATGCCACGCGGGCAGGCGTCCGTGCAGTTGAACGTCGTGCGGCAACGCCACACACCGTCACGGTCGTTGAGGATCTCCAGGCGCTGCTCGCCGCCCTCGTCACGCGAGTCGAAGATGAAGCGGTGCGCGTTGACGATGGCCGCCGGGCCGAAGTACTGGCCGTCGTTCCAGAACACCGGGCACGAGGACGTGCACGCGGCGCACAGGATGCACTTGGTGGTGTCGTCGAAGCGCTCGCGGTCCTCGGAGGACTGCAGGCGCTCACGGGTCGGCTCGTTCCCCTTGGTGATGAGGAAGGGCATGACATCGCGGTAGGCCTGGAAGAACGGGTCCATGTCGACCACGAGGTCCTTGAGGACCGTGAGGCCCTTGATGGCCTCGACCGTGATCGGCTTGTCCGGGTTGATGTCCTTGATCAGCGTCTTGCAGGCGAGCCTGTTCTTGCCGTTGATCCGCATCGCGTCGGAGCCGCAGATACCGTGCGCGCAGGAGCGCCGGAACGTCAGCGTGCCGTCCAGCTCCCACTTGATCTTGTGAAGGGCGTCGAGGACACGCTCCTTCGGGTCGATCAGGATCTGGAAGTCCTGCCACTGCGCCTCGTCGGAGACCTCCGGGTTGAAGCGGCGGATCCGGAACGTGGCCGTGATGTACGGGGTGTCGGCGAAGCCGGCCTCGGGCTCGGGAGCCTTGTCCGACTTCTCCAGGGTGGGGGTAGCCATCAGTACTTACGCTCCATCGGCTGGTAGCGGGTCGTGACGACCGGCTTGTAGTCGAGCCTGATCGACTCGGTGCCGTCGGCGGTGACCTCGCGGTACGCCATGGTGTGGCGCATGAAGTTGACGTCGTCGCGGTTCGGGTAGTCCTCGCGGTAGTGACCGCCGCGGGACTCCTTGCGGGCCAGCGCGGAGGTCGCCATGACCTCGGCCAGGTCGAGCAGGTTGCCCAGCTCGACGGCTTCCAGCAGGTCGGTGTTGAACCGCTTGCCCTTGTCCTGGATGGACACGCTGAGGTAGCGCTTGCGCAGCTCGGCGATCTTGTCGACCGCCGTCTTGATCGTCTGCTCGGTGCGGAACACCATCACGTTGGCGTCCATGCACTCCTGCAGCTCGAGGCGGAGCGCGGCGACGCGCTCGGTGCCCGTCGAGTTGCGCAGCCGCTCGACCTGGTCGATGACCTGCTGCGCCGGGTTCTCGGGAAGCTCGACGTAGTCGTTCTTCGCGGAGTACTCGGCGGCGGCGATGCCCGACCGGCGTCCGAAGACGTTGATGTCGAGGAGCGAGTTGGTACCGAGGCGGTTGGCGCCGTGCACGGAGACACAGGCGACCTCGCCGGCGGCGTACAGGCCCGGCACGACGGTCGTGTTGTCGGCGAGCACCTCGCCCTCGACGTTGGTCGGGATGCCGCCCATGGCGTAGTGCGCGGTCGGCTGGATCGGGATCGGGTCCGTGTAGGGCTCGATGCCGAGGTACG
Organism: Streptomyces sp. NPDC056452; assembly: GCF_042796085.1. NCBI lineage: Bacteria > Bacillati > Actinomycetota > Actinomycetes > Kitasatosporales > Streptomycetaceae > Streptomyces > Streptomyces sp. NPDC056452. Next base: position 23,104 of record NZ_JBHTRI010000030.1, read on the forward strand.
TACGCGCGAACTCGGTGATGTCCGGGAGCTTGGCGTCCAGCTGCTCCGGCGGGAGGTGCGTGAGGTCGAGGTAGACGTGGTCGCCCTCGGGTCCGCAGCCGCGGCCCTCGCGGATCTCCGTGTAGATGGAGCGGGACACGACGTCACGGGACGCGAGGTCCTTCATGACGGGCGCGTACTTCTCCATGAAGCGCTCGCCGTCCTTGTTGCGGAGGATGCCGCCCTCACCACGGGCGCCCTCCGTCAGCAGGATGCCCATGCGCCAGATGCCCGTCGGGTGGAACTGGAAGAACTCCATGTCCTCCAGCGGCAGACCGCGGCGGTACGCGGCGGCCTGGCCGTCACCCGTCAGGGTGTGGGCGTTGGAGGTCACCTTGAAGAACTTGCCGGTGCCGCCGGAGGCGAAGATGACCGACTTCGCCTGGAAGACGTGGATCTCGCCGGTGGCCAGCTCGTACGCGACGACGCCGGCGGACTTCTTGACGCCGTCGACCTCCTGGAGCAGGAGGTCCAGGACGTAGAACTCGTTGAAGAACTCCACGCCCTCCTTGACGCAGTTCTGGTACAGCGTCTGGAGGATCATGTGGCCGGTGCGGTCCGAGGCGTAGCAGGACCGGCGGACGGGGGCCTCGCCGTGGTTACGGCTGTGGCCGCCGAAGCGTCGCTGGTCGATCTTGCCCTCGGGCGTGCGGTTGAACGGCAGGCCCATCTTCTCCAGGTCGAGAACGGAGTCGATGGCCTCCTTCGCCAGGATCTCGGCGGCGTCCTGGTCGACCAGGTAGTCGCCGCCCTTGATCGTGTCGAAGGTGTGCCACTCCCAGTTGTCCTCTTCCACGTTGGCGAGCGCGGCGGCCATGCCGCCCTGCGCCGCGCCCGTGTGGGAGCGGGTGGGGTAGAGCTTCGTCAGCACGGCGGTACGGCTGCGCTTGGTCGACTCGATGGCCGCGCGCATGCCGGCGCCGCCGGCGCCGACGATGACGGTGTCGTACTTGTGGATCTGCATGGTTTCCTCTGGTCCCTCTGTCCCGGCGCCTAGCGGATGTTCGGGTCGAAGGTGAAGATCACCAGCGTGCCCAGCAGGACGGTGAACACCGTGGCGGTGTACAGGAGCATCTTCAGCCAGAAGCGGGTGTTGTCCCGTTCGGCGTAGTCGTTGATGACCGTACGGAGGCCGTTGGCGCCGTGGAGCATGGCGAGCCACAGCATCGCCAGGTCCCAGACCTGCCAGAACGGCGAGGCCCAGCGGCCCGCCACGAAGGCGAAGCCGATCTTGGAGACGCCGCCGTCCAGCACCAGCTGGATCAGCAGGTGGCCGATGACCAGAACGACCAGCACGATGCCCGACAGGCGCATGAAGAGCCAGGCGTACATCTCGAAGTTGGTGCGTGAACCCTTGGGGGTCTTGCCCGTGCGCTTGCGCGGGGGCTCGATCACCGGAGCGGGGTTGTCGACGTCGTACAGGCTTACCGCCTCGACGTCACCGATCGCGGAGGAAGAGGTCTCGATGGACATTGGCCTCAGCTCCCGAAGACTTCGCGTACGGCGTGACCGAGGACGGGGTACAGGGCCCCGACCATCAGCACGACCCAGATACCCAGGACGGCCCAGAGCATCTGCTTCTGAACGCGCGGGCCCTTGGACCAGAAGTCCACGGCGACGATACGAAGACCGTTCAGCGCGTGGAAGAGAATCGCGGCCACCAGGCCGTATTCGAGAAGCGCGACGAGCGGTGTCTTGTATGTGGCCACGACGTCGTCGTACGCCTCGGGGGAGACACGCACGAGAGCGGTGTCCAGGACGTGTACGAACAGGAAGAAGAAAATGAGGACACCGGTGACTCGATGAGCCACCCAGGACCACATGCCTTCCCGGCCGCGGTACAGCGTTCCAGCCGGCACGGAAGAACCCTCCGGGAGCGGGGATTGGGGTCGGCCGGCTTGACTGTCGGTCTGACCCGGCCGGGTACGGTCCACCGGCCCTGGCCATCGTAGCGACGCTTTGTCGGTTCCATGGCGGCGGGGCCTCTGGTGTGATCAAAGTGGCAATCAAACAGGCACGGACGGCCTACCGCAGTCCATATGCCACCTTTCAGAACGGGCTCCGTGCCCGGCCCGCCTCCGTCACCAGCTCGATGATGCGGCCCCGGGCGAGTCGCCGCATTTCCTCCGCCGTCAGGGAACGCTCCTCGTCGGGGTCGTGCGCCAGCCGGGTACGGATCGCGGCCAGCACCTGGTCGACGTGCTGCGAGGGCCGCAGTCCGTCCAGGCAGATCACGAACGCATGTCCGAAACGACTCTCGTACGCGGCATGCGCCGCCCGGAGCGCGAGATGGGCGGCGCGGGGCGCGGCGTGGTGCAGGCAGGGGGCGCTCTCGGCCGCGAGTGCTTCCGCGATGTCGGAGGAAGAGAGGTCGTAGCCCGCCTCGTCGGACGCGGCGAGAACCGCGCCGAGGTCCGGGTAGGGCCGGTGGGCAGTCATGCGAACGGCCCAACGCCGGCTGCCGCAGCACTCCAGCAGGGCGGCCTCGGCCAGCTCGCGGGGCCATGTGTTGAAGACGTCGAGCCCGCTCGAGTGGGCACTCTCGCGCGTACTCGCCGAGACTGGATCCGGAACCGGGGCCTCCGCCTGGGCGGCACCGCGGCTCTGGGCGGGTATGGCTGTCCGCCCGGCCTGCTGCGGCGGTTTCGGCAGGCCGGCGTGGGACTCGCTGGACCTGGACAGCGGGACTCCTCGGTTGAACGACGACTTCGACCCTGGAGAGGGACCGGAGAGCAACGAGGTTGCGTGGGGGGAGAGAGCGAAGAGTGAGACGTATGTGCCGCCACGCTAGCGAGGCAGGGCAGCGGGTACCCGAGGCATGCGCGAAGTTCACCCGGACGGGAGAGTTTCGGAACGCCTGATGGACGAATCACTGAGGAGAATGCCCGACTATCTCCCCATCTTTGATCTGTTTCTCCCCCGATCCGGAGGATTCTGACCGATGTCGCCCTCACGCGGAGCCCTGGTGGCCGGAGCCGCCGTCACGGCGGCAGCCGCCGTCACCCTCACCGTCATCGTCTGGCCCGAGAGCTCCGGCCCCGGGAACCAGGGCGGCGCGCAGGCCTCCTCCCGCACATCCGCCTCCCCCTCGCCGAGCCGGAGCTACCCGCTCTCCACGGCGCCCGAGACCGTACCCGCGGTGCGTTCGCACACCGCCGCCCGCGGGCCCGGCTGGAAGCCGGCCGAGAACAGCACGGTCGTCGTCGCCGACGGCGACGACGAGCTCGCCGACGAGGCGAAGCTGCTCGCCAAGGAGCTGAAGATCCGCTATCGGGGTGAGGCCGCGGCCCGCGCCGGTGACGTCGAGCTGGCGCTCGGGGCGAAGGGCGCCCCGGAGTCGTACACGCTGAGGACGGCGGGCGACCGGGTCACGATCAGCGGCCACGACCAGGCGGGTGTCTTCTACGGGACCCGCACCCTCAAGCAGTCGCTGAACGCCGCCGGGACCATGCCGGAGGGCGTGGTGCGCGACACCCCGGACCGGCCGCAGCGCGGTCTCAACCTCGACATCGCGCGCAAGCACTACAGCGCCGAATGGATCGAGGCCCGGCTGCGCGAGATGGCCGACATCAAACTCAACCAGCTCGGCCTGCACTTCTCCGACGACCAGGCCTTCCGGATCGAGTCCGAGTCGCACCCGGAGGTGGTTTCCGAGCAGCACCTCACCAAGGCCGAGGTCCGCCGGATCGTGAAGCTCGCGCGGAGCCTCCACATCACGATCGTCGGCGAGATCGACTCCCCGGGACACCTGGGCGCGGTCCTGCGTGCCCACCCCGACCTCCAGCTGCGCAACACCCAGGGGGTGGCACGTCAGGGAGCCATCGACATCTCCGATCCCGAAGCGGCGCAGATCGTCGACGACCTGCTGAACGAGTACGCGGAGCTCTTCCCCGGCGACTGGTTCCACGTCGGTGCGGACGAGTACCAGGCGCTGACGGTGAGCAGCCCGCAGGCCTCGTACCCGCAGCTCGCCGCGGCCGCGCGGGAGAAGTACGGCGACGACGCCACCATCCAGGACCTGGCGGAGGGCTGGCTGAACGACCGAGCCGCGGTCATCCGCAAGGCGGACAAGATCCCCAAGGCCTGGAACGACGGCTTCTTCAGCGGAGGGACCGTCACCGCCCACAAGGGCATCGAGGTCGAGTACTGGACGGGCAAGGAGATCGGCGCCAGGCCGCCCGAGGAGTACCTGGCCGAGGGTCGCGACGTGATCAACCTCAACGACGAGTACCTCTACTACGTACTCGGCCAGCCCAACGACTTCGTCTATCCGACGGGGCAGCGGATCTACGAGCAGTGGACCCCGTTCGTCCTGCGCGGCACCGAGCCGGTGCCCGAGCGCTACTCGAAGCAGATCCTCGGCGGCCGGTTCGCGGTCTGGGGCGACCTGCCGAACGCGCAGACCCCCCAACAGGTCGCCGACGGCATCCGGATGCCGCTCAACGCGGTCTCCCAGAAGCTGTGGGATCCACGCAAACCGGCGTTGACCTGGGCACAGTTCCAGCAGCTGGCGGACGAGGTCGACGCGTCGAACTGATCGGCAACCCCGTGGACAGCGACGCCGCGGGAGGTTAGGTTCCGCTAGCCGCGCGCCCTGGGGAGGGGCGCGCGGCTCATGCGTTCCTGACGAATCCTGGGGGGTTCCGCTTCATGCTGTGCACCAAATGCCGTACGAGACCCGTCGCGTCCACCGACGGTCGCTGCACCCGCTGTGCGGCGCTGTATCCCTCGCCACCGCACGGACTGATGGCCGCGACCCCGGCTCCGGCGCCGGAGACATGGCACCTGTTGCGTTCACCCGTCGCGCTCGCCAGGGCAGTCGTCGTCCTGCTCGGGATCGTCATCGCCACGGACCTCCTGGCGGTGGTCGCCGGGCTGAACGTCCGCAGCGGATACGCCACGTCCCTCTCCACCGACCGGATGTACGTCACCGACGCGCAGGCCCACGCGAGCCTGTTGTACGGCTTCGCCGGGAGTCTGCAGACCTTCGCCATGCTGGCCACCGCAGTCGTCTTCATCATCTGGTTCCGCCGGGTCCGGCTCAATGCCGAGGTGTTCGACGCGAGTCAGCAGCGCATGAAGCCCGGCTGGGCGATCGGCGCCTGGTTCGTCCCCATCGGCAACTTCTGGCTGCCGCGCCGGATCGCCGCCGGGATCTGGGCGGCGAGCGTCCGTACCAACACGGACGGCAGTTGGCGCACGGTCTCGCAGACACCGCTGAACCTCTGGTGGACGGCCTGGGTTCTGTCGGCGATCCTCGGCCGCTCAGCCGATCGGAACTACGCGCAGTCCCTGATGCCACAGGAGGTGGCGAATGCCGTGGTGGCGGTCATGGCCTCCGACATGCTCGACATCGTCGCCGCCGTCCTCGCGATCCTCTTCGTGCGCAAGCTGACCGCGATGCAGGGGGAGCGGGCGGCCCTCGGCGCGTACCCGCTGCGGCAACGGCAGGCAGCCGGTCCTGTCCCGTCCTGAGTTGACCCGATTTCGCGCTTCCCCGTCGCGTGCGCCGGGAAGAATGGCACCCCGGACCGCGGGGGGAGCGCGATGTGGGTTTCTGGGGCTATTACTTGGTGGGGCGCAGCGGTGAGCCGCTTTCCGGCCACCCCGCACTGCGGTACGTGGCGGACCGGCTGACCCTGCGGCAGTACCGGGCGGACGGCTGGCAGGTCTGGTCCCACCCGAGTGAGCCTGCCCTCGGCTCCATGGCCGCACTCGCCGAATCCTTACGGGCGCCCGTCCTCTTCGGGTTCGTCATGAACAGTGCCTGCGTGGCCGTGGAGGCGGCGGCGCCGCAGAGCGGATCCTGGTACGCCTGTCTGGGCCGGGCACCCATGGCGGCGCATCTCGGTCCGGAGGGCATCATGCTCGAGGACCTGTTCCTGCCCCCCGAGGACGCGGCGGCCAGGGCCGTCCGGTGGGCGTCGGAATCCGGCCGTGGCGTCCTCGAAGGGCCTTTGCTCGAGCTCCTGCGCGTCGAACATCCCGAGTCGCTCGCCGAGCCGCTTTTCTTCGCTTTTCTGGACCGTCTGGGCATCGAGAGCCCGTCTGACTGAGCCTCAGCGTGTTCTCCCGTGTCGCGAGAGTGACGCTTTTCAGCCATCTGGCGCAGTACGCGGTAACAGGGAGCACAGCGTCCTGCTGTGTCCTGACCGAGGGGAGACGCCGATGAGCCTGCTGGAGCTGATCGCTCTTGCCGACGAGCGAGGGCTGGCGGCGAGCGGGCTCGCATGCCTGGACCGCTGCCTGCCGCCCCCGGCCGAAGGCGAGGAACCGGAGCCGCTGCGCCCGCTGTGGGCGAGTTGCGGGAGCGGCGAGGAGTGGGCCACGCGGCTCGCGGCCGTCCGTGCGGCGCTGGGCAGCGATGCCACCGGGGCGGGGGACGACTCCGCGGCCGGAGACACACCCGCGATCCGTGTCCGCGCGATGCTCGCCGCCGCGCCCGGCGAGTTCGCCGTGGCGCCGCTGCGTGCGTGGGCCGACGCCTGCTCGCTCGTCGCGCTGGACATCCACCGGGGGTTCGACTTCCCGGCCGCCGGCGGCGCCGAGCAGCTGGACCGCTGCCGGAGCGGTGACCTGGAAGGCAGCGGGCCGCTCGTCACGGGTGAGGTCCGCCGGCAGATCGAGATCCTGGAGACCCTCGCGGAGAGCGCGGGAACCGTGGGCGGCGGAGCGGGCCTGCGTCGCGCGCTCGATCTGTCGACCGAGGGTCAGCGGGTGCTGCGTGCGGTGATGTCACGCAGGGCGCGCGGGCGGGTCTGACTCTGCGGCGCCTCGCGGACAGGAACGAAGAGAGGGGACGACGACCGGGGCCGCCACCCCCCACAGGAGAGGCCCCGGTCGTCTTCCACGGGGCCGCAGTGCGACCCCGTACTCATCTCAGCGCCGTGGGTGCGTTTTCTGTCACACCGCGCTGCGTCAGGAGACAGTTGCGGGTTGTACAAGTCATGGACGTGGCACCGTCCGACCACGTAGCGTGCTGAGTCGCGCAGAGTGGCGCAGCAGTGGTGACCAGCTGCGATTCAGATCAGCAGGGCGGGTTGAGGGAGTGCTGGGGGACGACGCGGAGCTGACTGCCGCGGTGCTCGCGGCACAGGACGGGGACGAGGACGCCTTCCGTACTGTGTACCGCGCTGTGCAGCCGCGCCTGTTGGGCTACATACGGACGCTGGTGGGGGAGCCGGACGCCGAGGACGTCGCGTCGGAGTCCTGGCTGCAGATAGCGCGTGACCTCGACCGTTTCAGCGGGGATGCCGACCGGTTCCGCGGCTGGGCCGCCCGGATCGCGCGCAACCGGTCGCTGGACCACATCCGGATGCGTGGCCGGCGGCCGGCCATCGGCGGCGACGAGACCGAGCTGGCCGGGAAGGCCGCCGAGTCCGATACGGCGGGCGAGGCGCTGGAGTCGCTGGGCACCGGCCGTACTCTTTCGCTCATCGCGCAGCTTCCGCAGGACCAGGCCGAGGCCGTCGTGCTCCGTGTGGTGGTCGGGCTGGACGCGAAGAGCGCCGCGCAGACTCTGGGCAAGCGCCCCGGTGCGGTACGCACTGCGGCGCACCGGGGACTGAAGAGGCTGGCGGAGCTGGTCGGCGCGGACAACGGCCCGGACGACGAGATTCCGGCGGCGGGTACCGGACTCGGTGCCGTGCCCGCGCAGCGCCCCGCCCGCAACGGTGTGGCGGCGCCCGCCGGTGTGACGCATTCGCGTCCGTGGACGCAGAAGGACATGTGATGGCCGACGAGCGGTACCAGTGGCTTGACGCGGACGCGGCGGAGATGTTGCTCCGTGGCGAATCCGTCGAGCCCGTCGACGATCACGCCCGCGACGAGGCCCGGCGGCTGGAGGCCGCGCTGCGGTCCGCGCGTACCCCGCGCCCTTCCGGTGCCGAACTGCCCGGTGAGGCCACCGCGCTGGCCGCCTTCCGCGAGACCTCCCGCGCCAGGGAGCGGGACGGTGCGGTGAGAGCCGGAATCGCGGGGGAGCCGGACGCCCTGCACACCGTACGGATCGGTGCCACGCGCTCCGCCCCGTCCCGGCGCCCGCGCTGGAGCCGCCCCGTGCGCTACGGCCTCGCCGTGTCGCTCGCCGGGTGCGCGCTCGGCGGGGTGGCGGTCGCCGCGGGCACCGGCATGCTTCCGGCGCCGTTCGGAGGCCAGGGCTTCCCGGTCCCCGCCACGTCCGTATCGGCGGCGGCCTCCCCGGAGGAGCTGGGGGCCGAGATGCCCGACGGCGGCCGGCCCTCGCCCCTGCCGTCCGGTTCGCCCGCCTCCCCGGACGCCTCCGGGACACCCGGCGGAGCGGTCACGGATACGGACCCGGGTGCCGGGCGGACCGGCAAGGACGGCAGCGGAACGGGCAGCGGCGCGGACCGGGGCGACAGCGACCGGGACGGCGGCGCGGACCAGGACGGTTCCCAGGGCGGCACGGACGGCCGGGAGACGCCCGACAGTTCGGGCGGCCCGACCGGTTCCGACGGCACCGGCACCGAGAGCGCCCGTGAGATGTACGAGAGGTCCGTCCGGGCCTGCCGTGACTACCGCGACGGCACCCTCAGCGACGCGAGCGAGCGCCGGCTCATCCGGCTGGCCAAGGGCGAACGCAACCTCGACCGTTTCTGCGACCGCCTCCTCGACGGGGACGGCGGGAGCGGCGGCAGCGGTGGGGACGGTCCGGACGGCACCGATGGCGGCACGGACCCGGGGGACGGTGCCGAGGGCGGCCTGCCGTCGATCTCCTTCCGCACGCCCCCCGCCCAGGGCGAGCCGGATGGTGCGGACGCGCAGTCCTCGGCCGAAACCGCCTCATCCACCCGCTGACCTGCGCGGACAAGGCCTGTGAGTGCCCCTCGGCTGACAAGTGTGACGTTTTTCGAAGCGCTGACGCAGTAGTAAGTGAGCCGACTGGTCATCGGCCGCGCATTGAGCCGGGGTTCCCCCCGTACCTTCGGCTCGGCGCATCCGGCGCGGGCGGGACACGTTCCCCCGGTCCCGTCCGCGCCCTTTTTTTGGTTGAAGGCGTTACCAATAAATGACGACCTTGTCGCCGTTCCTCACCTGGGCGAAGAGCGAGGCGATCTTCCCCTCGTCCCGGACGTTCACACAGCCGTGCGAGGCGCCGCTGTAGCCGCGGGCCGCGAAGTCCGACGAGTAGTGCACCGCCTGGCCCCCGCTGAAGAACATCGCGTACGGCATGGGCGAGTCGTAGATGGTCGACACGTGGTGACGGGACTTCCAGTACACCGAGAACGTGCCCTCACGGGTGGGCGTGTACTGCGAGCCGAACCGCACGTCCATCGACGAGACGACCCGGCCGTCGATCATCCACGACAGGGTGCGGCTGTTCTTGCTGATGCACAGGACCCGGCCCGTCATGCAGCGCGCGTCCGGCGTGGCCGCCGGCCTGTCGGTCGGCGGATCCAGCTCCTGTGCAGTCGGCTTGCGCGTCATCCCGAGCAGCCGCTGCCAGGTGACCGTGTCGGTCCTGCCCGTACGCGACAGGGCCCGCTTGCCCTGGAAGGACCGCACGGACGCGACGGTCGCGGTGCCGTAGTACCCGGTGGGGCTGCGGTCGAAGTGGCCGATCTGGCGCAGCCGGGCCTGCAGCTCCCGTACCTGCTTGCTCCGGTCCCCGACGGACATCAGGGTCTTCGGCCGCGGTGCCGGCTTCCTGCTCGGCTTCGCCGCGGGGGAGGACGGAGTCGCCGGGCTGCTCGGCTTGGCGTCGTCCGTGGGGCTCCCGGCCGTGGAAGGGGCCTTCGGTGTGGCCGTGGGCTCGGCGGCGCCCACCGTCTCCGCCCTGCAGCCCGCCGTCAGGGTGGCGAGGGCGAGGACGCCGACACATGCCGTTGCCGCCGTGCGCGTTCTGCCTGCACGGCTGTTCGTACCTGTGCGTCTCATCCTCGTCCCCCTGGTTCGCCCACTGTTTCCCGGTGTCTCATGGCGCGGATATCTCATGAGACGGATTCCCGTCCTGCCCGGTTGCCGAATCCTGCGCATGATGGGGAAGGTGAGTCCAGGCCCCGGGGCGTGCTGTGAGCAAGGTCCCGGCGCCCGGACCTCGCCGGGACGTCGGTGGCGACGCCGGTGGCCGAACAGTGGCTTGAGCGGAGGCGCAGGACATGACGCGTGAGTCCGAGTCGGGGTTCCCCATCGAGCCGGTGTACGGGCCGGACGCACTCGACGGCTGGCAGGCCCCGGAGAAGCTGGGCGAGCCGGGCGCGTACCCCTTCACGCGTGGTGTCTACCCGACGATGTACACCGGCCGGCCGTGGACGATGCGGCAGTACGCCGGATTCGGCACGGCCACCGAGTCGAACGCCCGCTACCAGCAGTTGATCGCCCACGGCACGACGGGCCTGTCGGTCGCCTTCGACCTCCCCACCCAGATGGGGCACGACTCGGACGCCCCGATCTCCTCCGGTGAGGTCGGCAAGGTCGGAGTGGCGATCGACTCCATCGACGACATGCGCGTCCTGTTCGGCGGCATCCCGCTGGACAAGGTCTCCACCTCGATGACCATCAACGCGCCCGCCGCCCTCCTCCTGCTGCTCTACCAGCTGGTCGGTGAGGAGCAGGGCGTCCCGGCGGACGCGCTGACCGGCACGATCCAGAACGATGTCCTCAAGGAGTACATCGCCCGAGGCACCTACATCTTCCCGCCGAAGCCCTCGCTGCGGCTGATCGCCGACATCTTCAAGTACTGCCGGGCCGAGATCCCGAAGTGGAACACCATCTCGATCTCCGGCTACCACATGGCGGAGGCGGGTGCCTCGCCCGCGCAGGAGATCGCGTTCACCCTGGCCGACGGCATCGAGTACGTCCGTACCGCTGTGGCGGCCGGCATGGACGTGGACGACTTCGCCCCGCGTCTCTCCTTCTTCTTCGTCGCCCGCACGACGATCCTGGAGGAGGTCGCCAAGTTCCGTGCCGCGCGCCGGATCTGGGCGAAGGTGATGAGGGAGGAGTTCGGCGCGAAGAACCCCAAGTCGCTGATGCTGCGCTTCCACACACAGACCGCGGGCGTGCAGCTCACCGCCCAGCAGCCCGAGGTCAACCTGGTCAGGGTCGCCGTGCAGGGCCTGGGCGCGGTGCTGGGCGGCACCCAGTCGCTGCACACCAACTCCTTCGACGAGGCCCTCGCCCTGCCCACCGACAAGTCGGCCCGCCTGGCCCTGCGCACCCAGCAGGTCCTGGCGTACGAGACGGATGTGACGGCGACGGTGGACCCCTTCGCGGGTTCGTACGTCGTGGAGAGGATGACCGACGACGTCGAGGCCGCGGCCCTGGAACTGATGCTCAAGGTCGAGGACATGGGCGGCGCGGTCAACGCCATCGAGCGCGGCTTCCAGAAGGGCGAGATCGAGCGCAGCGCCTACCGGATCGCGCAGGAGACCGACAGCGGCGAACGTGTCGTCGTCGGCGTCAACCGCTTCCGCCTCGACGAGGAGGAGCCGTACGAACCCCTCCGCGTCGACCCGGCCATCGAGGCCCAGCAGGCTGCCCGGCTTGCGAGGCTCCGGGCCGAACGCGACCAGGGGGCGGTGGACGCGGCGCTGGCCGAGCTGAAACAGGCGGCGGGGAGCGACGCGGGCACGGCCAACGTCCTCTATCCGATGAAGGACGCCCTGCGGGCACGGGCGACCGTGGGCGAGGTCTGCAACGCCCTTCGGGAGGTCTGGGGGACGTACGTCCCGACGGACGCGTTCTGAGGACCTCGCCCCTTCCGCCGTGAGTTCACCGGGTCCTTCGCCGCCGGTTCGCCGGGTGGCCGTGTGAGGGATGTGGCGGCTGTCACAGAGTGGTGACACGGAGTGGACACCTCCGTTGAAGGAGATCGTTACCTTCGGACCAGCAGCCCGCCACACCTCTCGGCCCCACCCGACCGAGGAAGCGGCATGCGACTCTCCCATTTCTCCCGCAGGCCCACGAGGCCGCCTTTCTTCACGGAGTCGTCCATGTCTCTCACCACCTCGCGCCGTCGCCTCGCCCTTCGCACCGCCGTAGCCACGGCAGCACTCGCCGGCATGGTCCTGGCCCCCGCAGCCACGGCGTTCGCCGACACCGCTCCGAAGACCGATTCGGCCGCCTCGACCACCGCCGAGGGCACCCTCGTCCGCACCGACCAGCTCAAGGGCGGACTCACCGCCAAGATCTACCGGCACGGGGACACGGACACCTACTACACGGCGGTCGTCCTCAAGGGCGACCAGCAGCTCGGCACCCTCACCGCAGGTGCGGGACACGCCGCGCAGGAGAGCCGGGTCTTCGAAGGCATCCAGGTCACCCTCACCGGCACAGGTGCCGTCACCTCCGTCAGCGACCACGGCAGCGACGGCCAGGGGCCGGAAACCCCGGCAGGCGTCCTGGTCCACAAGGACACGCTCAAGGGCGGGCTGAGCGCCGCGGTCTACCGCCACGGCGAGAAGGACGAGGTCTTCTACTCGGCCACGATCCGCTCCGGCAGCACGTTCCTCGGCACCCTCGCGGCCGGCCATGGCTTCGAGAAGGAGGAGACCAAGCTCTTCGGCGACATCTCGGTGACCCTGTTCTCCGACGGGCGGGTCACCTCGGTGAACGACCACGGCAGCGACGGCCAGGGCCCGGAGACCCCCGTCAAGTGCGTGGCCACGGACCAGAAGGACATCGGAGCGGGACTCGAGGCCCTTCTGACCATCAGCCCGTCCGGTCCGTCCGTCGTCTTCCGCAGCTTCGGCGACGGAAAGGTGTTCGAGACGCTGGACCGCAAGCGCCCCAAGCTTCCCGCGAGCGCGGGAATCATCGGGGAGATCCTCAACCCGGAGAGCCACACGCCGCAGCTGCGCACCATCGTCGAGGGCGGCGGCCACCCGGCAAGCGTCACGGACTTCCCGAAGCTTCCCAAGGGCTGCAGCTTCCTCTACGGGAACACCCCGGACGGCGGCACCAAGGAGAACGGCACGCAGACCACGGTGATCCCCAAGGGTGGCGTCGCCGCCGGTGCCGAGTACGGGCAGGGCAACGACCACATGCTGGTGACCGCGGGAGGCGCCGCCGCGGCGCTCAGTGCCGCGGGCATCGGCTTCGTCGCCCTGCGCCGCCGCCGGGCCGCCGCCGGCCGCTGAGGCCGGACCGGCCGCCCGGCCGGACACCCGCTCAGCCGCCCACGTCGCCCGGACGGGCCGCCGCAGGAAGCGACGGCCCGTCCGGGCTCGCCCTGCCGGGAGCCAGTTCATGTACGCACATCAGGTTCGCCGCTCCACCCGATCCGCCGGTCAGCGCCTCACGGCGGCCGTGCTCACGGTCCTCGCACTCGGTGCGCTCACCGGCTGCGGCGCCGACGACGGCCGCGCGGACACCCCGCCCGCACGGATATCCACCACCGCCCCGGCTTCGGCGTCCCCTGCGGTGGTCGTCCCCGCGGAGCCGATGGCCGCCTCCGAGCCCGTCAGGGTCCGCGTCCCGTCCGCAGACGTCGACACCGGTCCCGTGCTGAGGCTCGGGCTGGCCGCGGACGGCACCGTCGAGGTCCCGTCCGTCGGACAGGCGGACCGGATCGGCTGGTACACCAAGGGGGTGACGCCCGGTGAGCTCGGCCCCGCCGTCCTCATCGGCCACTTCGACACGGCCGAGGGACCGGCGGTGCTGAAGAACGTTTCGAGGATCAGGGCGGGTGACCGCATCACCGTGTCGCGCGCGGACGGCTCCGACGCGGTCTTCGCGGTCCGGGCGCTGGAGCAGGTCGACAAGGACAGCTTCCCGACCGACAAGGTCTACGGGGAGACGGCCCGCCCCGAACTACGCCTGATCACCTGCGGTGGCGAACTCGAGAACGGTCACCGGCCGGACAACATCATCGTGTACGCCGACCTCGTGCGGTAGGCGACGACCGGCGGCAGTCCGGCATCCGGGCCACCCGGACAGAGTGTCGTACCCGCATGCGACACTCCGTTCATGCTGGGTGTCACCGATCTTCCGACCTATCTCGCCGGCCTGGTGCTGATCATTCTGCTGCCGGGGCCGAACTCGCTGTACGTGCTGTCCGTCGCCGCCCGGCGCGGTGTGCGGACCGGATATGTGGCCGCCGCGGGTGTGTGGACCGGGGACACGGTCCTGATGACGCTGTCCGCCATGGGGGCCGCGTCCCTGCTGCAGACGACGCCGCTGCTGTTCGCCGTCGTCAAGTACGCGGGTGCGGGATATCTGACCTGGCTGGCCATCGGGATGCTGAGGGCCGCCGTGTCGACGTGGCGTGAGCGGCACCAGCGGGTCGCCGAGCTGACCGAGGGGGACCCGACGCCGGCCACGGCCGTCGAGCGCCCCTACCGGCGGGCGCTCGTGGTCAGCCTGTTCAACCCGAAGGCCATCCTGTTCCTGATCTCCTTCTTCGTGCAGTTCGTCGACCCGGGCTACGCCTACCCGGCGCTGTCCTTCCTGCTGCTGGGCGTCCTGCTGCAGATCGGCAGCTTCCTGTACCTCTCGATGCTCATATTCGGCGGCACCCGCCTGGCCACCGCGTTCCGCCGCCGCAAGCGGCTGTCGGCGGGGGCCACTTCGCTGGCGGGGGTGCTGTTCCTCGGCTTCGCGGCGAAGCTCACCGTCAGCGGCGTCTGAGCGGGCCGCGTCCGCCCGGGTGTTCAGTGGTGCCAGGCCTTGCCGCCCACGTTGTGGATCATGCGCTGGAGCACCTTGAGGGCGGCGACGAACTCCTCGTCCGGGATGCCGGCGTGGATCTCCGCGCTCGCCCGGCCGACCCGTTCGTAGGCCTTTTCGCGCAGTGCGTGCCCCTCGGCGGTCAGCCGCAGGCGGGTGGTGGCGTCCTGGGTGACCAGGCCCCGTGCGATGAGGGTGTCGATCTCGGGCTCCAGTCCGTCCCCGACGTGCAGGTAGCCGCGGAGCATCGCGACCACCTCCGCGCGGGGGCGGCCCTTGTCGTCCGCGTCGACGAGCTGGTTGATGACCCACCAGGGCGGCTGGGTGAGACCGTGCTCGGCGAGGGCGGCGCGGATGTGGGTCACGGTCGCTTCGTGGGCGGCCCAGCTCCAGTAGCCGATGGGCTGCCGTGCGAGTCCTGCGTCGTCATGTGAGTAGTCCATGTCCCCGAACGTAGGAGCTCAACCAAGCTTGAGGTCAAGGCCCAGCGTCGCGGCGTACTCCGTGAGCCCCGAGGTGTCGTCGCCGGCCCAGCCGATGTAGCCGTCGGGGCGGACGAGGAACAGGCCCTTGCCGTAGGCCTCGCAGGCCGCCGCCCGGTGGCTGCGCAGCAACGCGCCTCCGCCTGCGGGCAGTGCGGTGTCGGTGCCGACGGCGAGCAGGGTGAAGTGCGGCCCCCGGTAGACGTCGAAGAGTCGCTGCCCGTCGCCCGCCGGCCCGTCCGGTGCCCGGTCGCCGGCTTCGAGCAGGCCCGCCCGGCCGCGGGACAGGGGGCCTTCGCGGTAGCCGAGCCCCAGCTGCTGGGTGGCGGCGCCGCGTTCCTGCTCGCCGCGGTGGATCCGGGTCGACAGTCCCAGCATGTCGGCGGCCACGGGGCGCCGCTCCTCCTCGTAACTGTCGAGCAGCGCGGGCGGCGCGCCCTGCCGCAGGACCTGGCCGAGCTTCCAGCCGAGGTTGTAGGCGTCCTGGACGCTGGTGTTCAGGCCCTGCCCGCCGGCCGGGGAGTGGACATGGGCGGCGTCGCCCGTGAGGAAGACGCGGCCCGCGCGGAAGCGCTCGGCCAGTGCGGCGCGCGGCCGGAAGTCCGAGCTCCAGCGCACCTCGGTGACGTCCTGCGGGTTCAGGTGGGTGCGGGCGGCGACGAGCTCCCGTACGGCCTCCGGTGAGGTGTCCGGCTCGCCGTCCTTGAACTGGGCGACGAGCTGGAAGTCGGCCGTGCCGGGCAGCGGGCACAGGGTGGTGTAGCCCGCGTCGCCGGTGAAGATGTGCCAGTTCAGCCGGTCGAGGGCCGTTTCCGTGACCCGGACGTCGGCGACCAGCATGGGTGCGGGGTCGACGCTCTCGCCGTCCATCGTGATGCCGAGTGTGCGCCGGACCGTGGAGCGCCCGCCGTCCGCGGCGACCAGGTAGGACGCGCGCACCGGGCCCGTGGACAGTTCGGCGGTGACCCCGCCGGGGTCCTGGGAGAGGCCGGTCAGGGCGGTGGAGAAGGTGACGTCGCCGCCCAGCTCACGCAACCGGGCGAGCAGGATCTCCTGGGTCCGCCACTGCGGCATCGTCCACGGCTCCCCGTACGGTTCCGCGTCCGTCGGTGCCGCGCGGCGGAACATGTCGTACGGGCCCTGCCGCTCCCCGTCGCGCCAGGTCATACCGACGGGGGCGGCCCCGCCGTACGTGCGCACCGCGTCGCCCACCCCGAGGTCGTCGAGCACCTCCCTCGTACGCGGCTGGATGCCCTTGCCCCGAGAGCCCGGGAAGAGTGCGGCGGCCTGCTCGACGACGAGGGCGCGCACCCCTCTGCGTGCCAGGTCGCAGGCGAGGGCCAGGCCGCTGGGGCCCGCTCCGACGATCACTACCCCGGTTTCCTTAACGCTGTTAAGTTCCATGGTTCGGAGTTTGCGCTTAACGCTGTTAAATTGTCAAGGTGGGTACGACGAAGATCGACAGGGCGCGGGTCGCCGACACGGCACTGCGCCTGCTCAACGAGGTGGGCCTGGACGGGCTGACCCTGCGCGCCATCGCCAGGGAGCTGGACGTCAAGGCGCCCGCTCTGTACTGGCACTTCAAGGACAAGCAGGCACTGCTCGACGAGATGGCGACCGTGATGTACCGCCGGATGCTCGACGAGGAACTGCCCGCCCCCACCGAGGACACCTGGCAGCGGCAGCTCGTCGCGTACAACAGCGGACTGCGTGCCGCGCTGCTGCGCTACCGGGACGGCGCGAAGGTCTACAGCGGAGCCAGGTTCACCGGAACCGACCACGCCGAAGGGCTCGAAACCCATCTGCGGACCATGGTCGGCGCGGGCTTCGAGCTGCGGCAGGCGGTACGGGCCGGCATCACCGCGTACTCGTACACGATGGGCTTCGTCACCGAGGAGCAGGGCGTCCAGCCGATGCCGGACGAGCGCCGGGAGGGCTTCGACATCGCCGAACGGGCCCAGCGGATGGAGCGGTTCCCGCTCGCCGCGGCAGCCGGCGCCGAGATCTTCGCCGGCTACGACGACCGCTTCGAGGACGGCCTGTGGACCATCGTCGCGGGCATCGAGGCGCGGTACGGGGTGCGATGAGGCGCGGCGCCCCCGCCGGGCACGGCGCCCCCGGGGCAGGTCATCGCGCGGATGCCCAGAGTTCACCACTCGTCGGGCCGGAGGACACCCGCTCCTCCGCGTGACTCATTAGCGTGTGTGGACCAAGATCGAAGGTGAGTCCCCGCGTGCCGAAACTGTCCGTCGTCGTTCCCTTCCACAATGTCGCGGCCTTCGCCGACGCGGCGCTGAGCAGCCTGGCCCGCAACGCGGGCCCGGATGTGGAGTTCCTGCTGGTCGACGACTGCTCGACGGACGACACGCCGTCCGTCATCGACCGGTGGGCGGAGAGACTTCCGCAGGCCGAGGTCATCCGGCACGGCACGAACGTGGGCATCGCGGCAGCCCGCAACAGCGGCATCGACGCGGCCCGCGGCGACTTCGTCACCTTCCTCGACGGCGACGACTGGTACGCGCCCGGCCATCTGGCCCGCCTCCTGCACGCCGCGCAGGAACTCGACTGCGACTTCGCCCGCACCGACCACGTGCAGTCCACCGGCACCAGCCGCGTGGTGCGCCGCGCGCCGGCCCGGCTCCGCGACACCGTGCTCGACCCGCGGGAGGGCATCGCGGCACCCGAGCGGGAGACGATGGTCGACTACCCGTTCGTATGGGCGGGGATCTACCACCGGCGGCTCTTCGAGGACGGCACACTGCGGTTCGCCACCGAACTGCGCACCGCCGAGGACCGGTTGTTCATCTGGCGGCTCCACCTGCACGCCCGCACCTACGCGGCCCTGGGCCTCTACGGCATCTTCTACCGGCGCGGAGTCACCACGTCCCTCACCCAGATCAAGGACTCCCGGCAGCTCGACTTCTTCCCCGCCTACGACACGCTCGTCGAGGAGATCGGCCGGGACCGGGACGCGGAACTCCTTCTGCCCAAGGCGGTCCGCACCTACTGCGCGATGATCGCGTTCCACAACGAGAAGGCGGACGTGTACGACCCCGCCACCGCCCGGCGGCTGCGCCACGAGTCGACCGCCGCACTGCACCGCATGCCGCAGCCGGTGCTCGACAGGACCCTGACGATGATGGACAACAAGCGCAGCACCCTGCTCAACCGCCTGCGTGACAAGCAGAAGGCCGCCTGACCCATGCCCACGCGCACCCAGATCTTCCAGGTCTCCACCCTGTACGGGGCGGCCACGCTCGCGGCGGCCCTGGACGCCGGCCAGTTCGGACCCGGCCAGGACAGCCACCGCATCCTGCTCGTCTCCAACAACGCGGAGATCCCCGAAACCGCCCTCCGGCTGGAGGAGATGAGGGGGTACGGAGACATCGCCGCCCGCTTCGACTCCGTCGTCGACTGGAACGAGGCGATCAGCCCCCACCACCCGAGCGGCTGGGGCCCCCGCCCGGAGGAGACCGAGCTGTGGCAGCGCGCCTTCCGGCTCGCCTGGGGGATCCCTCCGGAGAACCCTGTCGACCTGGCCGTCGAATCCATCCAGGTCAACCCGGCCCGCGCACTGGCGGCGATCTTCGCCGAGAGCGCCCTGCACGTGTACGCGGACGGCCTGATGAGCTACGGCCCCACCCGGAACAAGGTCCCGGTGTCGATCGCCTGCCGCATCCAGCGCGTGCTCCACCTGGACCTGGTGACCGGCCTGAAGCCGCTGCTGCTGGCGGAGGCGGGCGTCGAGCCCGAACTCGTCCCGGACGATGCCTTCCGCAAGGTCCTCGGCGAGATCGCCCGCGCAGCCGACGGCGACCACAGGCTCGCGGCGGTCGAGGCCGAGGCGCCCACCGCCGTACTCCTCGGGCAGTACCTCGCCGCCCTGAACATCCTCACGCCCGAGGAGGAGGAGGACCTGCACATCCGCATGCTGCACGGTGCGGCACGCGCGGGCCACACCTCCCTCCTCTTCAAACCGCACCCCACCGCACCGGCCCGCTACTCCCGGGCCCTGGACGACGCGGCCGCCGCCGCGGGGGTGCGCCTGAGCACACTGGACAGCCCGCTGCTCGCCGAGACGCTCTACGAACGGTGCGCACCCACGCTCGTCGTCGGCTGCTTCTCCACCGCGATGTTCACGGCCGCCGCGTACTACGGCATCCCCGTCGCCCGGGTCGGCACCCGACTCGTCCTGGACCGCATCACCCCGTACGAGAACAGCAACCGCATCCCGCTGACCATCGTCGACCACCTCGTACCCGACCTGGACGAGCAGGGGAGCGGGCCCGTCCCGGAGCTGTCGCCCACCGCCCCGGACAGCCTCGCACCGCTGGTCCGGACGGTCGGCTACTGCATGCAGTCCGGCCTCCACCCCGCACTGCGCGGCGAGGCCGAGACCTGGCTGCGCGGCGGGCTCGACGCGACGACCCAGCACTACTTCAAGCGCCGCCGTCTGCAGAAGCTCATCCTGCCCGGCGGCGGCGGACCCGGCGGAGCGGCGGTCCGGCTGCGCCGCACCGTACGGCGCACGCGCAGCAGCCTCGGACTCTGACTGGCCCCGGGGCGCTTCCCCGGCCGGCCACCGATCACAGAACGGCGGGAACGAGCATGGGCCAGACCTTCACGGGGCTGCTCAAGGCCGTACGGACCAGGACCGCGCCGGGCGGCCCCGCGCACCAGGCGCCTGCCGCACCGGCCGTGCTGCGCCTGTGCGGCGACCACCTCGCGGCCCTCGCCGCGTCCGGCCCCATGGACCCCGCCAGGAAGAACCGCCTGGTCGCCTCCATCGGCACGCTCACCACGGCCTGTTCCCCCGGGGAGGACGGCCTCTTCGACGCGTTGCTGCGGACCGGGCAGCACGCCCTGGAGGCGGGCGGCGACGCGCAGGCGCGGTTCGCCCTCGGCATCGCCGTCGAGGCGACCGGCATGCGGGACAGGTCCAAGGGGGCATGGCGGCTGCGCGGACGTGCGCTGGACGCCCTCGGCCGGAGCGAGGAGGCCGTACAGGCCTACGAGCGCCACCTGACGCTGCAGCAGGAACCGTCCTCGTCCCAGGACATCGCACGGCGCATCGCGACCCTCCGCGCTCTCCGCCGCTGCCTGGACGACGCCGCCGGACTCCTGCCCGACGGGGAGGACGCCGCCCGGCTGCGGGCCCTGCGCGACGTGCCGGCCGCGGAGGCGGGGGCAGGCTTCGCCGACGTCGTACGCCGGCGGACCGCCGGCCGGGGCATGGCCGACCCGGCCGTCCGAAAGCTCACCGGGGCGTACGCCGCCCACCGCCGGCTGCTGGACCGCGACAGGATGGCCGACCCGCTGCTCGGCGGCACCGAGCCGATCGGGGTCCCGGCCCTGCGCCGTCTCGTCGAGGGCCGCACCGTATGCCTGGTCGCCGGCGCGCCCCGGGTCCTGGAGGAGGAGCGGACCGCGGGCAGTGCGCTCGGGAAGCTGATCGACGGGTACGACCTCGTGGTGCGCTGCGACACCCTGCCCACGGGCGGGGACTCCGCGCTCGTGCGCACCGATCTGCACGCCCTCACCCTGCGCGGCGACGCCCCTTGGACCGGACCCGGCTGGGGCCGCCCGGCCGGCACCCGCCTGGTCTTCGGCGACCGGCTCGCCGACTGGCGCCGGGCGCTGCGCGCACGGCTCGTCCCCGATGCGCAGGACCACATCGGCGACGCCTCGTTGCGCCGGCCGCTGAGCGATCCGGCGCTGATCGGGGAGGACGGCTGGGGGACCCGTACCACCACGGCCTTCACCGTGCTGCGGCTCCTGGACTTCCTGGACGCCGACCGCCTGGACCTCATCGGGTTCGGCCTGCCGGGACAGCTGCTGCCGCGGGAGCACGCGTGGGTCACCGCCCGCGCGACCCATGAGGACGAGACCGACCTGAGGACCCAGCTGAGATGAACGCTCCCGCCGATTGCGCCGCCGCGGACGCCGACGACAGACGCGCCGTCACCGGAAAGCGGAGGATTGCCTTCGCCGCCTACACCGACGGGGCCAGCATGCCCGGCCTCCTGGTGCTGCTGCGCAGCCTCGTCCTGACCAACCCGGCCGTCTGCGAGGACTTCCTCGTCCTGCACCCGGGCCTGCCCGACGCCGCCTTCGACGCCGCGCGCCGACTGCACCCCCGGATAGTCCCGTACGAGGCCGCAGACCGCCTAGACGTCTTCCGGGCGGACGCCTACGACACCGTCGTCGCCCTCGGTCCCGGCACGGTCGTGCTCGGATCGCTGCTGCCTCTGCTGCAGTTGCGCACCGGGGTGGGCGCGGTGCCGCAGCCCGGCCCCGACGGCCGGCGGACCGTACGGGACGACGGCCTGCTGGTCATCCAGGGCCAGGACACCGACGGCACGTTCCTCGCCGGCCTCGCCGGCCCGGAGCACCGCGGCGACGAGCGCGTGCACCGCGCGCTGGGACGGGCACCCGGGCTGCTCACGCCCGTCGATTCCCGGTACGACTTCCTCGTCGGCCGGCTCTACGACGACACGCCCGTGCCCGACAGCACCGCCGTCCTGCGCTTCACGGACACCGACCGTGCCGGGTACGCCCCGGCGTACGAGGCCCGCGACCGCTACGAGCTGGACGACGACGCGTTCCGCGCCGCGTACTGCGCCCTGTCCGGCCCCAAGCACCCCGAACTGCTCCTGCACCACGCCCTGCCGTTCCCGGCCGGGGGGAGCGGCCCGGTGGAGCTGGTCCGCCAGGTCGCCGACGTCCTGCGGCAGCAGGGCCGCTACGAGGAGGCGGTCACGCTCCTGACCGCCGCCGTGGACGACCGGCCCGACCTGCCGCGCTGCCACGAGACGCTGGGCATCTGCCTGATGGCCCTGTCCAGGTACGCGGAGGCCGAGGCCCACCTCCTGCTGGCCACCGTGTCACCGGACTTCGCCGCCCGCGCGTACGGGCAGCTCGCCCGGCTTGCCTGGCTGCTCGGCCGGACGCGCGACGCACACGGCTACGCCCGCGACGGCCTGGACGCCGACCCCACCGACGCCAACTGCCGTGCCTGGTACGTGCGCACCCGGGATCCCCGCACGCCCGCACGCGCCGCCCCTGCCGCCGCCCCGGCCGAGCAGCTCGCGCACGTCGCACTGTTCGCCGACGGCCAGGAGAACGCGGGCGACAAGGTGCTGCCCGAAGCCGTCCGCATGTGCTTCGACGCCGACACCGGTCCGCGCCGCTGGCACCAGCAGTCCGTCCACCGGCTGGTGGACGAGCCGGTCCTGGAGGAGCTCAACGCCCGTCGCGGGGTGATCGTCGGCGGCGGCGGGCTCTTCCTCCCCGATACGGCGCCCAACAGCAACAGCGGCTGGCAGTGGAACATCGCGGACGACGTCCTGGGACGGATCACCGCGCCGCTGGCCGTCTTCGCGGTCGGCTACAACGTGTTCGACGGCCAGCGCTACCGCCGTGACAGATTCGCGGCGAGTCTGCGCGTCCTGGTCGAACGGTCGGCCTTCTTCGGACTGCGCAACCAGGGTTCCGCCGCCCGGGTCAGGGAACTCCTGCCCGACGACCTGCGCGACCGGGTGCGCTACCAGCCCTGCCCGACCACGGTCGCCCGCCACCTCGACCCCGACTGGACCGATCCGGTGCGACGCGACGACACCGTCCTGGTCAACTGCGCCTACGACCGGGCCAATCTGCGCTTCGGGCACGACTACGGGCACTTCCTGGCCGAGATGGACGCCGCCATACGCGCGACAGGGAAACGCGCCGAGGTCCGCTACGCGGCCCACATGCCGGCGGACGAGAAGTTCGTGCACGACCTGCGCCGCGAGCACGGGACCTCCCTGCCGGTGGAGCCGCTGTACCTGCGCTCCAACGAACAGATCCGCGACCTCTACCGGCGTACCCGTCTGGTGATCGGGATGCGCGGACATGCGGGCATGATCCCGTTCGGCTGCGGCACACCCGTCATCAGCCTGGTCTCGCACCCCAAACTCGCCTACTTCCTCACCGACATCGAGCGCCCCGAGTGGGGTGTGTCCGTCCACGACCGGGCCCTGGGCGCCCGCCTCGCCGAGCGGGCGACGGCGGTGCTGGAGGATCACCGGGCCGCCGTGGCCGATGTGCACGGCAGGCAGGAACACCTCTGGTCGGTGACCCGGGCCAACCTCACCGGACTGCGCGAGGTCTTCGGTCTGCCCCTGCCCGCCCCGCGCGTTCCGGGCCCCCGGAGCGCCGAGGGAGCACAGGGCCTTCACCTGCCCGACACCCGGACGAAGTGACTGTTCACCTGCCCGGAGTTCACCCCGGGCGAGTGCGTTCATAGCCTTCGATGACCATGCCATCCTCTGTTTCCCCGGCCGGAGCACCGGCCACCGAACCGGCCACCGCACCGTCCCCGGAGCCCGCCCCGGGGACGGCGCCTGAGCCCCGCCCGGTCCGCGAGCACCGCTACGACATCGATCTGATCCGATTGCTCTGCTCGGTCGGCGTGATCCTGTGCCACACAGGCTCCGCGTTCGTGAACACGGCGGGCCGCGAGGCCTCCAACGGCCCCGGTACGTACTGGGCCGGCCTCGTGGCGGACTCGGCGGGCCGCTTCGCGGTGCCCCTGTTCTTCGCGATCGCCGGCTGGGTGGTGCTGGTGGGAGCCCCGGTCGGGGACGGCCGCCGGCTGTGGAAGCGCATCGTACGGATCGTGGTGCCGCTCGCCGTGTGGACGGCGCTGTACCTGGCGTGGGGCCGGCTGCGCTCCACCAACGACGACCCGATCGGCGACCTGGCACTCGACTCGCTGTTCGCCTCAGTGCGCCCGGCGTACCACCTCTGGTACCTGTACGCCTACATCCCCGTCATCATGCTGCTGGCCTTCGCCGCCCTGGTGAAGGCGGGCGGACGCCCCTGGGGACTCGGCGCCGCCCTGCTCGTCCTCGGTGCGGCCCCGTCCCTGTCCGGCGACATCGCCCGGGTCACGGACCTGGAACTGCCGCGGTTCGGCTGGGGCTTCGGCCCGTACCAGCTGATCTACGCGGTGCTCGGCGCCCTGCTCCTCGCGGTGCCCGCCGGTACGTTCGGCAGGCGCCGCCTGTGGTGGCTCCTCCCGACGGGCGCGGCGCTGGCCGCGACCGTCGCGTACCAGCACGAGGTGCACTACGCGATCCCGTACGCGAGTGTCCTGGTCGCCCTGTTCAGTGCCGGAGTGCTGCTCTCCCTGCACCGACTGAACATCCCGGACCGGCTGCGGCCGGCCCTGGCCCGGCTGTCCGACGCCTCGTTCGGCGCGTACATGATCCATGTCCTCGTCCTGGGCGTTCTCACCGACGCCCTGGTCACGGCGGACCTCGCCTGGGTGGCGGCAGCGGCCCTCATGGTCGGCGTGACGGCCGCCACCACCGTGCTCTCCTTCGGGGCCGCCCTCCTGTGGACCCGTCTCGGCCTGACCCGGCTGCTCGGCTGAGAGCCGGTGGTCACCTGCCGCGGACGCGTCGGGCGAGGCGGCGCAGCGTCGGGTTGCGGCGGATGAAGGCGAGGCGGGCGGGCACCACGCCCGGGAGCGCGAGCGAGGCCAGCCGGCGGCGCTTGAAGTAGCGCCAGGTGCGCCCGTCCAGGTGCTCGGAGAGGTAGCGCTCGGCGGCCGGGCGGAGGTCCGGGCGCACCCGGGGCTGCATGGCGAAGCCGACCGCGTGCAGCAGGCCGTCCAGTTTCCGGGCCACGGCCGCCTGGGTGGGCGGCGACTGGAGGGTGACGGCGGCGGCGTCCGTGAGTTCGGGGAGCAGCGCGTCGGTGATCGTGACCGGCACCCTGGCTGTGTTCTCGTACGGGGTCAGGCGCTCCAGGAGCGTTCCGGTGCCGGTCCTTGCCACGGGGAGCTCGTACAGGGTGGCTGCCGTGAGCAGTTCGGTCGCCGAACAGCCGACGACGAGCGCGGGGCGTATCCGCCGGTACAGCACTTCCGGGAGGACGGGGGCGTCGAGCGGTCCGCTGTCGAGCACCGTCAGTTCGGCGCCGAGGCGGGAAGCCTCACGGGCCAGCGCGGCCGACCACGGGACCGGCGCGTGGGCGTGGGGTACGAGGAGGAGCCGGGTGTGGCCGAGGGCGACGGCGCCGCGCACCATCTCCAGGTGCAGCTCCCTCGTCCCGGCCGGGGAGAGGAGCCCGGACTCGGCGAGGCGCTCGCCCAGGAGCAGCGCGGGGCCATCGGCGAACGGGAACTCCGGTGCGGCATCGGCCAGTTCGGCGAACACCTTCAGCAGGGCGGCAGCGGGCAGGGGAACGGGCTCCACACCGAACTCGGCCAGCAGCAGCGGCCGCAGGCCGGGTAGCAGGTCCGGGTGGAGCAGGCGCCGGACCCGGGTGCCGATCAGCGGCGGGATCTTGCTCCCGGTCGGGCCGTAGCCGGCCAGATCGTCCACGTACACCGTGATGGGTCCGCCACCGAGGATCTGGGCGAGCGCCAGGGCGGGGGCGGCGTGCGGCGACGCGAACGCCAGCTCGACCTCGTCGTCCCCGAGGTGCCAGGCCCGCCTCAGATGGCGTTCCCACAGGGGCGCGTCGTCGGCGCGCGGGGTCCATTCGGCCGGGTGCTGGGGGGAGATGGTGTCGTTCCAGGAGAGCACCTCGTCGAAACGGGTGCGCAGCAGGCCGAAACCGGGCATCGAGCCGGCGGGGGGAGCCGCCTCCGGGACCGCCGAGGTGTCGCAGAGCAGCAGGATGCGGCGGTCGGCGTCGTCGAAGCAGTGCGCGTCGAGGGCGGCGGCGAGCGTCGCCGTGCCCTGCGGGGTCGAGGCGACGAAGATCTGGGTGGTCACGCGGCAGCCGCTTCCTTCGCGGCGACCGGCCGGCGACGCAGTCTGCGCAGCAAGGTCGCCCGTTGTACGTCCATGGCGTCGAGGGCGTCGTCGAGGACCGGCTGGGGCATGTCCCCGAGTGCTGCCGAACTGAGTGATTTCAGTTTCTGTGCCACGGACGGTTCGAATTTCCCGATGGCGCCGACATGGTGGGCGATGACAGCGCAGTACGTACGCACCGCTTTCGGCAGAAGGGTGTCGGCGTCGCGGTCCGCCGCCGTTTCACCCACGACCTGGTTGTAGGCGCGGATGAAATCGAGCTGACGCTCGTCGCTGATCTGTGTGAGTGATGACGCCACACCCCGGCGGTAGAAATGGCCCAGTGTTCCCAGGACCGCGAAGGAATCCGCTTCGCGGTGCAGCCGCCAGATCCACGGCCGGTCCTCGGCGGTGCGCAGCCCGTCTGCGAAATGCAGCAGCCCCCGGTCCAGGAGGCTCCGGTGGTAGAGCCCGGCCCAGGCGTACGCGTAGTCCACCGAGGTGGTCCGGGAGGCCGGCAGGATCGCGTCCCGGGGGGAGCTCACCGCGCCGCGCCGGCCGTGCGGGACGCGGTGCACCGTGCGGGACCTGCCGGTGACCTGGACGTGGTCCGTGCGGACGAAGGAGCAGCCCAGGGCCTCCGTCCGCGCGAGCAGCCGGGCGTAGTGGCCCGGTGCGAGCCAGTCGTCGCCGTCCAGGAAGGCGATGTACTGCCCGCGGGCCGCTTCCAGGCCGGTGTTGCGGGCCGTCGCCAGACCCGCGTTCCGCTCGTGTCTGTGGACGACCACCCCCTCGATGTCGTCCTGGGCCCGGCGCAGGAGCTCCGCCGTACCGTCGGTCGAACCGTCGTCGACCAGGATGAACTCGAAGTCCTCGCGGGCGTTGGCGCGCAGGCTTCGCAACGTATCGGGGGCGTATGTCCGCACGTTGTAGAACGGCACGATGACGGAGAGCTTGACCACCCGCATCACGCTAAGGGCGGGCCCGGCATTTCCCTTGTCCCCGAAGAGGACTGAGGGTGAACGACGCATGTCGGATCAGTGAATCGGCGCCAATTCACGGCTCTTTGAGGTGCTCCCGAGGTCATATCCCCAACCGTCGGCGGGCTGTTAACCATTTGTTGCCCCCGCGTTGGGCCGCCCATAGAAATGCCTTCCTAGCTTTTAGGACGTGCCTCCACGTACCAGTAATTCGGCTGATCCGGCCGACACCGCAGCAGCAGCCTCCCCGGCGCTCAGGGTTGCCGTACTCGCCGACTCCGACACCCGGTGGAAGTGGGGTGCGCTCACCGCGCGCCGCCTGACCGCAGGTGCCGGCGGGACCTCCCGGACCGGCGCGGGTGAACGCCCCGTCGAGGTCACCGGACTACTGCTGCGCGGCCGTGCCACCCCGACCCCCCGGCAGCTCGCCGAAGTCGGAGAGGTGGGCGTGGACGCCGGCCGGGTGCGCGAGGTGACGGCCGTCGAATTCCTGCACGCGGTGCGGGACGAGGCGTACGACGTCGTCGTGCTCTCCCTCGTCGGCGGCGCCGTCCAGGCCATGCTGCACGGCCTGGCCGCCCTGGGCCTGCCCCGCAGGCCCGTGATCGTCACCGGGTACGTGGGAGTCGTCTACGAGAAGCTCGCCGACGGACTCCTGCTGCGGCACGGGGCGGACATCGTCCTCGCCAACTCCCGTCACGACGCGGAGCGATTCCGCGCGGTGTACGAGGGAGTGGGCGCCGACGCCTCGTCCGTCACTGAGGCCGCGCTGCCGTTCCTCGGCGGGGCGCCGCACCGCCCGGAAGAGGGCCGCGACACCGTCGTGTTCGCCGCCCAGCCCTCCGTGCCGGCCTCCCGCGCGGACCGTACGTACCTGCTGCGCAGGCTCGTCGAACACGCGAGGCTGCACCCGGGCCGCGAGGTGCTGCTGAAGCTGCGCTCGAAGCCGGGTGAGCACACGACCCACATCGAGGAACTGCCCTACCAGCGGCTCGCGGAGCGCCTCCCGGGCGGCCTGCCGCCCAACTTCCGTCTGGTGTACGGGCACATGGGCGAGGTCCTGGACCGCACCGACCTGCTGGTCACGGTCTCCTCGACGGCGGCGCTGGAGTCCCTGCACCGCCGTATCCCGACCGCGATCCTCTCCGACCTCGGCGTACGGGAAACCCTCGGCAACCACCACTTCATCGGCTCCGGGCTGATCACGTCCTGGGACCGGCTCGACGGCGGACACCGCCCGCGGCCCGACGAGGAATGGGTGTCCGGCCAGGGGGTCGCCGCGGACGGCTCGTACGACACGGCCTACGACACCGCGCGGGCCAAGGTCGCCGTCCTGCTCGAACGCGGCTCCCTTCCCGACCTCGCGCCCTACTACACCCCTGCCACCGCCCCCGGTTACCTCCCCGGCATCCTCGCCCGCCACCACCTGGCCACCGACGGCCGCCCGCTGCCGGGCGCCGCGACGCCCAAGGAGACCGGCCGGGTCAGAGGGGCGGTACGCGAGACCGTCCGCAACGCGGCGCGCGGCGCCTACCGCCACGGCGTCCAGCGGGTCGCCCCGGTGATCCGCCGGATGGGCGAGCTGTGACCGCCGACCCCGCCGCCATGTCCACCGCTTCAGGAGCAGCCATGACCCCGCCACCGGCCCCGACCGTGCTCGCCGTGATCCCCGCCCGCGGCGGATCCAAGGGCGTGCCCGCCAAGAACCTCGCCCAGGTCGGCGGCATCCCCCTGGTGGCCCGTGCGGTCCACGCCTGCCTCGCCTCCCCGGAGGTCACGGACGTCGTCGTCACCACGGACGACCCGGCCATCGCGGACGCGGCGCGGGCCGCGGGCCGGGCGCTCGGCGAGTCGGACCGGCTGCACTGCGTGCAACGCCCCGCCGCCATCGCCGGCGACACCGCGACCAGCGAGGCCGCGGTCCTGCACGCCCTCGACGCGTACGAGGCGATGCAGCCCGGCAGGACCGCCGACGTGGTGCTCCTGGTGCAGTGCACCAGCCCCTTCATCACCCGCGAGGACATCGACGGCGTCGCCGCCGCGGTCGCTCGCGAAGGCGCCGACACGGCCGTCACCGTCGCCCCGTTCCACGGGTTCGTCTGGCGCGACGGCAGCGCGGTGGAGGACGACACGTACGGCGTCAACCACGACAAGGCCGTACGCCCCCGCCGCCAGGACCGTCCGCAGGACCTGTTGGAGACGGGCGCCGCGTACGCCATGGACGTCGAAGGCTTCCGCACCCACCGCCACCGCTTCTTCGGCCGCACCGCGCTCGTACGGACCGACCCGGCGCGGGTGCTGGAGATCGACGACCCGCACGACCTGGCCCGTGCCCGCGCCCTCGCGCCGCTCCTGGACCCCTCACCGCTGCCGACCCGCGAGGACATCGACGCAGTCGTCCTCGACTTCGACGGCACGCAGACCGACGACCGTGTCCTCATCGACTCCGACGGACACGAGATCGTCGCCGTGCACCGCGGCGACGGCCTCGGCATCGCCGCCCTGCGCAAGGCCGGCGTCCCGCTCCTGATCCTGTCCACGGAGCAGAACCCGGTCGTCGCCGCCCGCGCCCGCAAGCTCCAGGTCCCCGTCCTGCACGGCATCGACCGCAAGGACCTGGCGCTCAAGCAGTGGTGCGAGGAACAGGGCTTCGACCCCGACCGCGTGCTCTACGTCGGCAACGACGTCAACGACCTGCCCTGCTTCGGACTGGCGGGCTGGCCCGTCGCCGTGGCGAGCGCCCACGACTCGGTACGCGCCGCCGCGCGGGCCGTGACCACAACCCCCGGTGGCTTCGGCGCCATCCGCGAGATCGCGGCCTGGCTCCTGGGCCCGACCCTCACCACCGGCTCCACCCCTGCCAACACCACCCCCACCACGTAAGGAAGCACCACCATGAGCAGCACCTCCCGCCTGCGCACCATCGGCACCCGCACCGCCGGCCCCGGCCACCCCGTCTACATCACGGGTGAGATCGGCATCAACCACAACGGCGACCTCGACAACGCCCTCGCGCTGATCGACGTGGCCGCCGAAGCCGGCTGCGACGCCGTCAAGTTCCAGAAGCGCACCCCGGAGATCTGCACCCCGCGCGACCAGTGGGACATCGAGCGCGACACCCCCTGGGGCCGGATGACGTACATCGACTACCGCCACCGCGTCGAGTTCGGCGAGGCCGAGTACCGGGCCATCTCCGACCACTGCGCCAAGCGCGGCATCGACTGGTTCGCCTCCCCGTGGGACACCGAGGCCGTCGCCTTCCTCGAGAAGTTCGACGTCCCGGCGCACAAGGTCGCCTCCGCGTCCCTCACCGACGACGAGCTCCTGCGTGCGCTGCGCTCCACCGGCCGCACGGTCATCCTCTCCACCGGCATGTCGACCCCGCGCCAGATCCGGCACGCGGTCGAGGTGCTCGGCAGCGACAACATCCTTCTCTGCCACGCCACCTCGACGTACCCGGCCAAGGCCGACGAGCTCAACCTGCGCGTCATCAACACCCTGCAGGGCGAGTTCCCGAACGTCCCGATCGGCTACAGCGGCCACGAGACGGGCCTGCAGACGACCCTCGCCGCCGTCGCGCTCGGCGCCGCGTTCGTCGAGCGCCACATCACGCTCGACCGCGCCATGTGGGGCTCCGACCAGGCCGCCTCCGTCGAGCCGCAGGGTCTCACCCGCCTCGTCCGCGACATCCGCACCATCGAGGCCTCCCTCGGTGACGGCGTCAAGAAGGTGTACGAGTCGGAGCTCGGCCCGATGAAGAAGCTCCGCCGGGTCACGGGCGTCGTCGCCGAGACCGAGAACGCGCCGGCCGCCGAGCCGGTCGCGGTCTGACGGGCAGACCGGTGAACCTCGCCTTCGTCGAGAGCCCGGTCCAGCTCCTGAACGTCCTGGAGTGGACCCACACCCGGGGAGGCTCCGCCGACACCACGGTCGTCGTCCTCCCCCCGGTCGACCCGATGTCGCGCGGCCAGCTGCGCAGGATGGCGGAGCTGGCCCGCGACGAGGGCATATCGGTCCGCTGGCAGGAGGCGCGCGGGGAGACCGGCGCGCCTCTGAAGGCCCTGCGCGCCCTGACAGGGCTGATCCGCAGGGCGGACCGCATCGTCATCGGGGACCCGTTCTCCCGATACGTGCAACTGCTCCTCTCCCTGGTCCGCACGCGCCGGATCACGGTCGTCGACGACGGCACGGCCACCATGGAGTTCGTCGCCCAACTCGCGCGCGGCGAACGCCTGGTGCGCTGGCACCGCCGCGGCAGCCGGGGCCCGCGCGAACTGCTCCTGGCCCCGGTGACCTCAGCGGCCCGCCGCAGCTTCACACCGTCGGCGACCCGCACGGTCGAGGTGTTCACCGCGATGCCGGTGGATGCGCCGCAGGGCGTCGAGGTCACCCCCAACACATTCGCCTGGACCCGCGACCGCTTCGGCCCGCCCCTGATCACCAAGGGAGCCGACCTGGTCGGCACGTCCCTGGTCGAAACGGGCGTGATCGACCCGGTCCCGTACCAGGAGGCGGTGACCGCACTGGCCCGCGCCCACGGAGCGACCCGCTACTTCGCCCACCGCCGTGAATCCGCGGACAAGCTCCACGCCCTGGAAGCCGCCACCGGCCTGGAGATCGTCCGCCCGGACCTCCCCCTGGAACTCATCGCCCGCAGAGGCCCCATCGGCCACACGGTCCTGAGCTTCCCGTCGACGGTCGTCCACACCCTGCCGCTGGCCCTGGTCGGCACCGGGGTGAAGGTCGCCGTGTGCGACATAGCGCCGGAATGGCTCCGCGACTCGGCCTCCCCGCGCGCCCAGGGCTTCCTGAGCGGGGTCACGGAGACGGCCCGGGACGTGCAGCGGCTCTCCCCCTGGAGAGTCACGGCGGTGACGGCGGAGGGCTGAGGGACCGGTCGCACACGGTGTGTTGCGCATGGGATCCGGAGGACGGTGTGCAACTGCCTCCCGTAGGTTGGGCGTCGACCGTTCTACCCGGACACGCGTGAAGGAGCCCGTCGGGTGCCCAGTACTCTCACCCTGCACACCCTGGGGAAGCTGAGGACCGCACCTGGCGGCCTGTTCGACTGCAGGGTCGACCTCACGGACGGCCCGGGAGCCTCACGGCCCGTTGCCCACGTGGAACGCATGCTGCCTCCCGACGGCATCCCCGCCTACCTCGCGGCCCGGAACAGCGGCGCCCGCTCCTTCGTCCTGTGGGCCGACGAGTCCCGTCAGGCACGGGTCGCCACCCTCGTCACCCTCTCCACGAGCGGAGGACGGGCACAGTTCCAGGTGCTCGGCCCGCAAGGTGAACCGCTCGGTGTGCTCACGCGCGACAAGGCGTTCAGCCGGGGGCTGCGCACCCGCTGGACCGTGAGCCGCGCCGGTGCCCCCGACGCGGTCGGATACAAGGGCCGGCTCTTCTGGTGGTGCGTGTGGTGGCTCTGCACACCCCTGCTGCCGCTTCTGCTCGTGGCTCTCCTCTTCGGCGGCGGCGGTGGCGGGGACTTCCCCCGCGGCCCCCGCCGCATCAAGTGGCGCTCGGGAGGCCAGGTCCCGCTGGAGTTCACGTCGTCCGGCAACTCGGTGCGCCTGTACGCGCCGGACCTGGACCGGCGGCTCGGAGCCGCCCTCACCGCCTTGATCCCCTCCTTCGACGGCTGGATCGGCAATGCCTGGGACGCGCGGAAGGACTGACGGCCCGGGCCGGGTGGTGCGCCCGACGCGGACGGCGTGGGCGCCTGCCCGGCAAGCAGACTGCGGGAGTTCAGTCCACCCGGGGCGCCCAGGCACGGGCAGAGGTGTCGTACGCGTAGGACGTCAGGCCCCCGATGGCGCTGGTGCGGAACGGGCGGCCGCGGTCATCGATGCGGGCGGTGCCCGTGCGGCCCTGGGACGACCAGTCCAGCTCCAGGTACCAACTGCAGTCGCAGGCAGCGGTCCTGGCCGTGACCAGCAGCACCTCGGGGTCCTCGGCGGACACCCGGTAGGGCATGCTCACCGCCGGGATCGGCGTGCCGGCGTCGTTGCCGGCGGTCGCGCGGGCGACGGGCCGGTTCCTGTCCAGGTCCACGGCGAAGGACCGCGGGGTGAGGGAGCCGCCGCAACCCTGGTCCATGGAGTACGCGTTGCCCGGAGCGGGAGCGGAGCGGCCGGTCACGCGCACCCGTAGCGCTTCGAGGACCACGGCGGTGTCGGACGTCCCCTGCA
This sequence comes from Streptomyces sp. NPDC056452, assembly GCF_042796085.1. Classification (NCBI taxonomy): domain Bacteria; kingdom Bacillati; phylum Actinomycetota; class Actinomycetes; order Kitasatosporales; family Streptomycetaceae; genus Streptomyces; species Streptomyces sp. NPDC056452. Next base: position 56,211 of record NZ_JBHTRI010000030.1, read on the forward strand.
CGGACAGTTTCACGATCGTCTCCCCGCCGTGCACCGCCCGCTGGGTCGCCGCCCAGGTACCGGCGTCCTGTTGGACCGGAGGGGGCGGCACCCGCTCCGGCGGTGCGGCGATGACGTAGTCGTGGCCGCAGCCGAACGCCCATCCCTGGGAGTCGACGGACCAGGCGAGGGGAGGACCCGCCGGTTCAGACCCTGCCGGGGTTCTCGTGGAGCCGGCCGGGTCCGAAGGCTCGCGCCGGGTGCCCGGAGAGCTCGCGGTGCCGTCCTTCGGACCATGGGAAGGCGACACGGAGCGGGTGTCCGAGGCCCTCGGCCCGGCGGACGCGGCCGCGGTCTCCGGGGCGACCGACGCGGCCCGTGAACCGTCGTCGGCGTCCCGGCCGTCCGGCAGCAGGGCCAGGCTCCCCGCAGCGGCGAGCACGGCACACACGACGGCCGCGGAGCGCTTGCGCCGGTACCAGGGCCGGGGGCGGCGGGGCGCGGCGGGTGGCGGACCGCTCACCAGGCCGTCCGAGCCGGCCGGACCACCGGCAGCTTCGCTCGTAGGGGCGCCGCCGTCATCGCAGCCGCTGTCGCCGGGCTGCCCGCCGGCCGGGGCATCCGATCCTTCCGCCTCGCCAAGAGGCCCGGTCGGGTGCGGGCGTTGCCGGGCAGCCACGGCCAGGAGCCAGCGGCGGTGCAGCTCCAGACGCTCCGCACCCGACGCCCCGCACAGAGCCGCGAAACGCTCCACGGGCGCGAAGTCGAGAGGGACGGCCTCACCGGTGCAGTAGCGGTGCAGCGTGGACGTGTTCATGTGGAGACGACGGCCGAGCGAACCGTAACTGCGATCCGTACGCTCCTTCAGTTCCCTCAGCAGCGCCGCGAACTGTGCCACGGAGTCCTGTGTCTGCACCGTCACCTCCGCACCCGTCAGTCCCGATCCGGTTCCGGGAGCAGGCGTCCCGGGGTGGGGGGCCTGTCCCAGGCGCCCATATACCTGCACGTCAGGGTGGCTGGGATGGTTCCACCCCGGCCGATCCGACGGTGGGCCTTGCGCCGGCCCACCGGGACCGCCGATGCTCGTGGTGCCGCCCCGGTCCTCGCCGGACGCACCGCCACCGTCGAAGCGAGCGGCGCGGCTACTCGGTCGTACGACGGCCGGCGCGATGACGTCGGGCCGTCACACCGCCACATCCCACGCATGCCACCAGGCACTTCATCACGCACTCCACACGGGGGACACCCATGCCCATGCACACCCGCACCGCTGTGCTCGCCGCCGCGCTCTCCGTCGTCGCTCTCGCCGCCTGCGCGGCACCGACCCAGGCAACGGAGGGCGCCGCGCAGGGGAAGGCCGTCACAGCGAAGAACGCCGTCGTGTCGGCGAAGGCCGTCCCGCCCGCGTTCCTCAAGGCGTCCCAACTGCCGCCGCACCCCTCGTCCGACTGGGTCGCGGGGCCGGTCACCGACGGTTTCCCGGTCGAGCTCGCCTACTGCCTGGGCGAGGGCGTACCGGCCTACGACTACCGGCACCGGGTCTTCCACACCGATCTGGACACCGGCGCCGCACAGGTCACCGTCGTCGCGGGCTCCGACGCCAAGGGCAAGGCGCTCGCCGCACTGCTGAACGAGGAGATCCGCTCCTGCGCCGACCGTATCGAGGAGAACGACCCGGAGGTCGAGGCCGAGGGCAGGGACTACGGTTCGCTGCCGGTCGAGGAGGGCGCGCGGGTGCACGGTCTGCACACCACGACGTCCTACGGCGCCACGGACATCCATCTGCTGTCCGTGGGACGGGACGGCCGGACGGTGACCGTCGTGAGCTGGGGGCAGATGGGGACCTTCGCCGACGCTCCGGTGGCCGCCTTCAAGAACACGACGACCACGGCGGTCAAGAGGCTGTACTGACGCCCCGGCAGACGGCATCGCGAAACCGACCGACCGCACGACCACCATGAAAGCCGGGGCGTCCTCCCGCCGGGGGATCCGGGAGGACGCCCCCCCCGGCGGTGCGAGCGCCTACGGCCCGGCTGCGTCCCGCGGGACTCCGGCGGTCCAGCCGGGCAGACTGTGCGGGGTGAACGACTACCGCCCGGTGGACCGGGACCCCGCTCCCGGACACTACGGACTCCTGCGCGTGCGGACCGCCGATCTCGGCCCGGCCCGCTGGCTCAGCGAGCGTGCCCCGGGGCACGGTGACTTCGGGACCGTGGCAGGCGTCGCCGCACCCGGATTCGCCGCCTACGCCAGGGTGTTGCATCCGGCCTCCCTGGACGAGCGGCCGGTGCGGTGGGCCGGGGTGGCTGCCGCATACGGGCGCGAGGTCGCGCCGGGCACGAACTGGCACGAGCTGATCGGGATGGACCGCGACTACTCCAATGCCGACGCGTACGGCCTGCCCGGTGTCTGGGACGAACATCCGGCGGAGGGACCGACGCCGCCCGCTGTCGCCCAGGCTCTGATCCCCGTCCTGGCCCGGCACACCCGTACGTCCGAGCGCTGCTGGTTCGGTCTGTGGAACGGCTACGGGCGGTGGGACTTCGACCGGGTTCCCTACTTCGAAACTCCCGGCCGGGAAGAGGTCCTGCTCACCGGGACACTGGCCGAAGCCGTCTCACCGGTGTCGTTGGACGAGTTCGCCGAACTGCCCGACCTGTGGTGGCCACAGGACCGAGCCTGGTGCCTGGGCGGTGACGTGGACCTGGTAAGCACGTACGTCGGCGGGTCCCAGGCCTTGATCGCCGAACTGCTGGCCGCCCCGGAGCTGGAGACGCACCCGGTGGCGCCGGGCGACGGAGTCGGTTGAGGCCGACAGTGGTCGGCCGGTGCCATCGGAACAGGGGGAAACCCTAGACGCGTTCCAGGGGGCGGTGGGGCTGGGGCGGGAGTTCGACGCCGATGGAGTCGTAGGGGCGAACGGGTCCGCCACGGCGGACCACGGCCATGATGCCGGACTTGAAGGTGAACTCGCCCGAGGCCGGGTCCAAGGCGAAGACCTCGCCCAGCAGCCCCTCACGAAAGTCGTTGATCTTCGCGCACGGGTTGCGCAGCCCCGTCACCTCAACCACTGCCTGCTCCCCGAGGTGGAGCAGAGCGCCGGTGGGGAGGCCGAGAAGGTCGACGCCTCGGGTGGTGATGTTCTCCCCGAGCCCGCCGGCGGAGACATCGAAGCCCTTGAGCGCGAGCTCGTCGAAGAGCTCCTCGTGCATCAGGTGGACCTGGCGCAGATTGGGCAGGTCCGGCTCGTAGGTCATGCGGAACTGGTGGCGGATCGTCTCACCGGCGTGAACGTCCCCTTCGACCCCGAGACCGGCAAGCAGCGTGATGGACTCGCGATTCGGTTTGCTGAACGAGTACGTCGCGTTGCAGCTCACCGCGGTGACGTGGCCGGCCATCGTTTCCCCACCTGTTGTCGGTCCCTGGCGAGGCCGATCCTAAGAGGCGCCGCGACCAGCCTCGACCGGTCAGACATCTTGTGCGGGACAGGCCTTAGCCGTGCCTGCGCCTTCCGCGGATCAGCCACACTCCGACAGCGGCCAGCGCAGCCGCGATCAGGGCCGTCCCGACCGATCCGTCGGCCTGTGCCGTTCCGAATCCGTAGACCACCGTGAGGAAGGCGGCGAACAGGAAGCCGCCTCCGAGGAACCGCTCCCGTGCTCGGACCGTCATCGTCGCCCGCCCCTCGTTGTGTGAACTCATTGTTCTAACCCTTCAGCTTATCTCTGAGGCCTCCGGAGCACGGCGAGGCCGCCATCTCCCTCGTGCGCAGAGCGGCATAGGTGCCCAGGCCCAGTCCCTCGCCGGGGTCGCTGTCCCCGGCAAGCGCCGGCAGTCCGACGGGGCGGGCCGGGGCCGTCCCCGCTTCGGCGCCCTTCGAACACGCCAGTTCCGCGCTGCTCCACGCCGCCACGGCTTGCGCGGTGGGGTTGTCCGGCGTCGCCTCGTGGCTCTTCAACTGCTCCATGAAGGACGAGGACTCGGCCGCTGTCTCCTTCTGGAAGCCTCCGCATGCGGCGGTGGTGCTCCAGAGCAGGGTCAGCCATGCCTTCACCGCGTCGCTGCCCTGCGCGTACTGCGCGACGGCTCGTTTCACCGCGTCCTTGAGCAGGGGCTTGTCGTGGTCGAGGACGGCACAGGATTGGTCCGTCCGCAGCAGGGCGAGCGTCGCGGATGTCGTCACCGTGATCCGGTCGAGGGGGTCCTCCGTCCGCTTCAGCTCGGTCTTCGCCCTGCTGAGGATGTCCTTGGACGCCAAGGGTTCAGCCTTGAGGGACGCCTGCAGGAAGAAGCGGACCTGCTCCCGGAGCGGCGCCGTCGGAGCCGGCTCCCGGATCTCACCGAGGCCGGCGGCTGTTCCGGTCAGTTGAGCCTGAGCGACGGTCGCGAGATACCCGTCAACAGCCGAGTTGTCGTCCGGCTGGTCCGAGATCCGGCCCCGCAGCAGGGCGATGTCCGCCATCGCCTCAGCCGTCGAGTCCGCCACCGCGACCGTTGGCCGGCCAGGCACTGACGCGAGTGCTGTGGAGGCCACCGCCAACTCGGTCAGGGAAGCCGAGGCCTTGCGGTAGTACGGGCCGTTGCCGGCCAGCGAGTCCCGCAGCGCATCCTGGGCCCGCCGGCCCACGGTCTCGACGTCTCCGGTGTCCTGGCGCCCGTCCGAACGCGCAGCGCCCGACACCTGCAGAAGCAGAACGGCTTCCGGTACGGACCACGAGTCGTCCCGCTTCACCAGCCGTGCGATCTCGGCCCGGACGGCGTCGCCGGTCCTCGGGCCCACAGAGCAGGAGAAACCAAGGCCGCCCAACGTGCGCGCTGCGACGTAGTCCGACAGCACCTCGCTGGTACCCGTGACCCGACAAGCCCGGGGCTGCGCCTCCAGATGTCCCGCCACCAGGCCCCTGACCTGCGTACCGGCTGTCTGCCACCGTGCGTTGCCGGGATCCGTGCGGTGGATCTCGTCGGCCAGCCGTGCCGCCGCCTCCACGTCCGGAAGGGCCGGCCCGGCGAGAAGCAGAGCGCGGACCGCAGCGGAAGCCGCAGGCCGCACGAGGTCCGGGTCCAGCTCACTCCCGAACGCCTGGAGGCCTGCCCGCAGATGCTGGATGCGCAGCGCCGCGTCGTCCTCCTGCGTGGCGAGTACGCGATCCGACCACCAGGCGGCACGCCGGCCGAGGTCGGTCGCCGCCTCGGGCCGGCCGGTGTTGCGGAGCACGGCGACTGCCGCCGCGGTCCGGTGCGGGTCCTCACCCGTCAGCGGAACGGTGCTCATGGCGGACGGACGGTCGGCGAAGGTCGCTGCCAGCCGAGCCGTCACTGCGTCAGGAGCCTGTACGCGGGGCCCGATGTGCAGTCCCTCATCGGGCGGGAGCTGCGGCGGAGCCTGACAACTCACGATGCCCATCAGCCCCGTGGTCAGCAGGGCGGCGAACAAACGGCGCCGGGGGGCGGAAGCGGGCTTCCGCCCCCCGGTGGTCGAGAACGACATGCGTCAGACGGTCCCGCCTATGGGGCTGGTGCGCCTGTAGGCATTCACGTCGTAGTGAGTGTTGCCGTACTTCATGCTGGCAGTGGCCGTGTGGGAGACCCAAATCCATCGGCCGTACGGATTCCCGCGTCCGATGACCCTCCCGTGATTGGCAACCACAGCGGAGTTCTTGTCGCCGGCGTACACCCCGCCGCCGCAGTCGTCCTCGCCACCGATGCCGCCGGGGGACAACCCGCCGCCACCGACACTCACGCTGCCTATCCCATACTTGTTGAAGCAGATACCGTCGCTCAGCTTGATGGTGTAGCTGGCCACCGGACCCGCGGAATTCCTCTTCCAGGAGGCAGAGGCAGTGGACGAATCGAGCGTCCACGTCCGCTGTCCCGCGCCACGCCAGGTGTCCTTGAAGCCGACCTTCAGCGTGCCGATACTCACCCTGCGGGTGTTCGACTTGCTGTTCTCGACCGCAACAGCCGGCAGCACACTCGCTGTCAGGACTGCTGAGGCGACGGCCCCGAGCACGACGGCCCGCGCAGCGGTCCGCCCTTGATTCTTCCTCACGGAATATTCCCCCATTTATTCTTCTGTCGCCCGGACGCAGGCAGGTAAAAGCGCCACGCCCGTAGCGGAAGATCGACAGAGCAGCCAGGCGGAATGGAAGCCCCCTGGCGATCCCTGCCGCCGACGGTGCAAACCCACCAATGTGCCCCTGGTCAGGGGGCGGTGGGCGACCTTGATCAAAGTATGGCTTCCAAGATCCGTTCACTACAAGGCTCTTGAGGAACATCTGAGGTCGGCGCACTCTCCGGCCAAAGGCTCGCCCGGCAATTCGCTACAGCTGCGGGATTGTTCACCCGCTTTCCCGTACCGGTTGAATTCTGAACCAGGTAACCCCGGTGCAGAGGGTGTCCTTTTGGTCGGTCGGCCGGGGAAAGGCGAGCGGCCACGTCTCGGGCGTCGGCTCGGAGCTCGGGTTCCGGGGCTCGGGTTCCGAGCTCCGTGACCGGGCCGTTCACTCCTCGGGGGTACGTGGACGGGCGCGGGCCCGAGTCTTGAGCTTCGGGATCCGGGTGTCGGGATGCGAGCCCCGGGGTCCGAGCGCTGTCTTTCCTCCGGTAGGCGGAAGAAGGGTTGGGTAGACCTCCCCACCCTCCCTGACCCGTCTCGGCCAGCAAGTATGACTAATCGTGACCGGCTTGCGGCGCTGTGTCGCGGCTGCTTACGGTGCCCACAACTGAACGACCCCGACTCGGTGTTGAAGCACCGTGCCGGGGTCTCACCCCAAGATCGAAAAGAGCGATCTCGTGGCTACCGAGCACCCTAGCTCCGCCTTGCGCGCACCCGCATCCTCGCGCCCGTACGCGAGGGCCAATCCCGGCTACGGCAAGCGTTCCGTACCGGATCAACGTCCGCCCCGCGCAGATGACTTCGTGCTCCTGCCGGAGCGCGAGCGCCACATCGCCGGGTACGTGGACAGGCTCCCCGACGGCGCCGCCATGGACATCAAGTCGCTGGCCAAGGACCTGCCGCCGTACGGGCAGATGGCCGTCGGCAGCGCGCTGAGGGCCCTGGGCGTCGCCGGGCACCTGCGCCACGTCCGGTGCCTGGCCGCCGTCGGTGACGGGCAGGTCCGCTGGGTCACCCGCACGTACTGGTCCCGGACGGCCCGCGACAACGAGTGGTGGATCGCCCGCCTCCAGGCGGAGGGCAACCCGGAACCGCCCGCGCCCCTGCCGATCCCGGCCCCGTCTGCCGCCGCACCGGTCCCGGTGCCGGGCGCAGCCGCCGTCGTGCCGCAGCGGCGGCCCCCGGCACCGGCAACGGCGTCGGCACCGCGGGGCCACTCGCCCGCCTACCTCGCCCTGGCCCGGCTCGGCCGCGTCGACCCGCGGCTCGCCCTCTCCGCCGGCGACTGCGCCGCCCTGGAGGAGCTCGCCGCCGCGTGACTCGCGCGGGGCGTGGACGGTGAGTACCTCGTACGTACCCTCGCGGCCGGTCTCCCCGCCGCCGTCGACTCACCGGTCGGATTCGTCAGGCGCCGGCTCCGCGACAAGATCCCGCCCCGGCTGCCCGCCGCGCCCGCGCAGGATGCGCCCGTACGCCGGCTGATGGTCGAGTGCACCCAGTGCGGCGCCCCCGGCCGCCCGGAGGCGCTCCCCGACGCCCTCTGCCGCTCCTGCCGCACCAGCCGGCAACCCGCCCCGGACACCGGCCCGGCCACGGCGCCGACCGCGGACGGACCTGACGCAGCGGCTTACGTCGGCACCCTCCGGCTGCCCTGACCGCCGGAAGCGGTGCTGACCACTCCCAAATCGGGAACCGCGCGTCGCGCGTCGTGCCACGGCCCCGTACTGGCGGGCGTGATCCGATGGGGAGGGCGAATCGGGAGTGGCCGGTGATCCTTGCCCGGCGACCGGGCGGGGCGGGCGGGTCGGGCGGGCCGGGTGGGTCGGGCCGACCGGGCGGGTCGATTCCGTGTGCGGCCGCGCTCGCGCCCCGCTCGCGCCGCCGTGGAGAACGGCGGAGTGTACCCACCGTGAACGCCCGTCACACGCCGCAACGCCAACTTTTGTTCCTCTAAGCGGCTGAACTTTTATTGATCTGTGGCCAGTTGAGGGGCCCGGGGGCCTACCCTTCACTGGGTGAACCAGTTGAAGTCCCGCGCGTCCCACGCCGAAGCCGAGCTGCCCGGGGGAGTCGCCCTGCCCGGTGTGCTTCCCGGCGCCCTGTCCGATGAGCTGCGTGCCGAGCTGATCGCCTTCCGGCGTGACCTTCACATGCACCCCGAGCTCGGCAACCAGGAGTTCCGTACCACCGCGGCCATCAAGGCCCGGCTGGAGAGGGCGGGGCTGAAGCCCCGGGTGCTCTCGACCGGGACCGGGCTCATCTGTGACGTGGGACGGCGGGAGGGCGACACGCGGAGCATGCTCGCGTTGCGGGCCGACATCGACGCGCTGCCGATTCCGGACACCAAGGAGGGCATCTCCTACCGGTCCACGGTGCCCGACCGGGCGCACGCCTGCGGGCACGACGTCCACACCACCACGGTTCTCGGTGCGGGTCTCGTGCTCGCCGAGCTCGACCGGCAGGGCCTGCTGCCGAACCCCGTGCGGCTGATCTTCCAGCCGGCCGAGGAGGTCCTGCCCGGCGGTGCGGCCGACGCGATCGAGGACGGGGCGCTGGAGGGCGTCCGGCGGATCATCGGCGTGCACTGCGACCCGAAGGTGGACGTGGGGAAGGTCGGGCTCCGGATCGGTGCGATCACCTCTGCCTGCGACCGGCTGGAGATCACCCTCGACGGGCCCGGCGGGCACACCGCCCGGCCGCACCTGACCACCGACCTGGTCACCGCCGCGGCCAGGGTCGCCACCGACGTGCCCGCGCTGCTCGCCCGGCGGGTCGACGCGCGCGCGGGGCTCGCCCTCACGTGGGGGCGGCTGGAGACCGGGCACGCGCCCAACGTCATCCCGCAACACGCCGAACTGTCCGGAACGGTTCGCTGCCTCGATCTGGACGCCTGGCGCGAGGCGCCGGATCTGGTGCACGCGGCGGTCGACGAGGTGGCCGGAATGCACCGGGCCAAGACCGTGATCAATTACATCCGCGGTGTGCCGCCCGTCGTGAACGACGCGGAATCCATCGGTCTGCTGGACGCCGCGATGACCGCCCGCCGCGGATCGTATGCGATCGAGGACACCGAACAGAGCCTGGGCGGGGAGGACTTCTCCTGGTACCTGGAGCACGTCTCCGGCGCCATGGCCAGGCTCGGAGTGCGTACGCCCGGCGACACCCGCGGTCTGGACCTGCACCGGGGGAACTTCGACGTGGACGAGGAGGCGATCACTGTTGGAGTGGAGCTGTTCACCGCTTCGGCGCTGCTCGACGGCAACCGCTCGTAACCGGACAGGACACCTCCTGTTCGCGACGATCCGATAACGGCTTCCGTACAGGTCCTTATCTGACATCTACGCGCGTTACGATCGCCGCGAAACCAGCGCCGGAAGAGGCGCTTCGGTCAGGTTTGAAGGAGCCTTCCCTTGCGCCGGATCACCAGGATTGCCACCGTGGGCATTATGTCCGCGGCACTCGCACTCAGCGTTACCGCGTGCGGCGACTCGTCCTCGTCCTCCTCGGACACCGCGTCGTCGTCCACGGACAACAAGACCGCCATCGCGTACGACATCGGTGGCCGCGGCGACCAGTCGTTCAACGACGCCGCTTACGCGGGTCTGGCCAAGGCCGAGAAGGAACTCGGCGTCAAGGGCACCGAGGCCGAGCCCTCCGAGGGCGAGTCGGACGCGGACAAGGTCCAGCGCCTCACCTCGCTGGCCCGCGCCGGCAACAACCCGGTCATCGGTGTCGGCTTCGCCTACGCGCCCGCCATCAAGAAGGTCGCGCCGAAGTTCCCGAAGATCACCTTCGGCATCATCGACGACGCCTCGGTCACCGGCGACAACATCGCCAACATCGTCTTCAACGAGGAGCAGGGCTCCTACCTCGCGGGTGTCGCCGCCGCCAAGGTCACCAAGACCAAGAAGGTCGGCTTCATCGGTGGTGTCGAGACCCCGCTGATCAAGAAGTTCGAGGCGGGCTACGCCCAGGGTGTCGCGGACACCGACCCCTCGGTGAAGGTCATCCCGCAGTACCTGACCCAGCCGCCGAACTTCGACGGCTTCTCCAAGCCCGACCTCGGCAAGGCCGCTGCCCAGGGCCAGCTCGACCAGGGCGCCGACGTGATCTACTCCGCGGCCGGTCTTGCCGGTTCCGGTGCGATCGAGGCCGTCTCCAAGGCCGGCAAGTGGAACATCGGCGTCGACTCCGACCAGTACAACCAGGAAGGCCTCGCCGCCTACAAGAAGTCGATCCTGACCTCGGTCACCAAGGACGTCGAACTGGCCGTCTTCAACCTGATCAAGTCGGTCCAGGACGGCAAGCCGCAGACCGGTGAGATCCGCTACGGCCTGGACAAGGACGGTGTCGGCCTGGCCATGTCCAACCCGGCCTTCACCGAGATGACCGAGGTCATCGCCGCGGTGGACAAGGCGAAGCAGGAGATCATCGACGGCAAGATCACCGTCAAGACCACTCCGTAACGACCCCGGTCGTTCGTCTGGTTTCCTGTGGGCCCGGAGCGTGCGCATCACTGCCGCTCCGGGCCTCCGGAGTAACTCCCCGAAGAAGATCCGCCCGTCTGATTTACGATTCGGCAGCGCTACGCGTGTAGACAGCCCTCAGGCGCGATAACTTCACCCCGCCCCTTTGCCCCTCCGCCCCCGCTCCTGTCCGGCCAAGGAGAGTGCGTCATCAACGCGTCCAGCAGCCCCCCTGCCGTAGAACTGCACGGCATCACCAAGCGTTTCCCCGGCGTCGTCGCCAACCACGACATCGGCATCACCGTCCGCAAGGGCACCGTCCACGCCCTCGTCGGCGAGAACGGCGCCGGCAAGTCGACGCTGATGAAGATCCTCTACGGCATGCAGAAGCCGGACGAGGGCACCATCGCCGTGGACGGCGAGCAGGTCTCGTTCGGTAACCCCGGCGACGCCATCGCGCGCGGCATCGGCATGGTGCACCAGCACTTCATGCTCGCCGACAACTTCACCGTCCTGGAGAACGTCGTCCTCGGCGGCGAGAGCCTGTACGGCATCGGCTCCGGCGCACGTAAGAAGATCAAGGAGATCTCCGACGCGTACGGCCTGGGGGTCCGGCCCGACGCACTCGTCGAGGACCTCGGGGTCGCCGACCGCCAGCGCGTGGAGATCCTCAAGGTCCTCTACCGCGGCGCCCGCATCCTCATCCTCGACGAGCCGACCGCGGTGCTCGTGCCGCAGGAGGTCGACGCGCTCTTCGCGAACCTCCGCGAGCTCAAGGCCGAGGGACTCACCGTCATCTTCATCTCGCACAAGCTCGGCGAGGTCCTCTCGGTCGCCGACGAGATCACGGTGATCCGGCGCGGTACGACGGTGGGCACCGCGGATCCCGCGCACACGACCACCAAGCAGCTCGCCGAGCTGATGGTCGGCAGCGAGCTCCCCTCGCCCGAGACCCGTGAGTCCACGGTGACGGATGTGCCGATGCTCCGCGTCGAGGGGCTCTCCCTCAGCGTGACGGACTCGGACGGAGCCGTCCGTGACGTCCTGTCCGATGTCGGCTTCACCATCCACAAGGGTGAGGTCCTCGGCATCGCGGGCGTCGAGGGCAACGGGCAGACCGAGCTGATCGACGCGCTCATCGGCATGCGGGCGGCCGACAGCGGCGTGATCACCCTGGGCGACGACGACATCTCCCGCGCGCCCACGCGCAAGCGGCGCGAGGCGGGCATCGGCTACATCCCCGAGGACCGGCACCGGCACGGAGTCCTGCTGGACGCACCGCTCTGGGAGAACCGCATCCTCGGCCACGTCAGCGAGAAGCCCAACAGCCGCGGGTTCCTGCTGGACCCCAAGGCGGCGCGCCACGACACCGAGCGGATCGTGCGCGAGTACGACGTCCGCACCCCGGGCATCGAGGTCACGGCCGGCTCCCTCTCCGGCGGCAACCAGCAGAAGCTGATCGTCGGCCGCGAGATGAGCCACGAACCGAAGCTCCTGATCGCCGCCCACCCCACCCGTGGCGTGGACGTCGGCGCGCAGGCGCAGATCTGGGACCAGATCCGCGCGGCCCGCCGCGAAGGACTCGCCGTACTGCTCATCTCGGCGGACCTGGACGAGCTCATCGGGCTCTCCGACACCCTGCGCGTCATGTACCGCGGACGGCTGGTCGCGGACGCCGACCCCGCCACCATCACCCCCGAGGAACTGGGCTCGGCCATGACCGGCGCCGCCGCCGGTCACCTCGACGCAGCACCGGAGGACGAGGCCCGATGAAGAAATTCGACAAGGACCGGCTGATCCTGGGCTTCGCAGGGCCGGTACTCGCCCTGGTCGTCGCCTTCGCGCTCGCCACCGTGGTCCTGCTCATCTCGAACCGTGATCCGTTCGAGCTGTACCGGCTGCTGTTCGAGCAGGCGTCGTACTCCGACGTACAGGTACTGATCATCAACCAGGCCGGTACGTACTACCTCGCCGCTCTCGCGGTCGCGGTCGGCTTCCGGATGAACCTCTTCAACATCGGCGTCGACGGCCAGTACCGCCTCGCGGCGATGATGGCGGCCCTGGTCGGCGCGAGCGTCAGCCTTCCCGGACCGCTCCACATCGCCCTGATCGTCGTCGTCGCGATGCTGGTCGGCGCGTTCTGGGCGGGCATCGCGGGCATCCTCAAGACGACGCGGGGGGTGAGCGAGGTCGTTTCGACGATCATGCTGAACTCCATCGCGACCTCGCTGATCGCCTGGCTGATCCTGCCGAAGAACTTCGGTGACCAGGCAGCCGGTTCCAACAACCTGACCACGGGCGAGATCCCGGAGTCCGGCTGGTTCCCGGGGCTGTCCCTGGGCGCCGAGGCCGGAGAGATCTACGGCTTCACCTTCGTCGCCGCCGGCTGCGGCCTCGTCTACTGGTTCGTCCTGAACCGCACCCGGTTCGGCTTCGACCTGCGGGCCACGGGCGCGAGCGAGACCGCCGCCCAGGCGTCCGGCGTGGACGCCAAGAAGATGATCCTGACCTCCATGCTGATCTCCGGCGCGGTCGCCGGTCTGGCCGGAATGGCGACGCTGCTGGGCGACACCCACACGTACAGCCTCGACTTCCCGGTCGGCATCGGCTTCACGGGCATCACCATCGCGCTGCTCGGCCGTAACCACCCGGTGGGCATCGCCCTCAGCGCCCTGCTGATCGCGTTCCTGGACAAGGCGTCCTCGTCGCTCGACCAGTTCGGGTTCGAGAAGGAGATCGCCACGATCATGCAGGGCCTGATCGTGATCTCCGTCGTCATCAGCTACGAACTGGTCCGCCGTTACGGGACCCGCCGTCAGCAGCAGAAGGTCGGCGAGGAACTCGCCGCCGGCCACGCCCTCACGACCGAGAAGGAGGCGGCCCTGTGAGCACCCAAGTACCTGCCGCACGCGTCGCCCCCAAGAAGGGCGGCGGACGCCGCAAGCTCTCCCTGCCCGTCGTCCTCCTGATCATCGCCGGTGCTCTCGCCCTCGTCTCGCTGGTCCGCCTCATCAGCGGCGCGGAGGACGTGACCTCCGTCGGTCAGGTCGCGGGCGCCCTCGAACTGGCCGTTCCCATCGGCCTCGCCGGCCTCGGCGGTCTGTGGGCCGAGCGGGCCGGCGTCATCAACATCGGGCTCGAGGGCATGATGATCCTCGGCACCTGGTTCGGTGCCTGGGCGGGATTCCAGTGGGGCCCGTGGGTGGGCGTGCTGTTCGGCATCATCGGCGGCGCGCTCGGCGGTCTGCTGCACGCGGTCATGACCGTCACCTTCGGCGTGAACCACATCGTCTCCGGTGTGGCGATCAACATCCTCGCCGTCGGAGTCACCCGCTACCTCTCGAACTTCACGTTCGCCCAGGAGCCGGGCGGCTCCTCCAAGCAGTCCCCCCGCCTCGAGGAGATCGACAAGATCACCATTCCGGGGCTGTCGGACTGGATGCAGGACCTGCAACAAGAACACTGGTTCTTCGTATCCGACCTCGCCGGCATCATCGGCGGGCTCGTCACCGGACTGTCCCTGCTGACCGTCGTGGCCCTGCTGCTGATCCCCGCCACGTGGTGGATCCTGTGGCGCACCGCGTTCGGCCTGCGGCTCCGCTCCTGCGGCGAGAGCCCGGTGGCCGCCGAGACCCTCGGCGTGAACGTCTACAAGTACAAGTACATCGCCGTCGTCATCTCCGGCGGACTGGCGGGACTCGGTGGCGCCTTCCTCGCCATCGTCGCCACGAGCATCTACCAGGAGGGCCAGACCGGCGGCCGCGGTTACATCGGTCTCGCCGCGATGATCTTCGGTAACTGGATGCCGGGCGGAATGGCCCTGGGTGCCGGGCTCTTCGGCTTCACCGACAGCCTCAAGCTGCGCGGTGGCGCGGAGAACGTGCACGCGATGCTGCTGCTCCTGGCGATCCTGCTGGTCATCGCCGCGTTCTGGCAGCTGTACCGGAAGAAGTACGTGTCCGCGGTGATCTCGGCGGCCTGTTCCGCGCTGCTGTTCACCTGGTACGCGCTGACGGACCAGGTCCCGAGCCAGTTCGTGGACGCCGCTCCGTACGTCACCACGCTGCTCGTGCTCGCGCTGTCGGCGCAGCGGCTGCGGCCGCCGAAGGCGGACGGTGTTCCGTACCGCAAGGGCGAGGGCAAGTGACACCGCCGTCCGCGGATGCCGGTGCGGCGGCTGTCGACTGGGAGGCACTGCGTACGGCCGCCCGGGACGCGATGTCCCGGGCGTACGCCCCGTACTCGGGCTTCCCGGTCGGCGTCGCGGCGCTGGTCGACGACGGCCGCACGATCGTCGGCTGCAACGTCGAGAACGCGTCGTACGGCATCGGCCTGTGCGCCGAGTGCGGCCTGGTCTCCCAGCTGGCCGCCACGGGCGGCGGCCGGCTGACCCACTTCACCTGCGTGGACGGCAGGGGCGCGGTGCTCGTGCCGTGCGGGCGGTGCCGGCAGCTGCTGTACGAGTTCGGGGGACCGGAGCTCGTCCTGGAGACCCCGGACGGCTTCCGGACGCTCGACGAGATGCTGCCGCAGGCCTTCGGGCCGCAGCACCTGAGGTAGCGCGGGGGCGGGCCGCCGGGGTCTTCCGGCGGCCGCTCGCCCTCAATCGCCGGGCCCGCTTGGCCTTTTGTGAACCAGAACCTCTATGCGCGTAGAGTCATTCGGGACTCTTGCGTACGTACCGGCCGGAAGGACTCCAAGGACATGGACGCCATCTCCGTCATCCGCACGAAGCGGGACCGCGGCGAGCTGAGCCCCGAGCAGATCGACTGGGTCATCGACGCGTACACCCGCGGCGAGGTCGCCGACGAGCAGATGTCCGCGTTGGCCATGGCGATCCTGCTGAACGGTATGAACCGCACCGAGATCGCCCGCTGGACCGCCGCGATGATCGCCTCAGGTGAGCGGATGAACTTCGACGCGCTCTCCCGCCCCACCACCGACAAGCACTCCACCGGCGGCGTCGGCGACAAGATCACGCTGCCGCTCGCCCCGCTGGTCGCCGCCTGCGGCGCCGCGGTGCCGCAGCTCAGCGGCCGGGGCCTCGGCCACACCGGCGGGACCCTCGACAAGCTGGAGTCCATCCCCGGCTGGCGGGCACACCTCACCAACGCCGAGATGCTGCACGTCCTCGACACCACCGGCGCCGTGATCTGCGCCGCGGGCGACCAACTCGCCCCCGCCGACAAGAAGCTGTACGCGCTCCGCGACGTCACCGGCACCGTCGAGGCCATCCCGCTCATCGCCAGCTCGATCATGTCCAAGAAGATCGCCGAGGGCACGGGCGCGCTCGTCCTGGACGTCAAGGTCGGTTCCGGCGCCTTCATGAAGACCATCGAGGACGCCCGTGAACTGGCCTCCACCATGGTCGCGCTGGGCACCGACAGCGGCGTAAGGACAGTCGCCCTGCTCACCGACATGTCCACCCCGCTCGGCCTGACTGCGGGCAACGCCCTGGAGGTACGCGAGTCCGTCGAGGTCCTCGCCGGCGGCGGCCCCAAGGACGTCATCGACCTGACCCTCGCGCTGGCCCGCGAGATGCTCGACGCCGCCGGGCTCAAGGACGCCGACCCGGAGAAGGCACTCGCCGACGGCTCCGCGATGGACGTGTGGCGCCGCATGATCTCCGCCCAGGGCGGCGACCCGGACGCCGAGCTCCCCGTCGCCCGCGAGCAGCACGTGGTGACGGCCCCGTCCTCGGGCGTACTGACCCGCCTGGACGCCTACGACATCGGTGTGGCCGCCTGGCGCCTCGGTGCGGGCCGCGCGCGCAAGGAGGACCCGGTGCAGGAGGGTGCGGGCATCGAGCTGCACGCCAAGCCCGGTGACACGGTGACCGAGGGCCAGCCGCTGCTGACGCTGCACACGGAGACTCCGGAGAAGTTCGAGTACGCGCTGAAGGCACTGCCCGACTCGTACGACATCGCTCCGGCCGGAACGCCGTTCGCCGCCACGCCGGTCGTGCGGGAACGTATCGCCTGACCTGGGGCTTTCCCTTTCGGGTGAACGGGACCGGTGGACCACCACCGGTCCCGTTCGGCATGCTGGACTCGGTGACGCACCCAATGAGGAGACCGCCGTGAGCGCACTCACTGTCGATCCCGTCCCGGGCAGCGGCCAGGAGACTCTTCCTGCTCCTCGATCCGTGGCACTCCGGTCGGCCCACTGCCACCCTTAACGGTGACCCGGAGCGTGGCACCTACCGTGTCTTGGAGTCGGTCGAGTACGGCGGGAAGCTGGCGCTCCCCGAGCCGTTCGGGCTGGAAGTGGACACGGGGATGTTCCCGGTGAGCTGAGACGCACGCCGGCCGGAGCGATGAGTTTCGGGCGTCACGCCGGTCTTTGTGGTGTGGATGCCATGACCCCGAACGCTCTCGTCCTCACCGGCCGCATCACCAGGGCCGATGTGCCGGGACTCTGTGCCGAGCTGGAGGCACTGCTGCGCGGCCGCGAGGACGCCGGTCCGCCCGCGGCGGTGGACTGCGATGTGGGCGGTGTCCTGCGCCCGGATCTCGCCCTGGTCGAGGCGCTGGCCCGGCTGGCGCTCGTCGCGCGCCGGGCCGGAGGCGTCGAGCTGCGGCTGTGCAACGTGCCGGGCGAACTCCGGGCGCTGCTCGACCTCGTGGGTCTGGCCGATGTGGTGGGCCTGGGTGGTGCGGACCAGGCGCGGGACCCGGTCTGATCCGCACCGCACCCGCGTCCCCGGTCAGCGGCGGGCCTCGGCATAGGCACACAGGTGCTGGACGGGCCGCCCGCCCCCCTTCTCGACGCTCAGGAGCCACTCGCTCGGGGCGGGCGACGGTGTGGCGCCCGGCCTCGCTCGCACCGTCGAGCACGGGCCTTCGGGCTGCGGCCCCGGTTCCGCGTCGGCCGGAGAGCTCGGGGCCGGGGCAGGCCCAGGCCCGGCGGTGGCCGTGGGCTCGCCGAGCCAGAGGGTCGCCGCCCAGCCGCCCGCCGCGAGGAGGGCCCAGCCGATCACCACCGGCCTGCGCAACCTCACGAGGCGTCTGCCTCCAGGTGGTCGGGGAGACCGAACAGCGGGAACCAGCGCGGCGTGTCCAGGAAGCAGTGCATCCCGGTGATGGAACCCCCCGAGATGTCGATGACCTGCACCGCCCACGGTACGAAGCCCGGTCCGTCGGGATTCGGCTTGTAGTGCGCGAAGGCCGGGGACCCGTTGGCCTCGGTCGCCACCAGCCGGGAGCCCTCGCAGCTCGCGCCGATGCTGAGCATGAAGCCCGTGATGTCGTCGTGCCCCTGCAGCCAGAGGTCGAACGGCGGCATGGTCATCACGGCGTCCTCGTGGAGCAGCGCGGTCAGCGCCGCCATGTCGTACCCCTCGAAGGCCGCCACGTACCGGTCGAGGAGCTTGCGCTGCTCGTCGTCCAGCGGGTTCGCGGTGTCCGGGGCCGAGCTGTCCGTGTCCGCCAGCGTCGCCCGTGCCCTCTGCAGGGCGCTGTTGACCGAGGCGACCGAGGTGTCGAGGAGCTCGGCGACCTCGCTCGCCTTCCACGCGAGGACCTCGCGCAGGATCAGCACGGCACGCTGCTTGGGCGGCAGATGCTGCAGCGCGGCGACGAAAGCGAGGCGAACCGACTCACGGGCCACGGCGGCCTCGGCCGGGTCGGCCACCGAGGGCAGGATGCGGCCGTCCGGCATCGGCTCGAGCCAGGTGTTCTCGGGAAGCGGATTGAGCGCCGCCTGTGCCAGCGGCGTCGGGCCGGTCAGGTCGACCGGCCGTGCCCGCTTGTTGCCCGCGTTCAGCATGTCCAGGCACACGTTCGTCGCGATCCGGTACAGCCACGAACGCAGCGAGGAACGGCCCTCGAACTTGTCGAAGTTGCGCCAGGCACGCACGAGCGTGTCCTGGACCGCGTCCTCCGCCTCGAAGGCCGAACCGAGCATCCGGTAGCAGTAGCCCGTCAGCTCGATCCGGTGTCCCTCCAGGCGGCTGTCGATACTCGTCCCGGCCGTGGCTGTCAGATCACTCATCGCTTCACCCCAGTTGCGCTGTGACACCGCTCACTCAGCACTGTGGAAGCTACCGCAGGCCACTGACAATCGGGCGGGAAGCGGAGAAACCGCTGCTCAGGTGCCGGGCTTGCGTCCGTACACGAAGACGTCGTCGCCGTTCTTCAGCAGGTTCCAGTATGACTTCGCGTCCGCCGGGCGCATGTTGACGCAGCCCGCCGAGCCGGGGTTGTTGTACATGGACTTGGTGACCGAGTGGAACGCCTGGCCGCCGTCGAAGAACTGCGCGTACGGCATACGGACGTCGTAGAGCGTCGACCAGTGGTTGATGCTGCGCCAGTAGACCTTGCGTGCGCCGGTCCGCGTCTCCGCGCCGTTGCGGCCCGTCCGCACCGGCACCGGACCGAACTTCAGCTTGCTGCCGTCCTGGATCCAGGTCAGCTGCCTGGTCAGGTCCACGCACGCGATGCGCCCCTTGTTCGTGGGGCACTTCTTCGCTGCGTTGGGGTTCTTCCCGGCCGCCTTCTGGGCGGCGATCGTCTTCATCGTGCGCCAGGTGACCGGCCCCGCGTACCCGATGGCGGGGGTGATGCCCTTGGCCACCTGGTACGAACGGATCGCATTGCAGTCGGCCGTCGACTGCCGGCCGTCGGCGGGCAGCTTCAGGTTCCGCTCGACCTCGATCTGGTACGGCCCCTTGGCCGCCGTACAGGAGGCCGCCTGGGCGGAGGTCCCGGTGCCCAGGACGATGGCCGGTGCGGCCACCAGACCGGCGACGGACAGCGCGACCCCGCGCCGTGTCCCCGCGCCGGTGCGTATCTTCCCCGAGATTGTCATGTACGCCTGCTCCCCTTCGCGCGACCGCGCTGTGTCTTCGCCTGTTGGACGCGCGTGGAGGAGCGGTGGTTGTGCGTGCGAAGGTCTCAGTTCTGCATGGCTGCCGACGGCAGGGCCAGGCGGCGCTCCGCCCGTGCGGCCCGGGTGCCGTACAGCGTGATCGAGACCACGCCGAGGACCGCGAGGAGTCCCAGTGCGACCGTGGCCGCCCAGCCCCCGGTGTGGAAGGCGACGGCGCCGAGCGTGCCGCCCGCGCTGGAGCCCAGGTAGTAGGCGGACTGGTACAGCGCCGATGCCTGGGCGCGGCCGGTCGTCGCCGTACGGCTCACCGAGGACGAGGCGACCGCGTGCCCGGCGAAGAAGCCGGCCGTGATCAGGACCAGGCCGAGCAGGACGGCGGCGAGCACGTCGGCCAGGGAGAGCAGCAGGCCCGCGGCCGTCGTGGAGACGGCGAGGTAGAGCGCCCCGCGGCGGCCCAGCCGGGCGACCAGGCGGCCGGCCGCGGCCGAGGAGAGCGTGCCGACGAGGTAGATCAGGAAGATCGAACCGACGATGCCCTGCGGGAGGTTGAACGGTGCCCCGACGAGCCGGTAGCCGATCACGGTGTAGACCGCGCCGAACACCGTCATGAACAGGGCGCCGATCGCGTACAGGCGGCGCAGGAGGGGGTCGGAGAGGTGTCCGCCGACCGTCTTCGCCAGGGCCCTCGGGTTCAGCGAACCGGGGGTGAAGTGACGGGCCTTCGGGATCATGAAGTGGAAGACGACCGCGCAGGCGAGGGCGAGCAGCCCGATCGCGCCGAGCGCCGCACGCCAGCCCCACAGCTGGGCGACCCATCCGGCGAGGATCCGGCCGCTCATGCCGCCGATGCTGTTGCCCGCCACGAACAGGCCGATCGCGGCCACCAGTGCCCTGGGCCGCACCTCCTCGGCCAGGTACGCCATCGCGGAGGCGGGCAGTCCGGCCAGCGCCGCACCCTGGATCACGCGCAGCGCGATCAGCCAGCCGAGCGACGGCGCGAACGGGACGAGCAGCCCGACCAGTACCGCGACCGTCAGTGAGGCCGTCATCATCTGGCGCCGCCCGAAGCGCTCCGAGAGGGCGCTCAGCGGCAGCACGCACAGCGCCAGCGCGCCGGTCGCCGCGGAGACCGTCCAGCTCGCCTGGCCGGCCGTGGCGCCGAAGGAAGCGGAGACGGCGGGCAGCAGCGCCTGGGTGGAGTAGAGGAGTGCGAAGGTCGCGATCCCGGCGGCGAACAGCGCGAAGCTCATCCGGCGGTAGCCGGGACGGCCCGGCTCGAGGCGGTCCGGGTCCGGGGTGGGGACGGCGGCGACGGGCAATGACGGAGTCGAGGCGCCCAGCACGATGGTGGACGCCCCGGTACTGGCAGGAGGCATACCCCGAACGTAGAGCTCGGCGTTTCATGCGTCCAATGCATGAACTCGTCATAATCGTTCCCATGGTGCATCAACACAGCTCACAGCCTCGGCTGTCACCGAGTAGTTACGAAGAAGACATTCGCTCCGTGCTCGCGCCACGCCTTGCGTACTTCGAAGCGGTGGCGCGCCACGAGCACGTCACCCGTGCCGCGCACGAGCTCGGCGTCCCGCAGTCGACGCTGTCGCGGGCCATGGTGAGGCTCGAACAGGACCTGGGTGTCGCACTGTTCGCCCGCCGTGGCCGCACCGTCTCGCTCACCCCGGCGGGCCGCACCTTCCTCGGCTCCGCCGAACGCGCCCTGGCCGAGGTGGAGAAGGCCGCCGACTCGGTACGGGCGGACGCCGACCCGACGGCGGGCAAGGTCGCCTTCGGCTTCCTGCACACGATGGGCTCCGAGACGGTGCCCGCCCTGATCCGCGCCTTCCGGGCCGACCACCCCCGGGTCCGCTTCCAGCTCGTCCAGAACTACGGCGAGGCGATGATCGAGCGCCTGCGCGCCGGCGACCTCGACCTCTGCCTCACCTCGCCCGTCCCCGACGCGCCGGATCTCGTGACCCGCCGCCTGGACGAGCAGCGGCTCCGGCTGGTCGTCCCCGACGACCACCGGCTGGCGGGCCGCCGCCGTATCCGG
The DNA here is from genome assembly GCF_042796085.1 of Streptomyces sp. NPDC056452. Classification (NCBI taxonomy): domain Bacteria; kingdom Bacillati; phylum Actinomycetota; class Actinomycetes; order Kitasatosporales; family Streptomycetaceae; genus Streptomyces; species Streptomyces sp. NPDC056452. Next base: position 77,650 of record NZ_JBHTRI010000030.1, read on the forward strand.
CTGGCGGAGGCCGCCGACGAAACGTTCGTCACCCTCGAACCCGGTTACGGCCTGCGGAGGATCACCGACGACCTCTGTGCGGAAGCCGGCTTCACGCCCCGTGTCGCGTTCGAGGGGGAGGAGGCCGAGACGCTGCGGGGCCTGGTCGCGGCCGGGCTCGGGGTGGCCCTGCTCCCGCCGCCCGCGGTCGCCAGGCCGGGCGTGGTCGAACTGACGGTCACGGCCCCGCGCGCGGCCCGTGAGATCGGGGTCGCATGGCTGGACGGCCACCCGGACACGCCGCCGGTGGCCGCCTTCAAACACTTCCTGCTGTCGCGCAGGGGGCACCTGCTCCCGGACTGACGCGCGGCACCTGCTGCCGCACAGCCGCTCAGTACCGCAGCGACTGCCCGAACCCCGCGGCCAGCGGCATGCGCAGCCCCAGCGGCGGCGGCGCGGCGAACGCGTCGGCGACCGGCCGTGCGTACGACCCGGCGAACAGCGAGCCGCGGATGAAGTCCGCGGCCAGCGCCACCACTTCGGCCCGGTGCTGACGCAGCGCGTGACCGTCCGAGTGGACCTCGAACCGGCAGGTGTCCCGGTTGGCCTTCTTGGTCCGCTCGGCCAGCCGGTAGGAGAGCTCAGGATCCGTCCGGGAGTCGTTCGTGCCGTGCACGATCAGCACCCGCCGCCCCGCCAGGTGCTTCACCGGCTCGGGCTCCGGTGCGTCCGGGCCGGGCAGCCAGGGAGCCATCGCCAGTACGGAGGTGACGGCGGGGTGCCCGCCCGCACGCAGTGCCGCCCGGCCTCCCATCCCGTGCCCGGCCAGGCAGACGGGGATGTCGCCGTAGCGGCGCACGGCCTCGTCGGCGGCCCATTCCGCGTCCGGTACCGGATCGCCGTCCGCGTTCCAGCCGCGCCGGCGGTAGTGCACCACGTGCACGGCGAGACCGTCGCCCTGCCCGGCCCGCGCCAGCATCCGGGCGAACGGCAGCTGTACCGCGTACGAAAAGGTGGAGGGGCGGCGCTGTGAGTGGGTCTCGCCGTCCGGGAGCAGCAGGACCACGCCGCTGACCTCAGGTGGTGCTCCGGCCGTGTGGACGGCCCGTCCCAGCCTCGCAGCAGGCAGGGGAAGTGCGCGCTGTGCCATGACAGAACAGTGTCAGAAGGGCAGGTGTATTCCACCCGACATCGCGGTCACTGTTACGCATCGGCAGCCTGCGCCCACCACGCGCTCTACGCGCGTAGGCGCTAGAGTGCCCCAATGACGAGCCAGACCCTGAATGTCCCCGGACCCGATCAGATCCGCCGCGCGCCCAAGGTGCTCCTCCACGACCATCTCGACGGGGGCCTGCGCCCCGGCACCATCGTCGAACTGGCGCTCGCGCAAGGCTATGACGCGCTGCCCGAGACGGAACCCGACAAACTCGGCATCTGGTTCCGCGAGGCGGCGGACTCCGGCTCGCTGGAGCGCTACCTGGAGACGTTCGCCCACACCTGCGCCGTCATGCAGACACGCGACGCCCTGTTCCGGGTGGCCGCGGAGTGCGCCGAGGACCTCGCCGAGGACGGCGTCGTCTACGCCGAGGTACGGTACGCGCCCGAGCAGCACCTCACCGCCGGCCTGACCCTCGAAGAGGTCGTCGAGGCGGTCAACGAGGGCTTCCGGGAGGGCGAGCGCCGGGCCCGCGCGAACGGCCACCGCATCCGTATCGGCGCCCTCCTGACCGCCATGCGGCACGCCGCCCGCGCCCTGGAGATCGCCGAACTCGCCAACCGCTACCGCGACCTGGGCGTCGTCGGCTTCGACATCGCGGGCGCCGAGGCGGGCTTCCCGCCCACCCGGCACCTCGACGCGTTCGAGTACCTCAAGCGCGAGAACAACCACTTCACCATCCACGCGGGCGAGGCCTTCGGGCTGCCGTCGATCTGGCAGGCCCTCCAGTGGTGCGGTGCCGACCGGCTCGGCCACGGCGTCCGCATCATCGACGACATCGAGATCGCCGAGGACGGCAGCGTGACGCTGGGCCGCCTCGCCTCCTACGTACGGGACAAGCGGATCCCGCTGGAGCTCTGCCCGACCTCCAACCTCCAGACCGGTGCCGCGCCCTCGTACGCGGAGCACCCCATCGGGCTGCTGCGGAAGCTGCATTTCCGCGCCACGGTGAATACGGACAACCGGCTGATGAGCGGGACCAGCATGAGTCAGGAATTCGAGCGGCTGACCGAGACATTCGGATACACGCTCGACGACATGCAGTGGTTCACAGTCAATGCGATGAAATCAGCGTTCATTCCTTTCGATGAACGTCTGGCGATGATCAACGACGTCGTCAAGCCGGGATACGCGGAGCTGAAGTCCGAGTGGCTCTTCCGTCAGACGGCTACGACCAGCGCTTCTTCGTCGATGGCAGGCTGAGGGCACCGAAATGGGAACGGCCGGGATCTTCGGATCCCGGCCGTTTTCCGTGTCTTGGCATGTTTGCGGGAAGGGCGGAGAAATGACTACGTTGCAGAGCCGCTCACATCCCCTTCCCCAAGGATGAATTTCACATGAAGCAGTCTGCTGTCAGGACCCTCGGTGTCGCCGCTCTCGGTGCCGCTTTCGCTGCCGCCGGTGCGGGAAGTGCCTCCGCGGTCGCCCTGCCCGTCGACGCCGCTGCCGGCGCGCTTCCGGCCGGTGTCGCGCTCGACTCCGTGACTGACGCGCTGCCTGCCGTGCAGGAGGCGGCCAGCGGCCTCCTCAACCAGCAGGGCGGCGGGAGCGAGGTCTCGGCGCCGGGCACCAACCTGCTCGGCGGCCTCCCCGCGGGCGGCGTGACGGGTGCCCTGCCGCTCGGTGCCCTGCCGATCGGCGGCTGACCGCCCCGTACACGCGAATGGGGCGCGCACCCGGTCCGGGTGTGCGCCCCATCGTGTTCTCCGTGTTCCGTACCCCCGTGGTCCCGCCGGTCACCAGGCCGTCGCGGACGAGGTCTTCTCCGACGGCAGCAGCAGCCACAGCGCCAGGTAGACCAGGAACTGGGGGCCGGGAAGCAGGCACGAGACCAGGAAGATGATCCGCATGGTCCGTGCGGAGGTGCCGAAGCGCCGTGCCAGCGCCGCGCACACTCCACCGATCATGCGTCCCTCGCTGGGGCGGACAAGTGCGGCCATGGTGGGCTCCTTCGCGAACCGTTGCGGGGGCGGCTCCGTCGCGCTCCCGGTACCTCCATAGTGGCTCCGCGAAGGGGTGCAAAGCGTCGCTCTACGGGGCGATACCGACCCTGGAAATCGTCGGGGTCGACCCCTGAGGAGCCTCGCTCCTGAAGCGGGCCTCGTCCCTGAGGCGGGCCAGATCCCCGGCGCCGGCCCGGTTCCCGCGGCGCAGGCGCGCCCGGGACATCGGAACCACCAGCAGATGGGCCATCGCGACACCCACGGTGTTCAGCAGCATCGAGTCGACGTCGACGACCTGCCCCGGCACCCCGGTCTGGCCCAGTTCGATGGCCATGGAGATCAGCGCCCCGGCCGCGACGGTCCGCGCCAGCGAGGCCCACGGGGAGACCAGCAGCCGTCCCCCCGCCATCGGCAGCAGCACGCCCAGCGGAGCCAGGAGCAGCAGCCCCTCACCGATCCGGCGGGCCGCCTCGACGGGGCCGAACGCCAGGTCCGCCCTGATTCCGGCGAACGGCTGCAGATTCGCGGCCGTCACCCAGGGCACGTCCAGCGGGCGCAGCGTCAGCCAGCCGACGAACAGCAGATGCGCGAGGAGGAGGAGGACCCCCGCCGCGCGGAAGCGGATGACGGCGCTGCCGTCCGAACTGTGGCGCACGTGCACCAAGACGCCACGACCGGCAGGATCGGTTCCGCCGGGTGGCAGGAAGCATCTGTGACGAGCGGCACGGAGGGCGGAACCGGGCCCGGACACGCCCTCAGGACAGCTCGACCGCACCCAGCGTCGGCACGTTCCCCGGGCGGCTCTTCGTCTCCGTCGTGCAGAGATAGCCCCGTGGGGTGTAGTTCCCGGGCCCGCCGAGGAGCACCGACCCCCCGGAGCTGAGCGGCTCGCTCTCCGCGTACGAGCACACCACCTGCGCGAGTGCCTCCGCGGGCAGGTCCTCGGGCTGCTCGCTGAGGCGCAGCGTGCCCTCCGGGTCGCCCTTGCGCGCCGCGGTGACCCGCAGATCCGTCGGTACATCCGTGGAGAAGCCGGCGCGCCGCTCCTCGGCTGTCGGTACCCGCTGGAGCTCGCCGAGCAGCGACTGGGCCATGCGGAGCCGGTCGGAGCTGGACTCGTCGACCTCCACCGTGCGCTCCACCGTCACCAGCTGCGACGCGCAGACCAGGTAGATGTGGACCGGGATGCTCTCCAGCGGCTGCGCGGTCGCCGCGGGCGCCGCCGTACGGCACGGCATCCGGGACGGTGCCGCCCCCGCGTCGACCGGCACGGAAGTGCTCCTGATGCCGCACCCGGCGGCCAGCGCCGTACACGCCACGACGGCCGCGAGCGCGGCGGCCACCCGGCCGGGGACCCTCCTGGAGGATCCCGTGCGGGGCGCGTCGTACGCGCGGTCGCTGCGTATCACTTCGCACCGCCCTTCTCGTTCCGGTCCGGGTCGTCGTCCCCGGGGGCGCCGGTCAGCCGCTCCGCGTCGCGCGGCAGCCGCAGCACGAACACCGCCCCGTCGCCGTCCGGCGAGTTCGAGGCCGTGATGTCACCGCCGTGGATGTGCGCGTTCTCCATCGCGATCGACAGACCCAGGCCACTGCCCTCGGAACGCGGCCGGGAGGCACTCGCCTTGTAGAAGCGGTCGAACACATGCGGCAGGACGTCCTCGGGGATGCCCGGACCGTGGTCCCGCACCTCGATGACCAGCTCGTCGTCGTCGGCCCGCACGGCCACGCGCACCGGCGAGCCGCCGTGCTTGAGCGCGTTGCCGATCAGATTCGCCAGGATCACATCGAGCCGGCGCGGATCGAGCCGCACCATCATGCCCCGCTCCGCGTCCAGGTCGACCGCGTCCAGCCAGGCGCGTGCGTCGATGCAGGCGGTGACCATGTCGGCCACGTCGACCGTGTCCAGGACGAGCCGGGCGGTACCCGCGTCGAAGCGGGTGACCTCCATGAGGTTCTCCACCAGGTCGTTCAGCCGCCGGGTCTCGCTCACCACCAGGTGCACGGCGGGCGCGATCATCGGATCGAGGCTGTCGGCCTCGTCCTCCAGCACCTCGGCGACCGCGGTGATCGCGGTCAGCGGGGTCCGCAGCTCGTGCGACATGTCGGCGACGAACCGGCGGCTCGACTCCTCCCGCGCGGTCATGTCCGCGACCTTCTTCTCCAGCGAGCTCGCCGTCCTGTTGAACGTGCGGGAGAGATCGGCCAGTTCATCGGTGCCGGAGACCACGAGGCGGGTGTCGAGCTTCCCCTCGCCGAGCTTGCGGGCCGCGTCCCCGAGCCGTTGCACGGGGCGCAGCACGGTCGTTGCCGCGCCCTGCGCGAGGAGCGCCGAGCCGACGAGGGCCAGCGCGGTGGCGATACCCAGGGACCAGGCCAGCGAGTTGAGGTCCTGGCGCTCCTGGTCCAGCGACTTCAGCATGTAGCCCGCGGGACCACCGCCGATGATCTTCGTCCCGGCCACCAGGTACGGCGTGCCGCCGATGCTCGTACGCTGCCAGAACAGGTGGTACTCATGGGAGTTGCTCGACGTCAGCGGCTGCTTCTTGTTCACCTGCCGCTGCAGCGACGCGGGTACGTCGAGCTTGGTGAAGGCATCGATGTCGGAGGACCCGACGATCGGCTTGCCGTCGTGGGAATCGACCAGCAGCACGTGGTAACCGGGGCCGCTGCTCGCCATCTGCCCGGCGGCGTCCTGCAGATCGCTGCCCGTCGGCTGCAGCGGCAGCGAGGCCGCCCGGTTCTGCATCTGCCGCCGGAAGTCGCCGAGCGCCGTGTCCTGCGTACGCGTCAGGACGGCCTCGCGGTTGAGCCAGTACGCGATGCCCGACGCGGACACCGCGGCTGTCAGTGCCACCAGCGCGAACACGACAACGAGCCGCAGCCGCAGGCTGGTCCAGCGAAGACCCGCGAGTATGGAGCGTTTCGCGGAATCGCTCACTGAGGCGAGTCCAGCCGGTAGCCCACGCCGCGCACGGTCCGGATCAGGGTCGGCGAGGACGGCACGTCCTCCACCTTCGCGCGCAGCCGCTGTACGCAGGCGTCCACGAGCCGCGAGTCACCGAGGTAGTCGTGCTCCCACACCAGGCGCAGCAACTGCTGCCGGGACAGGGCCTGACCGGGCCTGCGGCTCAGTTCCAGCAGGAGCCGCAGCTCGGTCGGCGTGAGCTGCAGGTCCTCCCCGTTCTTGGTGACGGTCATCGCCGAGCGGTCGATGACGACGCTCCCGAAGGTCGCCGAGTCGGTGGACTCGCGTTCACCGCGCCGCAGCACCGCACGGATACGGGCGTCGAGCACCCGGCCCTGTACGGGTTTCACCACGTAGTCGTCCGCGCCGGACTCCAGTCCCACCACGACGTCGATGTCGTCGCTGCGCGCGGTCAGCAGAATGATCGGCAGCTGGTCGGTCCGCCGGATGCGCCGGCAGACCTCGAAACCGTCGATCCCGGGCAGCATCACGTCCAGCACGACCAGGTCCGGCCGCTGCTCCCTGAGCAGGTCCAGGCCGTCCTCTCCCGTCGCCGCGGTGGCCACACGGTGGCCCTGGCGTGACAACGAGAGTTCGAGGGCCGTGCGGATGGCGTCGTCGTCCTCGATCAGCAACAGGAAAGGCACGGAGGTCATTCTGGCCCATGGTGGTGCCACAGTTCGACAAACCCCCCTACTGGATCTGTCTCCCCATGCACTCCGACGCCCCCGGGACGCGGTCAACATGCCCTGTGACAGGCCTGTGACAGTCGGGGGACAGCGCCATGAAACTGCCCCGGCAAGCTCATTGGCACAGGGAACGAACGGACTCCACCGACGGGGGGCGCGAGATGAACGCACTGCACAGCACCACCTCAAGCGCAGTTGTCACGCGTCTCCACGACGTCGGCCGGAGCCCGGAGAAGTCCGGCGCCGGGGGAGGGCGGGGGTGCTTCCGCGGCGCCGGGCGTCAGCACTCGTCGTATCTGACGATGGTCGACGCGCCCACGGGGGGAAACGGGGGCCACGGGGGAAACGGGGCCACCGGGGAAACCGCGTACGGGGAGGCCACGGGGGAGCGGAAGCCCCTGGAGCGGACCGAGGACGCCGAAGCGGCGTTCACGGCCTACGTCCAGGAGCGCCGCGCCTCCCTGTACGCGACCGCCTACCACCTGACCGGCGACCGGTTCGAGGCCGAGGACCTGCTGCAGAGCGCCCTCTTCTCGACGTACCGGGCGTGGGACAGGATCAGTGACAAGGCGGCGGTCGGCGGATACCTCCGCCGCACCATGACCAATCTGCACATCAGCGCCTGGCGCAGGCGCAAGCTCAACGAGTACCCGACCGAGGAGCTGCCGGAGACGGTGGGCGACACGGACGCGATGCGCGGCACGGAGCTGCGGGCGGTGCTCTGGCAGGCCCTCGCACGGCTGCCGGAACTCCAGCGCACGATGCTGGTCCTCCGCTACTACGAGGGCCGCACGGACCCGGAGATCGCGTCCATCCTCGACATCAGTGTCGGCACGGTGAAGTCGAGCATCTGGCGGTCGCTCCGCCGGCTGCGCGAGGACGAGGTCCTCAGCTTCGGCCGTGACGAGGAGGAGTCCTTCGGCGAGCTGGTGGCCTGAGGCGCAGGGGGGAACGGGGGAACGGGCCGCGGCTTCGGGGGAAGCGGCGGTACGGGGGTAGTGCGTGGCGGGGTCGGACGGGCCGGGGGGTCCTGTCCGGCCCCGCTGCGTTGTGCCGTGCGCGGTCCGAAGTGGTGCGGTCCGGAGCCTCAGGACGCGGGCGGGGCCGGTGAGGCTGCCGCCGCCGTCGTCCGGCGGCAGCGGCCCGCCGCGGCCGCGGCCAGGCGGCCCAGGGCCTCGGCCTTGCCGCACGGGTACGCGCCCAGCGCGGTCTGGCGGGCCACGATGCGCCGCTCGGCCCGCATCAGGCGCCAGCCGCGGCGCAGCAGGAACGGAACCGACTTCCGGCCCTCGCGCAGATCCCGCAGCAGCCGCCGCCGGAACGTCGTCGACGGGCGACCGCGCAGGCACAGCGCGTCCGCGAGCAGGCCCAGTTCCTGGCAGCGCTCCACGATGTCCGCGGCGAAGATGCCCTCGGCGACGAACAGGGGCGTGCGTTCTATGTCGAGTCCCTCACGGCCGACCCGGGAGCTCGTGGCGATGTCGTACACCGGGACGTCCGTACGCCCGGTGCGGCACAGCTCGGCGATGGCGGCGACCGCCCCGTCCGCGTCCCAGGACCGCGCCGAGTCCCAGTCGATGTCCGTGCTGCCGGTGACCAGAGGCAGCGTCGGGTCGTTGGCCTCCTTGTAGAAGTCGTCCAGCCGCAGCACCGGGAGACCGGTACGGGCGGCGAGGGAGGACTTGCCGGAGCCGGAGGGGCCGGCGAGCAGCACGACACGCGTGGGGATCGGTTGGGAACTCACAGAACAGAAGTGTGAGGCATTGACCCGCGCAGGGGATCCCCGGGAGGTCCTGTTGGTATCGAGCATCACACCTCAACTACTCTGCGCGCACGAATGATTACTCGACCAGCCTCGATCAGGTGGGAAAACATGGCACGTCATGCACTCTCCAAGCCCCGGCGCCGCGCCCTGCTGCGCGCCGGTCTGACCCTCACCGCGCTGGGCGCGGCGCTCGGTGCGGGAGGTGCGGCGGCTCAGGCGGCACCGCTGCCCGCCGCTCCGGCCACCGGCGCGGACAGCACCCTCGGAGCGGTCAGCGACGCGGCGGCGCCCGCACTGACCAGCGCGCTCGGATACGGGCTCGCCGGTGCCGTCGCGCCCATCACCGATCTGCAGCTCGACCCGCTGGCCGGGACGGGGGTGGACCCGCTGGACAACGCCGTGGGTACGCAGATCGCCGACTTCAAGCCGGTGACGACGGCCATCGTCACCGACCCGCTGACCAGTGGCGCGGCGCTCGGTGATCTGCCCGTGGTGGGACAGGTGACCGGCCTGATCACCGGCTGACGCGCGCACGGAAGCACGCGCACAGCACGCAGGGCCGCCCCGGGGGGCGGCCCTGCGTGCTGTGCCCAAGGGGGCAGGCGGGGGTCAGTACGAGGAGCCTGAGGCTCCCAGGGCGCCCGTCGGGTGCCAGACCGTCTTGGTCTCCAGGAAGGCCGTCAGACGGCGTGTGCCCGGATCGGCGGTCCAGTCCGCGCCGTCCACAGCCTGTGGACGAAGAACCCGCTTCACGTTGTCCGCCGCCGCGATCTCCAGATCCTTCGCGAGCTCGCTGCCCGCGACCGCACCCGTGAGGTCGATCGCGTTGACGTCCTGGTGGGACGCCAGCGGAGCGGCGAGCTCCGCGGTCTTCCCCGACAGGATGTTCACCACACCGCCCGGCAGGTCCGAGGTGGCCAGCACCTCGCCCAGCGAGAGCGCGGGCAGCGGGGCGTCGGCCGAGGCGATGACGACCGCCGTGTTACCGGTGGCGATCACCGGTGCGATCACCGAGATCAGGCCCAGGAACGACGACTCCTGCGGGGCCAGGACCGTGACGACACCCGTCGGCTCCGGGGTGGACAGGTTGAAGTACGGCCCCGCGACCGGGTTCGCCCCGCCCACGATCTGGCCGATCTTGTCGGTCCAGCCCGCGTACCAGACCCAGCGGTCGATCGCCGCGTCGACGACGGCCGCCGCCTTGGACTTCGACAGTCCCTCGGCGTCCGCCACCTCCCGTACGAACTGCTCCCGGCGGCCCTCCAGCATCTCCGCGACGCGGTAGAGGACCTGGCCGCGGTTGTACGCGGTCGCTCCCGACCAGCCGCCGAACGCCTTGCGCGCCGCCACGACGGCGTCGCGCGCGTCCTTGCGGGAGGACTGCGGGGCGTTCGCCAGCCACCTGCCCTTGGAGTCCGTCACCTCGTACACCCGGCCGCTCTCGGAGCGGGGGAACTTGCCCCCGACGTACAGCTTGTAGGTCTTGAAGACGCTCAGTCGTCCGTCAGACATCGAGGTAGGCCTCCAGACCGTGGCGGCCGCCTTCGCGGCCGAAGCCCGACTCCTTGTATCCGCCGAACGGCGAGGTCGGGTCGAACTTGTTGAACGTGTTGGCCCAGACGACGCCCGCACGGAGCTTGTTCGCCACCGCGAGGATGCGGGAGCCCTTCTCCGTCCAGATGCCCGCCGAGAGGCCGTACTGGCTGTTGTTGGCCTTGGCGACGGCCTCGTCCGGCGTACGGAAGGAGAGCACCGACAGCACCGGACCGAAGATCTCGTCGCGGGCCACCCGGTGCGCCTGCGTGACGCCGGTGAACAGGGTCGGTGCGAACCAGTAGCCGGAGGACGGCAGTTCGCACGGGGCGGACCAGCGCTCGGCGCCCTCCGCCTCGCCCGTCTCGACGAGCGCGGTGATCCGGGAGAGCTGCTCCTCGGAGTTGATCGCGCCGATGTCGGTGTTCTTGTCCAGCGGGTCGCCGAGACGGAGCGTGGACAGACGGCGCTTGAGGGAGTGCAGCACCTCGTCCTGGACGGACTCCTGTACGAGGAGCCGCGAGCCCGCGCAGCAGACCTGCCCCTGGTTGAAGAAGATCCCGTTGACGATGCCCTCGACGGCCTGGTCGACGGGCGCGTCGTCGAAGACGATGTTGGCGCCCTTGCCGCCCAGCTCCAGCGTGGCCTTCTTGCCCGTGCCGGCGATCTGGCGGGCGATGGCCTTGCCGACCGCGGTCGATCCCGTGAAGGCGACCTTGTTGACGTCGAGGTGCTCGACGAGCGCCGAACCCGCGTCCCCGTACCCCGTCAGGATGTTGACGACACCCTTGGGCAGGCCCGCCTGGCGGCAGATGTCGGCGAAGAAGAGCGCGGAGAGCGGGGTCGTCTCCGCGGGCTTCAGCACGACCGTGTTGCCGGTGGCGAGCGCCGGGGCGATCTTCCACGCGAGCATCAGGAGCGGGAAGTTCCACGGGATGATCTGTCCGGCCACTCCGAGCGGGCGCGGGTCGGCCCCGTACCCGGCGTGGTCGAGCTTGTCGGCCCAGCCCGCGTAGTAGAAGAAGTGCGCGGCGACGAGCGGGAGGTCCGCGTCGCGGGTCTCCTTGATCGGCTTGCCGTTGTCCAGGGTCTCCAGGACGGCCAGTTCGCGGGAGCGCTCCTGGATGATCCTGGCGATCCGGAACAGGTACTTGGCGCGCTCGGAGCCGGGCAGCGCCGACCACTTCTCGAACGCCCTGCGGGCGGCCTTCACGGCCCGGTCCACGTCCTCGGCGCCGGCCCTGGCGACCTCGGAGAGCACCTCCTCGGACGACGGGCTGACCGTCTTGAAGACCTTGCCGTCGGCGGCCTCGGTGAACTCGCCGTCGATGAACAGGCCGTACGAGGGGGCGATGTCGACGACGGAGCGGGACTCCGGAGCCGGTGCGTAATCGAATACAGATGCCATGGGGATCAGTCCACCGTCACGTAATCGGGGCCGGAGTAACGGCCGGTGCTGAGCTTCTGGCGCTGCATCAGCAGGTCGTTCAGCAGGCTGGAGGCGCCGAAGCGGAACCAGTGGTTGTCCAGCCAGTCCTCGCCCGCCGTCTCGTTCACCAGGACCAGGAACTTGATCGCGTCCTTGGACGTGCGGATGCCGCCCGCGGGCTTCACACCGATCTGCACCCCGGTCTGCTCCCGGAAGTCGCGCACGGCCTCCAGCATCAGCAGCGTGTTCGCCGGTGTGGCGTTGGTCCCGACCTTGCCGGTCGAGGTCTTGATGAAGTCCGCTCCCGCCAGCATCCCGAGCCAGGAGGCCCGCCGGATGTTGTCGTACGTGGACAGCTCGCCGGTCTCGAAGATCACCTTCAGCCGGGCCGAGCCGCACTCGGCCTTCACGGCGAGGATCTCCTCGTACACCTTCAGGTAACGGCCGGAGAGGAAGGCGCCGCGATCGATCACCATGTCGATCTCGTCGGCCCCTGCCGCCACGGCGTCGCGGACGTCCGCGAGCTTGACGTCCAGCGCGGCGCGCCCGGCGGGGAAGGCCGTCGCCACGGACGCCACCTTCACTCCGGAGCCGGCCAGTGCTGCGGCGGCGGTCGCCGCCATGTCGGGGTAGACGCAGACCGCGGCGGTGCGCGGGGTCGTGCGGTCGGTGGGGTCGGGGTTGACGGCCTTGGCGGCGAGAGCCCGGACCTTGCCCGGGGTGTCCGCGCCTTCCAGCGTCGTCAGGTCGATCATCGAGATGGCGAGATCGATGGCGTACGCCTTGGCAGTCGTCTTGATCGATCGGGTACCGAGAGAGGCGGCGCGCGCTTCGAGGCCGACGGTGTCGACGCCGGGCAGCCCGTGCAGGAAGCGGCGCAGCGCACTGTCGGACGCCGTCGCGTCGGCGAATGCAGGTGCAGTGGTGGGCATGGTCACCACATGAGCATATCTACGCGCGTAGCGACCTGTACAGGGCCCTCCCCGTTTCTGCGTCTCCCGCAGGCCGGACGAGGCCGCCGGACGGGCGCCCCGCCACCGCCCGCGCCCGTCAGGCAGAATCGGGACCATGACGAGCCCCACACCTCCCGCCGAGCCCGCCTACGCCGACCGGACCTTCCGGTCGGTCGCCGGGCTGGTCAGCGGCGCGCTGCTGATCCTGCTGGTCGGCTGGATCGGCGGCGACGCGGTGGTCCGGGGCAACGGGTGGGTGCCGTGGCAGGCGCTGGCCGCGCTGCTGACCCTGATTCCGCTGATCGTGGCATTCACCCTGCGGCCGGCGGTGTTCGCCGACGAGGAGCGGATCCGCATCCGCAACCCGTTCCGGACGATCGTGCTGCCCTGGACCGACGTCTCCGACGTCCGGGCCTCGTACTCCAGCGAACTGTTCACCCAGGACGGCAGGAAGTACCAGCTCTGGGCGGTGCCCGTATCGCTGCGCGAGCGCAAGCGTGCGGCGCGCAAGGCGACCCGGGAGGCGCACGACGACCCGTACGGCCGGACCTCCGTGCACGCCGACGTCCGCGACATGCAGGCCCGCGCCGCCGCCGCCGACCAGTCCGTGCGGGACCTGCGGGAGCTGGCCGAGCGGGCGGGCAGGCGCACGGAGGAGGCCGTGACCACGGCGTCGGTGCGCTGGGCGTACGAGGTGATCGCCCCGGCCGTCGTCGGCGCGGTGCTGCTCGTGGTGCTGCTCGCGATCGCCTGAGGCGCCGGACGTGTGCGCCGTGGGCCTCCCTGACGGCAGGGACGCACGGAGCCGATGCCCGGACGCACCGGCCCCACCCGTCGGCCCTCAGATGCCGGCGGCGGCAGCCAGGTCGCGCTTGATGCCGTCGAGCAGCTCCGTTGCCCGTTCCCGGGCCGCGGGCAGCTCGTCCGCCGAGGCGACCGGCACCACGACCTCCAGGTAGCACTTGAGCTTCGGCTCGGTGCCGCTCGGGCGGACGATGACCCGGGCGCCCGTGAGGTGGTAGCGCAGACCGTCCGTGGGCGGCAGCTGCTCCGTACCCCGGGACAGGTCCTCGGCCGAGGTGACGGGGAGGCCGGCCAGCGCGGCCGGGGGGTTCTCCCGCAGGCGGCGCATGGCGTCGGCGATGACCGTCAGGTCCTCGACGCGGACCGACAGCTGGTCCGTGGCGTGCAGGCCGTGCGCGAGCGCGAGGTCGTCGAGCAGGTCGAGGAGGGTGCGGCCCTTCTCCTTCAGTACGGAGGCGAGTTCGGCGATCAGCAGCGCGGCCGTGATGCCGTCCTTGTCGCGGACCCCGTCCGGGTCCACGCAGTAGCCCAGCGCCTCCTCGTACCCGTAGCGCAGCCCCTCGACGCGGGCGATCCACTTGAAGCCCGTCAGCGTCTCCTCGTAGCCGAGGCCCGCCTTCTCGGCGATCCGGCCCAGCAGGGACGAGGACACGATCGACTCGGCGAACACGCCCGTGGCGCCCCGGTCCACCAGGTGAGCGGCCAGCAGTGCGCCCACCTCGTCGCCGCGCAGCATCCGCCAGCCGCCGTCCGTGGACGCGTCCGGCACGGCGACGGCGCAGCGGTCGGCGTCCGGGTCGTTGGCGATGATGATGTCCGGATCCGAGCGGCGCGCGGTCGCGAAAGCGAGATCCATGGCGCCGGGCTCTTCCGGATTGGGGAAGGCGACGGTGGGGAACGCCGGGTCGGGCTCCGCCTGCTCGGCGACGAGCACGGGTGCGGGGAAACCGGCCCGTGCGAAGGCTGCCGTGAGGACGGAGGTGCCGACGCCGTGCAGGGCCGTGTAGACGGTGCGCGCGGTACGCGGGGAGCCGTGACCGAGGACGGTGTCCGTACGGGCGAGGTAGGCGTCCAGGACCTCGTCGCCGAGGGTCTGCCAGCCGGCCTCGGGGCGCGGCACGGTCTCCAGCGGGCCGACCGCCGCGATCGCGGCGGCGATCTCCGCGTCGGCCGGCGGCACGATCTGCGAGCCGTCACCCAGGTAGACCTTGTAGCCGTTGTCGCGCGGCGGATTGTGGCTGGCGGTGACCTCCACGCCCGCAACGGCGCCCAGATGCCTTATGGCGTACGCGAGGACGGGGGTGGGCAGCGGGCGGGGGAGCACGGCGGCGCGGAGGCCCGCTCCGGTCATCACGGCCGCGGTGTCGCGGGCGAAGTCGGCCGACTTGTAGCGGGCGTCGTAGCCGATGACGACGAGTCCGCCGGCCTGCCCCTGCGCCGTCAGATACGCGGCGAGGCCGGCGGCGGCGCGGATGACGACGGACCGGTTCATCCGCATCGGGCCCGCGCCGAGCTCACCGCGCAGGCCTGCCGTGCCGAACTGCAGGGTGCCCGCGAAGCGGTCGGCGAGCGCGGCGAGGTCTCCGGCGTCGATGAGTCCGGCGAGCTCCGCGCGGGTCTCGGGGTCCGGGTCCTCGGCGAGCCAGGTCCTGGCCCGCGTGATGAGGTCCTGCTGCACGGTGTCCGCCTTTCTGCGGTGCGGTTGTGGGGGCCGGGGAGGGGCGCTGCGGGGGCTCTGCCCCCGACCGCCGCGCCCCGGACGCCGGCGAGGCCGGTCGGCTCAGATCCGGTCGAGGACCCGGGCCAGCAGCGAACCCATCCGGGCGGCCGAGTCGCGGCCGGCCTGGAGGACCTCTTCGTGGTTGAGGGGCTCACCGCTCAGGCCGGCGGCCAGATTCGTGACCAGGGAGATCCCCAGCACCTCCGCGCCCGCCTCGCGGGCCGCGATGGCCTCCAGCACGGTGGACATGCCGACGAGGTCGCCGCCCATCACGCGCACCATGTTGATCTCGGCCGGAGTCTCGTAGTGCGGGCCGGGGAACTGCACGTACACGCCCTCTTCGAGCGTCTCGTCGATCTCCTTGCACAGCGCGCGCAGCCGCGGCGAGTACAGGTCGGTCAGGTCGACGAAGTTGGCGCCGATGATCGGCGACGCCGCCGTGAGGTTGATGTGGTCGCTGATGAGGACGGGCTGTCCGGGGCGCATGCCCTCGCGGAGACCGCCGCAGCCGTTCGTCAGGACGATGGTCTTGCAGCCCGCGGCGACGGCCGTGCGGACACCGTGGGCGACGGCGGCGACGCCGCGGCCCTCGTAGTAGTGCGTGCGGCCGAGGAAGACCAGGGCGCGCTTCTCGCCGATGCGGTACGAGCGGATCGTGCCGCCGTGCCCCTCCACCGCGGGCGCCGGGAATCCGGGCAGTGCGGTCACCGGGAACTCGGCCTCCGGCGCGCCGAGCGCATCGCCGGCGGGGGCCCACCCGGAGCCCATCACGAGGGCGACGTCATGGGTCTCGGCACCGGTGAGCTCGCGCAGGCGGGCGGCGGCGTCGGCTGCGGCGACGTGGGGGTCGCCCTGGATGTGGTCCGGAATAACAGATGCGTTCACGCGGATGAGGGTAACCGGTGAATCCCTACGCGCGTAGATGCGCAGGTTCAGAGTCTGGCCTGTCGTACTCGTACTTTCGTACGAAAGTGGTGCGGCAGTGCCACGGCGAGTGCCGTTCAACAGGGGATCGGCACAGGCTCCGCGGGGGGCTCAGCAGGGGTGCTTGCGCAGGCCCATCACATAGTCGTGCGGCGCGCCCGCGGACTCGGCGGCGTCGGCCACCTCGCCCAGATAGCGGGCGGACGGCAGCCCGCCCTCGTAGCCGTTCAGCACGTACATCCAGGCCGGCTCCTCGCCGTCCAGGGTGTGCACGCGCACCCGCATCCGCCGGTAGATGTCGAGGCCGACACCCTCCCAGCGGTCCATGGAGTCCTCGTCCATCGGCGCCAGGTCGTACAGCGCGACGAAGACCTGGGAACGCGGCGCCTCCACGACCGTGGCGAGCGCGCCCTCCCAGCCCATCTGCTCCCCGCCGAACGTCAGCCGCCAGCCGTTGAGCCAGCCGGTGCCGCGCAGCGGGGAATGCGGAGCGCGGCGCGTCATCAGCCGCGCGTCGAGGTTGCCGGCGTACGCGGCGTAGAGCGACATGGGGTCGAGGGTACGGGAGGTGGCGGGGCGCGTGCCGATTCCCGTGAGGAAGCCCCCGGCCGGGGCGTCGTCCGGGGTGTGTCATCGGGCCCGGAGGCCGTGGCCCGATCGGCCTCGTTCCCGTATGGAGGGCCCCGGGGCGAAGCACCTTGGCGCGTGCGGGACAATGAATTACGTACTGCATTCCCCGGGGCGATCCCCCGGACCCCCGGCCGGGGCGGCAGACGGCCGCGGGAAGACACCACGCGAGGCGGACTTTTCGTGACCCGGATCGTGATCATCGGCGGTGGCCCCGGCGGCTACGAGGCGGCACTGGTGGGCGCCCAGCTCGGCGCCGAGGTGACCGTCGTCGAC
Organism: Streptomyces sp. NPDC056452; assembly: GCF_042796085.1. Classification (NCBI taxonomy): domain Bacteria; kingdom Bacillati; phylum Actinomycetota; class Actinomycetes; order Kitasatosporales; family Streptomycetaceae; genus Streptomyces; species Streptomyces sp. NPDC056452. The sequence continues at coordinate 94,473 of NZ_JBHTRI010000030.1, forward strand.
TGCGACGGCCTCGGCGGCGCGTCGGTACTCACCGACTGCGTACCCTCGAAGACCCTGATCGCGACGGCCGAGGTGATGACCACCTTCGACTCCTCGTACGAGGAACTCGGCATCATCGTCGCCGACGACACGCCGCACATGGAGCAGGCGGCGCGCGTGGTCGGTGTCGACCTCGGCAAGGTCAACCGACGGGTCAAGCGCCTGGCGCTCGCCCAGTCCCACGACATCACCGCCTCCGTCACCCGCGCCGGTGCCAGGGTCATGCGCGGCCGGGGCCGCCTCGAGGGCCTCCAGGCCGCCGACGGCTCCCGCCAGGTCGTGGTGACCGCGGCCGACGGCACCGAGGAGCGCCTCACCGCCGACGCCGTCCTGATAGCGACCGGTGCCCACCCCCGGGAGATCCCGGACGCCCTGCCCGACGGCGAGCGCATCCTGAACTGGACCCAGGTCTACGACCTGGACGAGCTCCCCGAGGAGCTCATCGTGGTCGGCTCCGGTGTGACCGGCGCCGAGTTCGCCGGCGCCTACCAGGCGCTCGGCTCCCGCGTCACCCTCGTCTCCTCCCGCGACCGGGTCCTCCCGGGCGAGGACCCCGACGCCGCAGCCGTCCTGGAGGACGTCTTCCGGCGCCGCGGCATGAACGTCATGGCCCGCTCCCGGGCCCAGTCCGCGAAGCGCGTCGGGGACCGCGTCGAGGTCACGCTGGCCGACGGCCGCGTCATCTCCGGTACGCACTGCCTGATGGCCGTCGGCGCGATCCCCAACACCGCGGGGATGGGCCTGGAGGAGTCCGGGGTCCTGCTCAAGGAGTCCGGCCACATCCGGACCGACCGGGTCTCCCGCACGAGCGCCCCCGGCGTGTACGCGGCCGGCGACGTCACCGGCATCTTCGCGCTGGCCTCCGTCGCCGCGATGCAGGGCCGGATCGCGATGTACCACTTCCTCGGGGACGCGGTGGCTCCGCTGAACCTGAAGACGGTCTCCTCCAACGTCTTCACCGACCCCGAGATCGCCACGGTCGGATACAGCCAGGCCGATGTCGACTCCGGCAAGATCGACGCCCGCGTCGTGAAGCTGCCGCTGCTGCGCAACCCGCGCGCCAAGATGCAGGGCATCCGGGACGGCTTCGTCAAGATCTTCTGCCGGCCCGGAACCGGCATCGTGGTCGGCGGCTGTGTCGTCGCGCCTCGGGCCAGCGAACTGATTCATCCGATCTCGATCGCGGTCGACAACAACCTGACCGTGGAGCAGATCGCGAACGCGTTCACCGTGTACCCGTCCCTGTCCGGATCGATCGCAGAAGTGGCCCGGCAGTTGCACACCCGTAAGCGGGCGGGCGAGGCGTAGGCAGGACCCGACGGGCTGCCGGCGAACCGGCAACTCCCGGCGTCCCCGGCGTCCTGACAGGGCGTTTGTGCATCTCCCGGGCATCTCCCGGACCCCTCATGAACACCAACAGGGCCTCCTATACCACTAGGGGGCCCTGCGCATGTACAACTTCTCTTATTCGGCGCAAACTGCTGAAAAGCAACCTACGGCCAGGTTACTGTCAGTTTCGTGTTCGCTGCAGAACGTCGTCAGTTGATCCTCGAAATGGTGCGCGCCAACGGGGCGGTATCGCTCCGTGAGCTCGCCCGCGTCGTCCAGACCTCCGAAGTGACCGTACGGCGGGACGTGCGGGCACTGGAGGCAGAAGGACTCCTCGACCGCCGGCATGGCGGTGCGGTTTTGCCGGGCGGTTTTACGCGGGAGTCCGGCTTTCCGCAGAAATCCCATCTCTCCACCGCGGAGAAAACGGCTATTGCCGACCTGGCCGCCGGCCTCGTCGGTGAAGGCGAGGCCATTGTGGTCGGCGCCGGAACGACCACGCAGGAGCTGGCCCGCCGGCTCGCGCGTGTTCCCGGTCTGACCGTGGTCACCAACTCGCTGCTCGTCGCCCAGGCGTTGGCCCATGCCAACCGGGTGGAAGTGGTGATGACCGGCGGCACGCTGCGCGGGAGCAACTACGCGCTCGTGGGCAGCGGGGCCGAGCAGTCCCTCCAGGGGCTGCGGGTGTCCCGTGCGTTCCTCTCCGGGAGCGGGCTGACCGCCGAGCGCGGGCTGTCCACGTCCAACATGCTCTCGGCGAGCGTCGACCGGGCGCTGGTACAGGCGGCGGCCGAGGTGGTGGTCCTCGCGGACCACACCAAGCTCGGCTCCGACACCATGTTCCAGACGGTGCCCACGGAGCTGATCACCCGGCTGGTGACGGACGAACCACCGGTCCACGACGAGCGTGCCGCCACCGAGCTGCAGGCTCTGGCGGACCAGGGCGTGGAGATCACGGTCGCGGGACCCGACGCGGAGTCCTCCGGCGGTGAGAGCGGCGCGGGCCACCGGCCCCGGCGGGACATGCCGCTCCCGGGCCAGCGCCGCACCCAGCCCGGGGGCCACTCGGGTCTGGGACCGCCGCAGCTGCGGAGTGCGGCGGCGCTGGCAGAGCAGGGACCGGGGGAGCGTGCCCGGGTGGCGGACCTGCGGCGGCGGTAGCGGGGGCGCGTGCGGCGGCCTTTCTCCGTCCGCCATCCGAAACCGGGGCCCGGGGGACGGCCTCAGCCGCCCTGTGGGCCAGGTGCGGCCGCCCCGCTCTTCAGGCCCTGGAGCGTCAGCATCAGAAGGCGGTCGGCCAGGCCGGGATCCGACGGAGTCTGCTCGGCCGCCAGCGCGATCGCGTTCGTCAGCTGGAGCAGATCGTCGATCGAGACGTCCGCCCGCACCGAACCGCTCGCCTGGGCCCGCGCCAGCAGCCGCGCCCCCGCCTGACGCAGGGGCACATTGCACTGCGCCAGGGCCGAAGTCGTGTCGCCCGACGCCGACATGAGCGCCTGTGCCAGGCCTCGGTACTCACCGGCATGGGTGACGATCGCGCCCAGCCACTCCACCAGCGCCCTGCACGGCTGTTCCGCCTCCGCCAGTTCGTGGGAGCGGGCGAGCAGTGAGGCCAGGGCTTCCTGGAACACCGCGTTCATCAGCGCGTGCCGGTTCGGGAAGTGCCGGTACAGCGTGCCGATGCCGACCTCGGCCTGCCGGGCGATGTCCTCGAGCGAGGCATCCGTACCGTGCTCGGCGAAGGACGTGCGGGCCTCGCCGACCAGCCGCTCGTAGTTGCGGCGCGCGTCGGCGCGCATCGGCCGGTCCGGTGTCCGTGCCGTGCTCATCGCCATCGCGCTGTCCTCCTGGTCTCCGCCTGCGTCCAGGATGCCACCGAGGGCCCGGTCGTTGTCGGGTACGTCATCGACAGCGACCGGGCCCCCGGGTCGAGAAGAGCTCTCAGTCCTTGATCTCGCAGATCATGGCGCCGGAGGAGACGGAGCTGCCGACCTCGGCGGCCAGGCCCTTGACGGTGCCGGAGCGGTGCGCGTTGAGGGGCTGTTCCATCTTCATCGCTTCGAGGACGACGATGAGGTCGCCTTCCTTGACTTCCTGGCCTTCCTCGACGGCGATCTTGACGATGGTGCCCTGCATGGGGGAGGCGAGGGTGTCGCCGGAGGCGGCGGAGCCGGCCTTCTTCGCGGCACGGCGCTTGGGCTTGGCGCCGGCGGCGAGGCCGGTGCGGGCCAGGCTCATGCCGAGCGAGGAGGGCAGGGACACCTCGAGGCGCTTGCCGCCGACCTCGACGACGACGGTCTCGCGGCCCGACTCTTCGTCCGCTTCGGTGTCGGCGGGGACGGCGAAGGCGGGGATGGTGTTGACGAACTCCGTCTCGATCCACCGGGTGTGGACGCGGAACGGGTCGGCGGTGAACGCCGGGTCGGCGACGACGGCACGGTGGAAGGGGATGGCGGTGGCCATGCCCTCGACGGTGAACTCGCCCAGGGCGCGGGCCGCGCGCTGCAGTGCCTGCTCACGTGTCGCACCGGTCACGATGAGCTTGGCGAGGAGGGAGTCCCAGGCGGGGCCGATGACGCTGCCGGACTCGACGCCCGCGTCGAGGCGGACACCGGGGCCGGAGGGCGGGTTGAAGGTGGTGACGGTGCCGGGGGCGGGCAGGAACCCGCGGCCCGGGTCCTCGCCGTTGATCCGGAACTCGAAGGAGTGGCCGCGCACGGCGGGGTCGCCGTAGCCGAGCTCCTCGCCGTCGGCGATGCGGAACATCTCGCGGACGAGGTCGAGGCCGGTGACCTCCTCGGTGACCGGGTGCTCGACCTGGAGGCGGGTGTTGACCTCGAGGAAGGAGATCGTGCCGTCGGTGCCGACGAGGAACTCCACGGTGCCGGCACCGACGTAGCCGGCCTCCTTCAGGATGGCCTTCGACGCGGCGTACAGCTCGGCGTTCTGCGCCTCGGAGAGGAACGGCGCGGGGGCTTCCTCGACGAGCTTCTGGTGGCGGCGCTGCAGCGAGCAGTCACGGGTGGAGACGACGACGACGTTGCCGTGGGAGTCGGCCAGGCACTGGGTCTCCACGTGGCGGGGCTTGTCGAGGTAGCGCTCGACGAAGCACTCGCCGCGCCCGAACGCGGCGACGGCCTCACGGACGGCGGAGTCGTAGAGCTCGGGGATCTCCTCGAGGGTGCGGGCGACCTTCAGGCCGCGCCCGCCGCCGCCGAAGGCGGCCTTGATCGCGATCGGCAGGCCGTTCTGCTCGGCGAACGCGACGACCTCGTCCGAGCCGGAGACCGGGTCGGGGGTGCCGGCGACGAGCGGCGCGCCGGCACGCTGGGCGATGTGCCGGGCGGCGACCTTGTCACCGAGGTCACGGATCGCCTGCGGGGGCGGGCCGATCCAGGTCAGGCCCGCGTCCAGGACGGCCTGGGCGAACTCGGCGTTCTCCGAGAGGAAGCCGTAGCCGGGGTGGATCGCATCCGCCCCGGAGTCCTTGGCCGCCTGCAGGACCTTGCCCATGTCCAGGTAACTGGCCGCCGGAGTGTCACCGCCCAGAGCGAACGCCTCGTCGGCCGCGCGGACATGCAGAGCATCCCGGTCCGGATCGGCGTAGACCGCTACGCTCGCGATTCCGGCATCCTGGCACGCCCGAGCAACGCGGACAGCGATTTCGCCACGGTTGGCGATGAGCACCTTGCGCACGATGACTCCCTCCTTGAGAACAAGCTGAGTTTAGGGACTACCGACACGGCCGTACGACCCGTCCCCAAAGGTGAACTTGCCCACACGGAGTGTGATTCGAGGCTTGCTCGAGTCGCGAAATCCCTTGTCGCACCACGGTACGCCGCGATCCTTAACCGCACAGTAGCCACGAGGTGTGGTCCAAGTCTCTGTTCGTACGGTCAGCCACATGCAGTGTTTCTTTGTGGACACCCTACGAACGGCCGATGGAATCTTTGCCGAACGTACGAGGTGGCGCGAGGACTGCGCGACCCCTTGTCCGAAGGATTACCGGTTAGTAGGGTCCGCGCTGTATCGCAGGTACTACAGGTAACAGGGGGTGGGCGCCGTGGTGCGCAGATCAGTGGCCGTCATAACCGCGATCGTTCTGTTCGGGGAAGCCGCGGGCATCGTGCTCATCAACGGCATCCTCGCAACGGTCGTCGACAATCAGAAGATGTCCCTGGCGGGCATGGACCCGGACGTGATGTCCACCGGCACATGGGTGATGGGCGGCTTCTCCGGGCTCCTGCTCGTGGCGTGCGGTCTCATCCCGCTGCTGGCCGGGATCCGTGACCGCGCGCCGGGCCGGATCGGCAGGATCGCCCTCATCGGGTGCGCGGTCGTGCACGTGGTGCTGGGCGCCGTGGTGGTCGGACTGGTCGGCTGGACCGCGTTCGCTTTCATGATGGTCGTCCTGGGACTGATCGTGCTGACCCTGGTGGCGTACGGACGCCGTGAGGCGGGAAGCGACGAGAAGGAGACCGGCACCAGCGGGAGCGGCGCCGGAGCCGGGGCGCCCGCACCGGCGTGACACCGGTCCGCTCAGACCCACAAATCGGTTACCGAGAGGTCGAGTTCGCCGAGCAGGCGGCGCAGCAGGGGCAGTGAGAGCCCGATGACGTTGCCGTGGTCGCCCTCGATCGAGTCGACGAAGGGCGCCGAGCGGCCGTCCAGGGTGAACGCGCCCGCGACATGGAGCGGCTCGCCGGAGGCGACGTAGGCGGCCACCTCGGCGTCGGTCGGCTCGCCGAACCTGACGACGGTGGACGCGGTCGCCGACGCCGTACGGCCGGTCGCCGTGTCGATCACGCTGTGCCCCGTCTGCAGGACTCCGGACCGGCCGCGCATGGACTTCCAGCGTGCGGTGGCCTCCTCGCTGTCGGCGGGCTTGCCGAGCGCCTCACCGTCCAGCTCGAGGACGGAGTCGCAGCCGATGACCAGCGCGCCGGAGGCTTCGGGGCGGGCCGCGACGGCGGCGGCCTTGGCCTCGGCCAGTACGAGCGCCAGCTCGGCCGGTGTCGGGGCCGAGAGCGCGTCCTCGTCCACGCCGCTGACGATCACCTCGGGGGCGAAGCCCGCCTGGCGCAGGAGGCCGAGACGGGCGGGGGAGGCGGAGGCGAGCACGAGACGGCGCTGATCAGTCATAGCGGCCATCGTAGAAGGGCCCCGGAGCCCTTGTGACCCGGACTCGGCCCCTGTGACACGGGCTCGGCCCGCCGGGACGCGGAACCGGTCCCTCGTGACGGGGACTCAGCGGGTGCCCAGGACGAACATGGCGACGACCATGGCCAGGGCGAGCAGAAGCCCCGCGCGGCGCATCATCTCCTGGGCGTCGCGCAGTTCCTTCGGCGGCTTGTTCTCGGGGTCGGACCACAGCATGGTTCCGATGGTGGTCCCGGTACGGCTGCGGCGCCTGAGTACGCGTACTCAGGCGCCGCAGCGGTGTGACTCAGCGCTTCCCGGTCAGACGGGCCAGTACGTCCGGGCCCAGGACCGCGGGCCCGGCCGCATCGCTCCGCGGCGCGCGACACGGCCCGGGTCGGACCACTGCTCGGGCGGCAGCGGATCGCCGGACGGCAGCGCGGCACCGGCCACGGCACGCGCCCGGACGACCGCGAGGGCGGCAGCCAGTTCCTCCGGGGTGGGATTGCCCCGTACGACCTTGATCATGGTGGCTCCCGGTGCCTAGAGGGGGATGTTGCCGTGCTTCTTCGGGGGCAGCGACTCGCGCTTCGTGCGGAGCTGGCGCAGGCCCTTCACGAGGTGGGCCCGGGTGTCGGACGGCATGATGACCGCGTCGACGTAGCCGCGCTCGGCGGCGACGTAGGGGTTGAGGAGGGCGTCCTCGTAGTCGGCCATCAGTTCGGCGCGGGTGGTCTCCGGGTCGTCGGCGGCGGCGATGGTGCGGCGGTGCAGGATGTTGACCGCGCCCTGCGCGCCCATGACCGCGATCTGTGCGGTGGGCCAGGCCAGGTTGAGGTCGGCGCCGAGGTGCTTGGAGCCCATGACGTCGTAGGCGCCGCCGAAGGCCTTGCGCGTGATGACCGTGATCAGCGGGACGGTCGCCTCGGCGTACGCGTAGATCAGCTTGGCGCCGCGGCGGATGATGCCGCCGTACTCCTGGTCGACGCCCGGCAGGAAGCCGGGGACGTCCACGAAGGTCAGGACCGGCACGTTGAACGCGTCGCAGGTCCGGACGAAGCGCGCGGCCTTCTCGCTCGCGTTGATGTCCAGACAGCCGGCGAACTGCATCGGCTGGTTGGCGACGATGCCGACGGGGTAGCCCTCGATGCGGCCGAAGCCCGTGATGATGTTCGGCGCGAACAGGGCCTGGGTCTCCAGGAACTCGCCCTCGTCGAGCACGTGCTCGATTGCGGTGTGCATGTCGTACGGCTGGTTCGCCGAGTCCGGGATGAGGGTGTCGAGCTCGCGGTCCTCGTCCGTCGTCTCCAGGTCGGCCTCCTCGGGGAAGGCCGGAGCCTCCGAGAGGTTGTTCGACGGGAGGTAGGACAGCAGGGACTTGACGTACTCGATGGCGTCCTTCTCGTCGCCCGCCATGTGGTGCGCGACACCGGAGGTGGTGTTGTGCGTGCGGGCGCCGCCCAGTTCCTCGAAGCCGACGTCCTCGCCGGTGACCGTCTTGATGACGTCGGGTCCGGTGATGAACATGTGCGAGGTCTGGTCGACCATGACCGTGAAGTCGGTGATCGCGGGGGAGTAGACCGCGCCGCCGGCGCACGGTCCGACGATCAGGGAGATCTGGGGGACGACACCCGAGGCGTGCACGTTGCGCCGGAAGATCTCGGCGAACAGGCCGAGGGCGGCCACGCCCTCCTGGATGCGGGCTCCGCCGCCGTCGTTGATGCCGATGACCGGGCAGCCGGTCTTCATCGCGAAGTCCATGACCTTCACGATCTTCTCGCCGTAGACCTCGCCGAGCGAGCCGCCGAAGATCGTGAAGTCCTGCGAGTACACGCAGACGGGACGGCCGTCGACCGTGCCGTAGCCGGTGACGACGCCGTCGCCGTAGGGGCGGTTCTTCTCGATGCCGAAGTTCGTCGACCGGTGGCGTGCGAACTCGTCGAGCTCCACGAAGGAACCTTCGTCGAGCAGGAGCTCGACGCGCTCACGGGCGGTCAACTTGCCCTTGGCGTGCTGCTTTTCGACGGCGCGTGCGGAACCTGCGTGCGTGGCCTCGTCAATACGGCGCTGCAGATCCGCGATCTTGCCCGCGGTCGTGTGGATGTCGCTCTGCGGCTCGGACATCGGGTGGCGGCTCCCTGCCTGGTCACGGGGACGGCTGGTACATCCAGTAAAGGTGCTGGACCGGAAAGTGCTCGACGGCTACCGGCTCGTCGGCTGGTGTTAGCTACTGACCCGTAGCGTATCGGCGCGCCTACGGTTCGGCAGTGCGTCGTTGCCCACACCTAATGTGGGTTGCATGACACCTCCGGATGCGCCACACAACCGCTGGTCGGACCTCGACAGACCGCCCCTGAACGCCGCCGCGCTGCGCCGGGGACTGCTGAAACCGGGCGGCCTTTGGACCTCGCTCGACATCGTCGGGACGACCGGCTCCACCAACTCGGATCTCGCGGCACGGGCCGCCTCCGGACTGGCCGAGGGCACTGTGCTGGTCGCCGAGGAGCAGACCGCGGGCCGCGGGCGGCTGGACCGGAGCTGGACGGCGCCGCCCCGGTCGGGGCTGTTCTTCTCGGTCTACCTGACCCCCGGCAACGTGCCCCCCGAGCGCTGGGGCTGGCTGCCGCTGCTGGCAGGTGTGGCGACCGCGACGGGTCTCGCGCAGTCCGCCGGCGTCGACATGGCACTGAAATGGCCCAACGACCTCCTGGTGACCATTCCGACGGGCTCCGGCACCCGCCCCGGGGAGACCGGGACCCCGCCCGGCGCGGAGCGCAAGACCGGCGGCATCCTCGCCGAACGGGCCGGTGACGGCGTCGTCATCGGCATCGGGCTCAACGTCTCCCTGCGCGCGGCCGAGCTGCCCGCCCCCCAGGCCGGTTCGCTGGCGCTCGCCGGGGCCGTGTCGACCGACCGGGAGACGCTGCTGCGGGCCGTCCTGCGCTCGCTGGAGGAGTGGTACGGCCGGTGGCGCGAAGCCGACGGCGACGCCGCCGAGAGCGGCCTGCAGGCCGCCTACGCGGCGGGCTGCGCCACGCTGGACCGCAGGGTGCGGGCCGAGCTGCCCGGCGACCGGTCCGTCGTCGGCGAGGCCGTCGCGATCGACGGCGACGGACGGCTGGTCCTGGCCACCGGGGACGGGCTCCAGGAGCCGGTCTCCGCCGGTGACATCGTCCATCTGCGCGGAGCGGAGGGCGGGCTGACCTGAACCGGGCCGGCGCCGGCGTACGCACGGCGCGGACGGCACAGGCGATTACGGACGATGTCTCTCATGACGCACCCGAACCGGGCAACCGGGGACGTGAGCTGGGGCACACCTGCCGTATCGTTGAGGCGATCCAGCGACAGATCGGCAGGGCAGTGCGCAGGGAACGGGCAGGAGGCGGCCGGTGACCGTCGACGACACGAACTCAGGCGCGGGCGCGGAGCCCCCGCCGGGATCCTCGGTCCACGCGACACCGCATCACGAAGTCGACCACACGGCCGAACCGACCGACGACCCTCTCGCGATCCGGCTGGAACAGCTGATCCTGGGGGCCGACCGGCGCTACACGCCGTTCCAGGCGGCCAGGACCGCCGGGGTCTCCATGGACCTGGCGTCCCGGTTCTGGCGGGCCATGGGCTTCGCCGACATCGGGCAGGCCAAGGCGCTCACCGAGGCGGACGTGCTGGCGCTGCGGCGCCTCGCGGGCCTCGTGGAGGCCGGGCTGCTCAGCGAGCCGATGGCGATCCAGGTGGCCCGGTCGACCGGGCAGACGACCGCGCGGCTCGCGGAGTGGCAGATCGACTCCTTCCTGGAGGGGCTGACCGAGCCCCCCGAGCCCGGCATGACCCGTACCGAGGTCACCTATCCGCTGGTCGAGCTGCTCCTGCCGGAGCTGCAGGAATTCCTGGTGTACGTGTGGCGGCGCCAGCTGGCCGCCGCCACCGGCCGGGTCGTGCAGGCCGCGGACGACGAGGAGATGGTCGACCGCCGGCTCGCCGTGGGCTTCGCCGACCTGGTCGGCTTCACGCGGCTCACCCGGCGGCTGGAGGAGGAGGAGCTCGGCGAGCTCGTCGAGGCGTTCGAGACGACCTCCGCCGACCTGGTCGCCGCCCATGGCGGACGGCTCATCAAGACGCTCGGCGACGAGGTCCTCTTCGCCGCGGACGACGCGGGCACGGCGGGTGAGATAGCGCTCCGGCTGGTGGAGGCGATGGCGCAGGACACCACGATGCCCGCTCTGCGGGTTGGCATCGCGTTCGGCACGGTCACCACCCGGATGGGCGATGTGTTCGGGACGACGGTGAATCTGGCCAGCCGGCTGACCTCGATAGCGCCGAAGGACGCCGTGCTGGTCGACGGCGCGTTCGCCCAGGAGCTGACGCGGACCGGTGACGCCCCCGCCTCCGAGGCGCAGGCGGCCGAGGTGGTCGCGGCGGCGGCCGAGCGGGCGCGGCTGGCCGAGAAGGAGGGGCGGCCGGTGGAGGAGGAGCCGCCGCTGCCGACGTACCGCTTCGGGCTGCAGCCGATGTGGCAGCGGCCTGTGCGGGGGCTGGGTGTCGTGGAGCCGTGGTTGCTGGCGCGGCGGGGTAAGCCGGCGTCCTGACGTGGTGAGGGGTGCGGGTGGCGCCTGCGGCGGGCCCGTCCCCTACCCGCCCCTTCCCGAAACCGTGGGCTCCGCCCCCGGGCCCCGGTCCTCGATCGCCGGACGGCTGGGAGCGGTCGAGCTCAAGGATGCCCTCAAGCGCCGGGCGGGCTGGGGTGTGCCCGGGGTGGGCTCGAAAGGTGCCCTCAAGCGCCGGGCGGGCTTGAGGTTGCCCGGGCAGGCTTGAGGTTGCCTGGACGGGCTGAGGCTGCCGGGGTGGGCTGAGGCTGCCGGGGTGGGCTGGGGCCGGGTGCGCGCCTAGGATCCCCCGGTAACGCTCGTTAACCGGAGGGGTGCAGCATGACCGTCACGTCGGAGCAGCGGTTCGGGGAGTTCGTCGTCGTGCGGCGGCACGAGGGTCAGGAGCACGTGGCCGAGCTCGTGCTCGACCGGCCCAAGGCGATGAACGCGGTGTCCACCGACATGGCCCGTTCGATCGGGGCCGCCTGCGACGCGCTCGGCGCCGATCAGGGGGTGCGCGTCACCGTGCTCACCTCCAGCCATGAGCGGGCCTTCTGCGTGGGCGCGGACCTCAAGGAGCGGAACTCGTTCACGGACGCCGAGCTGGTACGGCAGCGGCCCACCGCGAGGGCCGCGTACACGGGCGTGCTCGAACTGCCGATGCCGACCGTCGCCGCGGTGCACGGCTTCGCCCTCGGTGGCGGCTTCGAGCTCGCGCTGGCCTGCGATGTGATCGTGGCCGACCGTACGGCCGTGGTCGGACTGCCCGAGGTGTCCGTCGGCGTCATTCCCGGCGGCGGCGGTACGCAGCTGCTGCCCCGCAGGGTCGGCGCCGCGCGCGCGGCGGAGCTCGTCTTCTCCGCGCGGCGGGTGGAGGCGGCCGAGGCGCGTGAGCTGGGGCTGGTGGACGAGCTGGTCGACGCGGGGCTGGACCGGGACGAGGCGCTGGCGCTCGGCGGCCGGATCGCCGTCAATTCCCCGGTGGGGCTGCGCGCCGCGAAGCGGGCCCTGCGGCTCGGCCAGGGGCTGGATCTGCGGGCGGGGCTCGAGGTGGAGGACGCGGCCTGGCGGTCGGTGGCCTTCTCCGGGGACCGGGCCGAGGGCGTGGCCGCGTTCAACGAGAAGCGGAAGCCGAACTGGCCGGGTGAGTGACGGCCCGGCCCGGCGGAACGCGCTGAAGATCATCCGCGCTGTCAACTGATCAAATCACCGCAAACCTCCCTAAGCTGTGGTGATGGGCGGTGATGATGTGCGTCTGCGTGCCGTGGTTTCGCTGGCGCAGACGATGGCGGCGGCCTACACCTCGCGCGAGTCCTGGCGGGCCGCGGCGCTGGGGGCGTGCGAGGCGCTGGGCGGCAGTTTCGCGGCACTGTCCGTGTGGGAGCGCGACCGGGGCAGGCTGCGGGTGCTGGTGAACGCGGGGGAGCGGGCCGAGGGGGAGGAGGAGTTCCCCGACGAGGAGGCCTACCCCGTGCACCAGTTCCCGGAGATCACCGAGTTCCTGCACGAGCGCTGGGCGGGCGGCGGTGAGCCGGACGCCTGGGTGGAGACCGCCGACGGCAGCGCGGCCGCCGGGGCCCCGGCCCGGGGTGCCCGCCCCTACTGCCATCAGCGGGTCGCGGCCCTGCGGCGGCGGGGGCGGGGCTGCTGCGTGGTGGCGCCGATCGTCCTGCACGGGAGGGCCTGGGGCGAGCTGTACGTGGCGCGTCCGGCCGGTGCGCCGGTGTTCGACCGGGACGACGCGGACTTCGCCACCGTGCTGGCCGCCGTCGTCGCGGCGGGCATCGCCCAGACCGAGCGCCTGGAGGAGGTCCGCAAGCTGGCCTTCACCGACCCGCTGACCGGGCTGGCCAACCGCCGAGCAGTCGACCTCCGGCTCGACGAGGCGGTGGAGCGGCATCGTATGGAGGACGCCGTGGTGAGCCTGGTCGTCTGTGACCTGAACGGCCTCAAGGAGGTCAACGACACCCACGGCCACGCGGTCGGCGACCGCCTGCTGGAACGTTTCGGCTCCGTGCTCTCGCTCTGCGGGGCGATGCTCCCCGGGGCGCTGGCGGCACGGCTGGGTGGCGACGAGTTCTGTCTGCTGACCGTGGGACCCTCGGCGGACGACGTGGTCCGGGTCTCCGAGGAGCTCTGCGCGAGGGCCGTCGCCCTGGAACTCGGCAACGGGGTCGCCTGCGGGGTCGCCTCGACCGGCGACGAGATCGGACCCGTACGCTCCGCGCGCCGGCTCTTCCGGCTCGCCGACGCGGCCCAGTACCAGGCCAAGGCGGCCCATTCCAGGAGGCCGGTGGTGGCGGGGCGCGACGGCGAGGTGATCCGGCTCGCCGACTCCCCGCCCAAGTCGCCGCACGACCGCCGCAGGCTGCGCGGAAGTCCGCCGCCCGGGAACGGGATGCCGGACCGGTAAGGGGTCAACCCGTCGACCGCTAGTGACATGTCGAGATTCAGTCCGTACGCTTCTGAATATGGATATGCATACAGTCGTGGTGGGGACGTCCGGTACCACCGCCGAGGACGTCATCGCCGTGGCCCGCGGGGGCGCCCGTGTCGAGCTCTCGCAGGCCGCCGTCGACGCCCTGGCCGCCGCCCGGGAGATCGTCGACGCGCTGGCCGCCAAGCCCGAGCCGGTCTACGGCGTCTCCACCGGCTTCGGCGCCCTCGCCAGCCGCCACATCAGCCCGGACCTCCGGGCACAGCTGCAGCGCAACATCGTGCGCTCGCACGCGGCGGGCATGGGCCCCCACGTGGAGCGCGAGGTCGTGCGGGCGCTGATGTTCCTGCGGCTGAAGACGCTCGCCTCCGGGCACACCGGCGTACGCCCGCAGGTCGCGCAGACCATGGCCGACGTGCTCAACGCGGGCATCACCCCCGTCGTGCACGAATACGGCTCGCTCGGCTGCTCCGGCGACCTGGCCCCGCTCTCGCACTGCGCCCTGACCCTCATGGGCGAGGGTGACGCGGAGGGCCCCGACGGCGTCGTGCGCCCCGCCGGTGAGCTCCTCGCCGCCCACGGCATCACGCCCGTCGAGCTGCGCGAGAAGGAGGGCCTCGCCCTCCTCAACGGCACCGACGGCATGCTCGGCATGCTCGTGATGGCCCTCGCCGACCTGAAGAACCTCTACACCGCCGCGGACATCACCGCCGCGCTCTCCCTGGAAGGCCTCCTCGGTACGGAGAAGGTCCTCGCCCCCGAGCTCCACGCCATCCGCCCCCACCCGGGCCAGGGCGCCTCCGCCGACAACATGCTGCGGGTACTGGCCGGATCAGGCCTCACCGGCCACCACCAGGACGACGCGCCCCGGGTCCAGGACGCCTACTCCGTACGCTGCGCACCCCAGGTCAACGGGGCCGGACGCGACACCCTCACGCACGGGCGGCTCGTCGCCGACCGTGAGCTGGCCTCCGCCGTCGACAACCCCGTCGTGCTCCCGGACGGCCGCGTGGAGTCCAACGGCAACTTCCACGGTGCGCCCGTCGCGTACGTACTCGACTTCCTGGCGATCGTCGCCGCCGACCTCGGCTCGATCACCGAGCGCCGCACCGACCGGCTCCTGGACAAGAACCGCTCGCACGGGCTGCCGCCGTTCCTCGCCGACGACGCCGGTGTCGACTCCGGGCTGATGATCGCCCAGTACACGCAGGCCGCCCTGGTCAGCGAGATGAAGCGGCTCGCGGTCCCGGCGTCCGTCGACTCGATCCCGTCCTCCGCGATGCAGGAGGACCACGTCTCCATGGGCTGGTCGGCCGCGCGCAAGCTCCGTACCGCCGTCACCAACCTCGCGCGGATCGTCGCCGTCGAGCTGTACGCGGCCACGCGCGCCGTCGAACTGCGCGCCGCCCAGGGACTGACCCCCGCGCCCGCCTCGCTGGCCGTCATCGAGGCGCTTCGGGCCGCCGGTGTCCAGGGGCCGGGCCCCGACCGCTTCCTCTCGCCCGACCTGGCGGCAGCCGACGCCTTCGTCCGGGAAGGGAAGCTGGTCGCCGTCGCGGAGACGGTGACCGGACCGCTCGCCTGACCCGTACGCACGGAAGGGCGGGGGGGCCCCCCGGGGCCCCCCCCCCGCCCCCGCGCGCCGAACC